>NZ_JOPF01000009.1:0-526176 GCF_002153595.1 Gluconobacter sp. DsW_056
TAGCTCAACTGGATAGAGCACCAGACTACGAATCTGGGGGTTAGAGGTTCAAGTCCTTTCGGGTGCACCACATTGCTTTTCTCCACAACAATTCATTGATGCTTCAGTGGCGCACACGCTCAAGGCAGCGATAGACCTCGTCCCATTCATAGGGCTTGGCCAGAAACATCGTGCCGCCCGGCAGCTCTCCGAGTTCCTGAATCCGGGTTCCTGATGTCAGAACAAGGCCAATATCGGGGTGCTGCTCGCGAATCACGCGCGCAAGATCCACGCCATCCATGTCACCGGGCATATTAACGTCGGAAAAAATCGTGCAGATGTCCGGGCGCCGCTCGAGAACAGCCAGTGCTTCGTCAGCATCCGCCGCTAGCGATGTCTCGTAACCTGCCTCTTCCAGCATGTCCGCAGCGAGAAATCGCAGCAGCGCCTGATCTTCGACAACAAGAACATGCTTCCTGCCGTTTTTTTTACTTTCCCCCTGCGCGTTTCCCTGCGGAACGACACTGGATGATGCTCCCTTCATGGACATGACATACATGGCAATCACTTTCCGGGATTAAAAAACCTTTAACACCTTTATGGTGTCGTCTTCTGGTCAACGCGGCAATGGGGCCCATGTTTGCATCAGTGAATTTTTTCTGACATGCGCCCACGTCTCGCAACCCTTGAACTGCGCCAGACATCAATGCGGTAAAGGCGCAGCAAATCCACCCCGTTCCGGCGTCGCCAGAACATCAATTCCCACAATCCCCCACTCCCCGTCCGGCTGACGCGCCAGCAGGGGGCCGCCGCTGTCTCCGCGCGTTGCCGCACAGTCGTGATGAATCAGTCCATTCACTGCCAACCCGTTGATCTGACAGGCTATATCCCCGTACGGAACTTCCGGCCGATCCTGAGGATATCCGACCAGCATCGCAGCCGCCCCCGTCTGTGCTACGCCGTAAGGAACAAGGTCGGCAGGCGCGATCACCTTCCGGTCCAGCACCAGCGTGGCACGATCGTCGGACGCCGTACCGCCCTCATTTTCTGGGTCATAACCGGGCGCAATAACAAAATGTGTCACATGGGCATGAAGCCGGTATTGCCCAAGCAGATACCCCATCAGCACGTGAACATCTGCAGGCTGGATATAATGCCGCGTTGCAGACAGCCACAAACAATGCGCCGCTGTGACCATCACGGTCGGCGCCACGGCGAATCCCGTGCATCGCCCCCCCAGTGACGTCTGGACGCGCCCCAGAATCTTCCAGGGCGCCGTATTCACATCCACCACGCTGCGATGGCTGTCCGATCCGAGTCCCGGCAGGGCCACGGCCGGAGCCGCCAGTGCGCCTGTGCCGTACAGCCAGAACATCAGCAGCGCAGCGGCGCCTTTCATCCCAGATGATCCGGGCCAAACGCATCAGGCAGCAGCTCGGACAGCGTCCGGGTCAGAAGCACGTCTCCTTTCGGAGATATCATATGCACCCGCAGATCCGGCAGACCGAACTCCCGCAGTTTCTGACGGCACCCGCCACACGGCGTACACGGCGCATCGCCGCCCACGACCACGATTTCCTCAATACGCCGGCCCCCAGCCCTGACCATTGAGGCAATCGCACCGGCTTCCGCACATGTTCCCAGCGGATAGGCGGCGTTCTCGACATTACAACCGGAATGCACAACACCCTCACAGCGTAAGGCCGCGCCGACCTGAAAGCGCGAATAGGGTGCATAGGCACGCGAACGGGCCTCAAGGGCCTCGCGGATCAGTTCCTGTATCATGCCGGTGATACTATCCCCTGCGGGTTCAGCTTGGAACATGCTTCCAAGAGCGATACGGTATCACCATCATGAGTGCACCGCTTCCCTCCGATCCCGCTACTGACCCGTCCTTCCGCGACATGCTGGACACCCGCCCTTCCCTGACGATGGACGCACGGGACGGCCTCCTGTTCGAAGGCGTGCCCCTGCACGTCATTGCGGCGGCCGTCGGCACGCCGTGCTGGATCACGGGGGCAGAAACGCTCCGACGTCGCGCAAAGGCGCTCCGGGCTGCGTTTGAGGCCCGGAACCTTCCGGTCAACCTGCATTTCGCCATGAAGTCGCAGGACCATCAGGCGACTCTGACCATCCTGCGGCAGTGCGGCTATGGCGTGGATATCGTCAGCGGCGGAGAAATGCAGCGTGCGCTTCATGCCGGAATCCAGCCGCCCTCCGGGATCGTGTTCTCCGGCGTTGGAAAATCCGATGCTGAATTGCGGGCTGCCATCGAGCACGACATCGCACAGGTCAACGTCGAGAGCGTCGAGGAACTGTATCGCCTCGACGAGATCGCCCGGGCCTGCGGTCGCGTCGCCCGCGCGGCCCTCCGGGTCAATCCGGACGTGGACGCCGATACCCATGACAAGATTTCCACGGGCCGCGCCGGAGACAAGTTCGGCATCGAACACCGCCGCGCCGTGGCGTTGTATGGTGAAGCGGCCCGCCTGAAGAATGTCCGGCTCGTTGGCCTCGCTGTTCATCTGGGCAGCCAGATGCTCACCGCTGGACCTTTCCGGGAAGGCTATATGCGGCTTGCCGACATGGTCCGCGAAATCCGCGCTGCCGGTCACACCGTCGAAGCCGTGGACTGTGGCGGTGGCCTTGGTATCCGCTATCGTGACGAAATCGCTCCCTCGCCCGACATGCTCGCGGGCATTATTGCCGAGACGCTGGGGGATCTTGACGTCCGCCTCAGTATTGAACCTGGCCGCTGGCTTTCTGCACCGACAGGTCTCCTACTAACCCGCGTCATTGAAACCAAGGCTGGCAACCCCGACTTCGTCGTGCTCGATGCCGCCATGAACGATCTCGCACGGCCGTCCCTGTACGAATCCTGGCACGGCATCATGCCCGTCGCCCCGAATGGGCTGACCAGCCCAACAAAGCTCTGGGACATCGTCGGGCCGGTCTGCGAAAGCAGCGACATCTTCGCCCGCGACCGTGCGCTCCCGGCGGACACGAAGCGCGGCGATCTGATCGCCCTGCTCGATACCGGAGCTTACGGCGCAGTCATGAGTTCCACCTATAATTCCCGCCCCTTCGCGGCGCAGGTCCTGATCGACAATGGGAAATGGGCCATCATCCGCCAGCGCCAGAGTGTTGCGGAGCTGATCGCTGCTGAAACCGTCCCCGAATGGCTGACAGCAGCCAGGAATGACCATGGCTGAGCCAAACCCGGCCCTCCATCTCAAAACCCTGCGTCGCAGGGCCCAGCGTGTCCTGTGGTGGGAACGTGCCTGGGAGCCCCTGCGCTGGCCGCTGCTTCTGGTCGCATTCTACGGTCTGGCCTGCCTCGCACGCATCCCACAGTCCCTGCCTGACTGGTTGCATGCGCTGCTCGAAATCGGTGTGCTCGGCGCGGCTCTCTGGCTGACCGTCACCGGCCTGCGCCGTGTTGCCCCCGTGGGCATCCCGGCAGCAGACCGCAGGATCGAGCACGATTCCCGTCTCGCCCGCCAGCCACTGCTCAGCCTGACCGACCGCCCGGCTTTTGCCGGAAACGGCGAACAGTCCGCCATCTGGGCGCGCCATGTCGAGCGCGTTACAGCCTCGCTCGGAACACTCCGCGTCGGTCTTCCGCATCCCGAGACCAGCCTGCAGGACCGCATCGGCCTTATCGCCGTCCCTCTGGCCCTGATCGGTGCCGCGCTGCTGGCGAGTACACACACGCCGTCGCGTCTGTACGCCGGACTGGTCCCCGGCGTGGACGATGACAGCGTTCCGCTGCCGACCCTTCAGGCCTGGATCGACCGACCGTCTTATGCGCCTGGCGCGCCTATTTTCCTCTCTTCAACAGGCCGCACCACGCTTGATGTGCCGCAGGGTTCGATCCTGAACGCCACCATCACCGGCGCTCACGGCAAACCCGCGCTGTCCGGCATCGCCTCTCCCGCACAGAGCCGGCTGGATGCGGGAAGCTGGAACAGCCACGGCACGCTTCAACAATCTGGAACTGTCCGCATCGTCGTTCGCGGCCGTACTCTCGGCGCATGGCGTGTGACCGTGGAACCCGACCTGCCCCCGACCGTCACATGGGACGGCAAACCCGGCCCCCAGAAAGACGACTGGCGCACTGGCCTGCCCTGGCACATCCATCAGACCTACGGTGTCGAATCTCTGGAAGCCGAAATCCATCTGCCCGGTCTCTCCCGCGGCCGGATCCTGCGCGTTCCGATCCCCCTCGACGGTCATCCGAAAGACGCAAAAGGGATCGCCACGCCGGATCTCTCCTCCGATCCTTTTGCGGGAATGGACGTCGAAGGCCGTCTACATGCCAAAAGCGTTTCGGGTCGCGAAAGCCGCAGCGATCCCGTCAAATTCCAGATCGGAGCCCGCAAATTCACAGACCCGCTGGCCCGCGCGCTCGTGGCTTTGCGCCGCCGCCTCATGCTTGGGCAGGAACGCGCCTCAAAAGCCTCGGACGAACTCGCGCTCCTGACACAGACAACCGACGAACGCGCGATCCTCGCAGCGCTGGGGCTGGAAATCGCCTCTCTTCGCAAAGATGCCCCGCAAGGCTCTGCTGATCGCGTCCCGGGCGACCTCTGGGCACTTGCGCTCTATCTGGACGATCTGCGCCGTGACGGCCCCGAAATCGCAGATGCCGCAGCCGAAGTCCGCGCCGCACAACAGGGTGTACAGCAGCAGCTCGACCACATGCGCGATCTGGGAGAAAAGGGTCATACCCTTCCTGAACAGGAAGAACTCCAGCGCCGCACACAGGCCCTCAAAGATGCCCTGAACCGCCGGATGCAACTCCTGTTCTCGCGAGCCGCCCAGAGCGGGATCATGATGCCACAATCCGGCACCAGTTCGGCCGATCCGTTCTCAGACGAAATGCGTCGTCTCCAGTCCGAAGCCAATCAGGGACATGGCGACGAAGCCCTCCGGCGTCTCCAGCAGATGGAAGACATGGCCGAGCGCATGCGTCAGGCGCGCCCCGAGGACCTCAAGGCCCTTGCCGCCCAGATGAAGGCGCAGGCCGAGGCGCAGGCGCAGCGCGCCGCCCTGCATGATCTCGTCCATCGCGAGACCATGCTGCTCGACCACACGCAGTCCCGCCTTTCCGCCGCCCGTAAGGCCGCAGCACCGCCCGATGACGGCAATCCCCCCGATGTCAGCCAGATGTCAACGGCAGACCTGCTCCGCCAGCTTGGCATGCAGCCACCTGCCGGCATGGACCAGCCTGCCGACAAACCGCCCGCTCCGGTCGATCCGGCCACGGTCGCGGCCCAGTCCGACGGACGCCGTTCGGATCACGCCCTGCAACGTGCGCTACAGCGCGTGAACGATATCCTGAGCCATCGTGTCAAGGATCTGACCGGCAAGCCCGCCACAGCCTTCGACAAGGCGAAAACGGATATGCAAAGCGCGCGCGAAGCCCTCGCAGACCGCAAAGACGCCGACGCCCAGACAGCCGAACAGAAAGTTCTGGCCGACCTGTCCGAAGCCGGAAAGCAGATGCGCCAGAACCAGAAATCCGGCGGTTCCGGCAAGGGTGGACAGGGCGGCGGCAGCCTGAGCTTCATTCCCTCCGGTGGCGCAGGCGGTTCCGGAAAACCCCAGCACGGCGCAAAGGGCCAGCAGGGCGATGACGGCGACCAGCCGCAGGCGGGCGATGAAGACGGCGACGACGAGGACCAGAAGGATCAGGATCCTCTGGGCCGCAAACTCGGCGAAGGCGACAAGGGCAAGGATTCGGACGCTCATATCCCGGACAAAAGCGCCCGGGACCGCGCCCGCGACATCGAGCGCGAACTCCGCCGCCGCGCCTCCGACCGCACGCGACCACAAAGTGAACTGGACTATCTGGAACGGCTTCTCAAATCGTTCTGAGACAAAAAAAGCCCGGTGCCGTCATGGCACCGGGCTTTTTCAGATCCCGCTTTTACAGGTCGTGAACATAGGCCGATGTATCACGCAGCTTTTTTCCTGTCTGCGCCGCCGCCTCCACCTGTGCAGCACCGGGCAAAACCCCGTGCATTAAAATCTTCCAGTTGGGATCTGCCACCAGAATTGCGCACAGATCACTCCAGTAGAGGGATGCATCGAAATGCGGATTGGTACTGTTATGCACTAGTTCCTGCGCCTGGTCGGCATGCCCTTTGAAGATCAGATCCAGCATGATCTGTGTCGTGGTGGGCAGACCCTGCCCGGGAAAATGATGCCGGACCTCCCACAGGAATGCTCCGGTTTCATTCCCGATGGATGCCCCCTGGAACGCTTGGGAAACCATGGACAAGGCGTCCTGCTTCAGCCTTGCTTCATCCAGCGCGAATGTTCCATTGTGCCAGATCACGGGAGCCGGCGTGGATACGCTCTCGGAATTCGAAGCTCCAAACGGCATCATCACAGGAATCGACAGCCAGAAACCGAACGGCCCGGTCGCAGGCGCACCCTGTGGTGGATATTCAGGTTGCCGGCAGTCACTGAGCTTCTGGAAATGCGGAAGTTGCGCAAACCGCAACGCGACATATTCGCCGCACAGTCCCGATCCGTCCCAGTTCACATAAAACAGCAGATCCGGGATGGATTCCGGCTCCGGTGCCAGCGCCGTCCGCCGCCAGAGAGTCGCGATGGATCCGGGAGCCCCTTCAATGTTTTCAGAAACAGGAGCGGCCTTGCTGGTCCAGACGATACAGAACGACTGCGGTTTTCCCGCCGGGACCTGACAGGCCCGCGCGTCGATACGCCCTTCCGGACCCGACCACAACAGACGCGCTTTTTCAACAGGCGTGGGAGCCGCATAAGCCGCCCCGCTCCAGATTCCGGCAAGAAGGAGTGCAAGAACTGAATGAGGGCGCATACCGTCTTCCGTTTCCGAAATTACATAGTGTTACGGAATACGATAGAACGGATTCGGCAGCAGGAAAGTCTTTTTCGCAAAACCACCGCTCAGATCGGACGGCTGATCCCCGAGGCTTGCAATGATCGTATAGCCCTTGCGCTCGATTCTCTCACGGGTCGGCGCCTTGTACAGCGCAGCATATCCGTGGGACGTCATCGGCCGCAGATACAGACCATCCCAGTGCCGGATTCCCGCCAGATGCAGGTTCTGTTCGGTTGCATCCCGCTCATCTTCATGACGCCCCGTCACGAAAAACACCGCAACATGATGCGCCTGTGCATCTTCAATCAGCGCCCGCATGGACGCAAAGGCCGGCGCGCGGCCACTCTTTTCCCAGGCGATGGCCCCACACGGCCCTTTGGGCAGAGCGTCGCACGGGCCAGCCGAAATATATCCGAAATCATCGGCGCGGATCTCGTCCCAGTTGGACAACGTGGTCTCGTCGATATCCAGAACAATCGCGGGGTGGCGCGTCTTGGGCGCCGTCTCGTTGATCCACTGGCGCGCCTGGGAAACCACGGCGTCGAAGTCGCGCTGGTAATCGCCGCTGTCGTGATAGGCGCTGGCGGCCATAATGGCATCGCCAACATTCGCAGGCTGTGCGGCCAGCGCCGAGAGGGGCGCAACAAACAGGCTGGTGGCGAGCAGGAGGGAACGGATCATGGAGGAGCCACCTTTCGTGACAGAAGAACAAGCCCGACCCCGACCAGCGCCAGGGCCGTACCGATGACAGACACACCGCCATAGCCCAACCCCATAGACAGCGCGATCCCTCCCAGAGCCGCACCGATCGCATTGCCAAGGTTGAACGCCCCGATATTCATGGACGACGCCAGCGCAGGCGCATCATGCGCGGCCTGCATGACCCGCATCTGAAGCGCAGGCATGAGCGCGAAGGTCGCGGCGCCCCAGAGCAGTGACGCGAACAGCGCGCCTGGCACGCTCTGCGCCATCCACGGAAAGATCAGCATGATCACGCCGAGGATGGGGAAAAAGATCAGCAGACTCCCATCCAGAGAACGGTCTGCACTCCGACCGCCTATGGCGTTGCCGATGGAGAACCCCACCCCGGTCAGCATCAGCGCCAGAGTAATGATGGTCGGGCTGGCATGGGTGATGTGTTCAAGAATCGGCGCGATATAGGTGTAGAGCACGAACATTGCCCCGGCGCCGATCGCCGTCGTCAGAAGGGCCAGAAGCACATTGCCCTTTACGAGAACCCGCAGTTCACGCCCGACCTCCGGCGCCGGACCAATCTCACGCTGCGGCAGGGCGAACTGCACGGCCAGCATGGTCACCAGTCCCAGCATGGCCGTCACCCCAAACGCACTGTGCCAGCCGAAATTCAACCCGAGCCATGTCATCGCCGGAACGCCGATGATGTTCGCGATCGTGAGCCCCATGAACATGGACGCCACCGCACTCGCCCGGCGGGACGGCGCGACAGACAGAGACGCCTCCACGGCCCCAAGGCCGAAAAACGCCCCATGGGCCAGACTGGTCAGAACACGTGAGGCAAAAAGCAGTTCATAACTGCCGGAGACCGCGGAGAGCAGATTCCCGGCCACATACAGGCCCATCAGCAGGATCAGGGCCAGTTTACGCCGGAAACGCGCCATCAGGAGCGTAATGACCGGCGCCCCGAGCATCACACCCACCGCATAGGCCGTCACCAGCCCACCGGCCTTGGGCACACTGACCTGGAGACCATGCGCGATGACGGGCAGCAGGCCCATCGGTGTAAATTCTGTTGTGCCGATGGCGAAGGCGCCAACAGCGAGCGAAAGCAGTGGCCAGTTCGGGGGCGATTTCGCTGCCAGTTTCAAGACCGGTCTCCGGGAATGTCAATTGTTCGAGATTGGTCGAACCCTGCCACACCCGGAATCCCGGAACAACCCAAAGCTGTTTTACATCATGCCGTTGGGGTGCTGGCCCATGTCCATGCCATCCATGATCATGGCCTTGTGGTGCGGATCATCGAGATGACATTCATGATCCTGAAGCTCTTCGCCCGATCCATGATCAAGGACATGCGCCATGTCATCGAGCAGGATGAACCCGCCATGCTTTGCCGGCGTGATGACGAGCGTGTGGATGGACATGTCATCAGCGGCAATCACCCGGAACGGTGACGGATCCAGCGATGTTACGATCCGCGCACGGTAGGGATGCCCGTATAGCGAAACCGGAGACCAGGCCTCGGTAATCATGTTCTTGTCGAGCTCGGCACGGGCATAGGATGTCAGACAGTCCAGATGGATGTGCAACTGGTCCTGCGTGCGCCCCGGACGCGAATTGATGGCCATCGACAGATGCGAGTCAGGGATCTCGAACCCGTAGGACTGCGCCACATGGGCACGCTGCCCCCAGGCCTCCGCGAAATAATTCGGCGTTTCCGGCTTCAGCAGAACGGGATCTTCAACGCCGGGAACCTTCTGCGTCGGGATCACCAGATACTGGCCGCGCCCTGTCTGATCCTTGAGAAGGGCGTAGCCGTCCTTCTCGTCATAAACCGTGCAGGGTTTGTGATCCGCATCCACGGCACAGCGCCCGTGGACGACTTTCCAAAGCGCGCCCCGGTCATGGGATTTTCCGCAGCCCGACAGTCCGAAAACCACTGCCGCCGCAACAAGACCAAACCTGGCCGCCGTTCCGTAATCCCGCAAAATCATTCTTCCCTAACCTGACATTCAAGCTGCATTGCAGCCGCCAGCCTCTCGAAGCGACGACGGACCGCACTGCCCGCCGCCCGGACGCTGCGTGCGCCCAGAACCAGCACGAGTGTTCCGTCTTCCACGAGAAGCCTGCACTCATCCAGGAGGACTTTCGTCCCCGCGCAGAGTGTATAGGCCAGCCGAAGCGCAAGGCCCAGCCTCACCGCCCGTTCGATCTCCGAACGCGACAGAAGCTGCCGGGAGGGTTCAATAAGGGGTGAGTCCATCGAGACTTCATACCGCACGGCGAGCGTCAGCCCGATAAAGGCCCGCGCACTGTGGTCGAAACCCACGCCATGCCCATACATCACCCGTCGATAGGTCTGTTCGACCCGATATTCCGGGTGATCGTAAGAGCCGATGTCGGAGAGCATGCACGCCAGTTCGCGCAGACGCTTCTGGGTCCGCGTCTCGTCGCGGAACAGCGGCGCCGTCCAGCTCACCAGCGCTTCCGCGAGCGAGGCGCTGCGGGCCAGACGATTGGCCATCTCCGTCGCCAGATCCGTCATTGGATCGAGATCCGCAACCGACGACGCCACATGGCGCATGTACCAGCCTTCACGCAGCCCATCGACGCTGAAGACAACCTTGGACGGACGGACACGCTCCATCAGGCAGCGCAGCACGACCGCCGCAAACGGCGCATCCGCCAGACGCTTGCGGGGCGCACCCGGCATTTTCTCAAGGGTCCGGCGCGGGGACGTGATGACCCAGTCCGCCATTTCCCGCGCTTCCCCTTCCGAGAGGGTAAACAGATGCACGAGATTCAGCGGATACTGCGTCCGCGCGATCTGAAGCCGCGCCAGCGCACGGAACGCGCCCCCGACCAGATAAAGCGGCCGCCCCGTCATGCCTGGCAGCCAGTTCACCTCCGCCAGAAGTTCATTCGCGATTTCTGCTGCCCGCTCAATGCTGCCTTTGGCACGGTCATGCAGACGGATCACACCCAGCTTGGTCGTCACGGCCTCGAAATACTGGCCGTCCGCGACATGGATCAGTTCCAGCGACCCCCCGCCAATATCCGCAACCAGCCCGTTTGCTTCCGGCAGACCGCATAAAACGCCACGAGCCGCGTAATCGGCTTCTTCCGTTCCTTCCAGAACCCGGATCGGCACGCCCGGCATCCGCGCGCGGATGGCGTCAACGAAATCGGGCCCGTTGGTCGCATCCCGGACGGCAGCAGTTGCGAGAACCTGAAACGGCTCCGCCCCCATCGCGCGGGCGACGGTATGGAACCGTCCCAGCACGTCCATCGCCAGCGTCACACCTTCTTCGTTGAGGCGCCCCGTCGTATCCAGTCCACGCCCCAGCTTGAGCGTGACCTTCTCGTTGAAGATCGGAAGGGGGTTGCGCGTCACCCCCTCGAAAACGACCAGCCGGACCGAGTTGGACCCAAGATCGACAATGGCGGAACGCTGTGCAGATGAGGACATGAAGGTCAGTCTTCCAGAATCCTGTCGGGCCGCTCACGGGGGCGGTGTGCCTCCGGAAGGACCTTCTCCCGCGCGGCCGAGCCTCGGCCGGACAGGGACGGATTGTTCATGAAGTATTCGTGGGCGGAGAACGGATGTGCGCCCGGCGAAACCCGATGCCAGTAGCCGTCCCTCGTGAGCGTCCAGCTCTGAAGGTTGTCCTTGATGTTCATCGTCATGATCTGACCAAGAATCTGCGCATGGACCGTCGGGTTCGTGATGGGCACCATGGCTTCTACCCTCCAGTCCATGTTCCGCACCATCCAGTCTGCCGAAGAAATGAAAACTTTTGCCTTGGCGGATGGCATCCGGTGGCCGTTTCCGAATGCGAAAACCCGCGCATGCTCCAGAAAACGCCCGACAATCGACTTGATTTCGATATTGTCCGAAAGCCCCGGCACACCCGGCCGCAGACAGCAGATCCCGCGGATGATCCCGATGATCTTCACCCCGGCCTGCGAGGCTTCATAAAGCTTGTCGATCAGTTCGGCATCCACCAGGCTGTTCATCTTCAGCCAGATCCGCCCCGGACGCCCTTCCTTGACGTGGTCGATCTCGTCCTGGATGAGCTTTTCCAGCGTGGAGCGGATGGTGATGGGCGAGAAGGCCAGCGCATCCATTTTCGCCGGGATTGCATAGCCCGTCATATAGTTGAACAGACGCGCCGAATCCGAGGCCAGCTTCGGGTCACAGGTGAAGAACGATAGATCCGTATAAATCCGCGCCGTAATCGGATGGTAATTGCCCGTCCCGAAATGCGCATAGGACCGGAGCGAGCCGTTCTCGCGACGGACCACAAGGCTCAGCTTGGCATGCGTTTTGAGATGCGCGAAGCCGAACACGACCTGCACGCCCGCCGCTTCAAGCGCGCGAGACAGGCGGATATTGGCTTCCTCGTCAAACCGCGCCCGCAGTTCGACCATGGCCGTGACTGATTTTCCAGCCTCCGCCGCTTCGATCAGCGCATGCACGATCGGGCTGTCACGGGACGTCCGATAAAGTGTCTGCTTGATCGCCAACACGTTCGGGTCCAGCGCCGCCTGACGCAGGAACTGCACCACCACGTCGAAGCTCTCGAACGGATGGTGGACCAGCATGTCCTTCGCCCGGATCGCCGCGAAACAGTCGCCGTCATAGTCCAGAACCCGTTCGGGAAAGCGCGGCGTATAAGGCGGGAATACCAGATCCGGACGGTCATCCACGATCAGCTGCTTGAGGTCCGTCACGCCGACGAAACACGGCAGAACGACCACGTCCTCTTCGCCCACGCCAAGCTCTTCGCCCATCTCGCGGCCCAGCGTGTCCGGCAGCTTGCGATCGAGTGCGAGATGGATGCATACGCCGCGCCGACGCTGCTTCAGCGCCGTTTCATAAGACCGGACCAGATCCTCGGCCTCGTCTTCAAACTCCACATCCGTATCGCGGATCACACGCAGCACACCCGCCGCCCCGATCACCAGCCCCGGAAACAGACGCCCGGCGAACAGCGTGATGAGGTCTTCAAGCAGCACGAAGCGGATCTGGTCCGGCGTCTCCTGCCCTTCCTTCAGACGGGCCGGAAGGCGCAGGAAGCGCGGAACCTGCGCGGGAAGCAGGATCAGCCCGTCCATCACATGCGCCGAAGAGGCCGCATCCTTCAGACGCAGATGCAGCGCGAGGCCCATATTCGGAATGAAGGGCAGCGGATGGGACGGGTCGACCGCCATCGGCGTCAGCACCGGGAAGACCCGCTCGTCGAACAGCGTGGACAACTGCGCCAGATCCGTCTCATCCAGCGAGTCGGTTGGCAGGATGACGATCCCCGCGTCCTTCAGTTCCCCTTCCAGCACATGCCAGACGCGCTGCTGCTCTGCCAGGAGATGCCGCGCCTTCTGCCGCACCTGCGCAAGCTGCTGGATAGGCGTCAACCCGTCCGGGCTGCGCACGACCATGCCTTCACGCACCTGTCCCACAAGCCCGGCCACACGGACGGAATAGAACTCGTCCAGATTGCTGGAGCTGATCGACAGGAACCGCACCCGCTCCAGAAGCGGATTGCGGACGTTCTCAGCTTCGTCAATGACGCGCTCGTTGAAATCCAGCCACGACAGTTCCCGGTTCAGGAAGCGTTCAGGCGATGTCGACATGTGCGCGTAATCTTCCGCCCGGACAGCGGGGGTCTGTCGGCGACGGCTGCGGTTCTGGGCCGGGGTCACTGCACTGCGGGGCTTGCGGGGAGAGCGGCGGCGCGGCACGGGCCGGGAATCTTCAGTCGTCACAATGGGGCCTTCCGGAACACACGGATTTACAAATCGCCTCAAGGGTCATGCCACGGGATAGGCATGTCAAACGGAGTTTTTGTGTCACGTTCGTGACACCTATTCCTCAGGCGTCAGCAGATCCGGCAGCATCTCGAGCGCCAGCGCCCGCGTAATGGGCTGCTTGCGCACCAGCGCCGCCTCGTCCAGCCGCTCCACAGCCGAAACCAGCGCGTTTCCCGTCCGCGGGAGATGGCGCCACAGCCACTCCGTCACCGATTGCGACACGACAAGCTGCCGGTCCGCCAGCAGCGACAGCAGCAGCGTCGCCCGCAGATCGTCCTCGGGCTCACCCGTCGCAGTCGTAGCGGTCGCCCGCAGACGGCTGGCCAGATCGGGCAGCATGAAATGACTGCGAGACGGCGGCAGCCGCCCCGCCATCAGAACCCGGTCTCCCTGGGACAACGCATCATTGAGCAGGTGAAGCATGGTCGCCTCGTCTCCCGGCGAATCGGCATTGTCGATCGCAAGATTTCCCTGCACCCGGATCCGTCCTCCCGCAGAGGACCTGGAGAACAGCCGGGCATCCAGTACCGTAGCGTCATGTTCATGCGCCCAGGCCGTCAGGAGATGCGTCTTTCCCGTTCCTGAAGGCCCCCAGAGCCATAAACGCCCATCCGGCCACTGACTGCGCGCAAGCCATGCCCGTGCCGCCACATTCGAAGGACCATTGATGAAACGATCTGACGTCATCGCCGTCACCCGGCGCAACGGAAATGCCATCTGGGTGGCCGCGGGCCTTCCGGAAGCCCCGCCCACATCCCGTTTCGTCATCGCAGCCCCCTTTTTCATGCCGTATCGCCGTCAAACAGGCGTTCCGCCAGCGCGCAGGATGCTCTAGAACGGCGTCACGTCAACCAGCGGGAACCTTCGACCATGACCGATCAGCCTGACATCGCCCCCGGATCGAGCCAGGGCACGAGCCACAGCACAACTGGCGGCGCAAGCTACGCACAGGCCGGCGTGGACATTGCCGCAGGCGATGCGCTGGTCGATGCGATCAAGCCAGCAGCCAAGGCTACGAACCGTCCCGGCACCATGGGCGGTCTCGGCGGTTTCGGCGCCCTGTTCGATCTGAAGGCCGCAGGCTTCACCGATCCCGTCCTCGTCAGCTGCACCGATGGCGTCGGCACGAAGCTGATGGTCGCCATCGAGGCGGGCAAGCATGATGATGTGGGGATCGACCTCGTCGCCATGTGCGTCAACGACCTTGTCGTACAAGGCGCTACCCCGCTGTTCTTTCTGGACTATCTCGCCACCGGAAAGCTCTCTGTCGAGGCCGCTGCTACGGTCGTGAAGGGCATCGCCAAGGGCTGCGCCGAGTCCGGCTGCGCCCTGGTCGGCGGCGAAACGGCTGAAATGCCCGGCATGTACGCCCCCGGCCATTACGATCTCGCAGGCTTCAGCGTGGGGGCCGCAGAACGCAACAGCCTGCTCCCCGCCAACATCGCCGAAGGGGACACGCTGATCGGCCTGCCCTCTTCCGGCGTTCATTCCAACGGCTTCTCGCTGGTCCGCGAAGTCGTGCGTCGCTCCGGCCTCGGTTGGAACGACCCGGCCCCCTTCGCCGAAGGTCACACGCTGGCTGAAGCCCTGCTGACGCCCACGAAACTCTATGTCCGCACGGTTCTCGACCTGCACGCAAAGGGCCTGCTGAACGGCTGCGCCCACATCACCGGGGGTGGTCTACCCGGCAACCTTCCCCGCGTCCTGCCTGAAAACCTTGGCGTGCGCATCGACGGCTCCGCATGGATCGTTCCGCCCGTGTTCCGCTGGCTGGCCGAAACCGGCAACGTGGCCGCCGACGAGATGCTCCGCGTCTTCAACTGCGGTATCGGCATGGTGCTCGTCACCTCTGAGCCCGAGAAGGTCATGGCCGAACTGGATGCACGCGGCGAAACCGGCTTCCTCATGGGCCAGATCGTCCGCTCCGACGACGCCTACACCCTGACTACGCCGGTCTCCTTCGCATGAAGAAGCCGCACTCCCGCAACAAGTCTCGAGCTCCTGTCAAAACCCCGGCAAAGAAGGCCGAAAAAGTCCCCGTCGCGGTCCTCATCAGCGGTCGTGGCAGCAACATGCGCGCCCTGATCGAGGCTTGCGCCCGGCCGGACTACCCCGCCGAAATCGTGCTGGTTCTCAGCAACCGCCCCGATGCGCCCGGCCTTGAAGTCGCCGAAGAGGCGGGACTGAAAACCCTCGTCATCGATCACAAGCCTTTCGGCAAGGACCGCGAAGCCCACGAACGCGAAGTCGACGCAGCACTTCAAGCCTCCGGCGCCATGCTGGTCGTCCTCGCAGGTTATATGCGCGTCCTGACACCCTGGCTGGTCAATGCGTGGGAAGACAGGATGCTCAACATCCATCCGAGCCTCCTGCCCGCATTCCCCGGCCTGCACACCCATGAAGCCGCCATCAAGGCTGGCGCAAAAGAACATGGCTGCACCGTCCATCTGGTAACATCCGGCGTGGACGAAGGCCCCATTCTTGGTCAGGCCAGCGTACCCGTCCTCGAAACCGATACCCCCGAAACGCTCGCCGCGCGTGTGCTGGAACAGGAACACCTTCTTTATCCGGACGTGCTGGAAATGATCTGCGACGTTTTTGCAAAGTAAAAGACGTTCAGCTTCCCGGGACAAAAAAAGGCGCGGACCGAAGTCCGCGCCTTTTTCATGAAACAGGATGAGCCTGCCGTGACAATTACGGCAGGATTTCCGTCTCGGCGAAGAAGAAGGAGATCTCGTTCTTCGCGTTCTCGAGGCTGTCGGAGCCGTGCACGGAGTTAGCTTCGATGCTCTCGGCGAACAGCTTGCGAACGGTGCCTTCAGCAGCGTCGGCCGGGTTGGTGGCGCCCATGACTTCGCGGTTCTTGGCGACAGCGCCTTCACCCTGAAGAACCTGCACGACAACCGGCTCGGCAATCATGGAGGACACGAGGCTGCCGTAGAACGGACGCTCCTTGTGGACCGCATAGAAAGCACCAGCCTGCTTCTCGGTCAGGTGGATGCGCTTCTGGGCAACGATACGCAGGCCAGCGTCTTCGAACACGGCATTGATCTTGCCGGTCAGGTTACGCTTGGTGGCGTCGGGCTTGATGATGGAAAGCGTGCGCTCGAGAGCCATCTTTCTTCTCCTGTTAGGACCGGTCCTCGCTGGACCAGCGGGTCAATACCGCCGTTCCACTAGAGCAAATTCATCGTTCCTGATAGGTCTGTCGCAGTATTTTAACCGACCTGTTTCTTTTCTTCCGACTGATCGAGGCGCCCGTGAGCCTGCTCACCATCACCGACCTGACCCTCCGCATCGCGGGCCGCTCCCTGCTGGACAATGCGTCCCTGAGCGTGGACCCGGGACGCAAGATCGGTCTGATCGGCAGAAACGGCGCCGGAAAATCCACCCTTCTGGCGGCGATCGCCGGTGATTTCGCGCCTGATGGCGGCACAATCACTCTCGCCGCACGCGCCACGATGGGCCGCGTCAAACAGGAAACACCCTCCGGCAGCACGTCCATTCTCGATACAGTCCTCGAAGGCGACCTCGAACGCACACGCCTGCTCGCGGAAGCCGAAACCGCGACTGATCCAGTTCGCATCGCGGATGTCCACGAACGCCTCATTGCCATCAATGCCTACACCGCGCCCGCCCGCGCCGGTGCCATCCTGTCCGGCCTCGGCTTCGATCAGGACGCGCAGAATCGGGCAGTTTCGGACTTTTCGGGCGGCTGGCGGATGCGCGTTTCGCTGGCTACGGCGCTCTTCCTGAACCCCGACCTCCTGCTGCTCGACGAACCGACCAACCATCTCGATATTGAAGCCACGCTCTGGCTGGAATCCTGGCTCGCGAAGTTCTCCGGTGCGGCGGTCATCGTCAGCCATGACCGCTCCCTGCTCGACAACACCGTGGATGCCATCGCCCATCTCGATCATCAGAAAATCAGCGTCACCCCCGGTGGCTACGACAATTTCGTCCGCATCCGCACGGAACAGGCGCTTCAGCAGAACCGCGCGGCCGAACGCATCGCCGCCCAGCGCGCGCATATGCAATCCTTCGTGGACCGTTTCCGCGCCAAGGCTACCAAAGCCAAACAGGCACAAGCCCGTCTGAAGGCCCTCGAGCGTCTGCCGCAGATCGACAGCGTCGTGGAAGACACCCCCACTCGCTTTTCCTTCCCTGAGCCGCAGCCTTTACCGCCGCCGATGCTGAGCCTGAACAATGTCAGCCTCGGATATGACGGGCGCGTCGTGCTCAAGGGGTTAAACCAGCGTCTGGACATGGAAGACCGAATTGCCCTGCTCGGCCAGAACGGCCGCGGCAAATCCACATTCGCCAAACTTCTGGCTGGTCGGCTGGAGCCCATGTCGGGCACCTACAATCATTCGCCCAAACTGAAAATCGGCTATTTCGCCCAGCACCAGAGCGACGAACTCGTCCTGACTGACACGCCCATCGACCATATGAGCCGCGCCATGCCCGACTCGCTGCCCGCCGCCGTCCGCGCGCAACTCGCCCGGTTCGGCCTCGATGAAAACCGTGCCGAAACAAAGGTCGGGGAGCTGTCGGGCGGCGAAAAGGCGCGTCTGCTTCTCGCCCTTTCCACCCGCGAGGCCCCGCATCTGCTGATCCTCGATGAGCCGACCAACCATCTCGATCTCGACGCCCGCGACGCCCTGATCCGCGCGCTCTCTGCTTTCGAAGGCGCTGTCGTCCTTATCAGCCATGACAGCCATCTCGTGGAATCCGTCGCCGACCGTTTCTGGCTGGTCGAAGATGGTACGATCTCTCCTTTTGACGGCGACATGGCCGAATACCGTGCCTGGCTTCTCGAACGCGCCCGCAAGGCCCGCGCCGAGATGGCCGAACGCAGTAAAACCACCACAGCCTCTGCGGATGGCAACACACCCTCTGCCCAGAAACGCATCGACCGCAAGGAACAGACCCGCGCCCTCGCCCCACTGCGGCGGAAAATCCGCGATGCCGAAGCGAAAATGACCCAGCTCTCCGGCGAAAAGAAAAAGATCGAGGCCCGACTGGCTGATCCAGCTCTCTACCAGTCCGGCGACGCTGCGGAACTGACGTCCCTGAATGTACATCTGGCCGCGCTCAACGCCACACTCGAAACCGTTGAGGAAAGCTGGCTTGAAGCGCAGGCCGAACTGGAAGACGCAACCGCCTGAGCGTTTACGGGTCTCCCACACAGTACATGATCGGAAGGAGCCATTGACCCTCCTTCCCTCTCCCCATAAGCCAGTTGCCAACGACTGACCCCAGGACTGACACCCCATGCGCATCTCTTTTTCCGATCCGGCAGAACGCAGCGAAACGGAACCCCGCGCGCGGGAGCTGTCCAAAATTGCCGGGCTGATGCGGATCACACTGGCTCTGACCCTGATGCTGCTCGCCATCTGGCTGATCGGCGACGTTCTGGCTGTGATTTTTGCCTCCGCTCTCGTAGCCGTAGTTCTTCACGGGCTGGCTCGCATGCTCCGGCGGCACGTTCCCATCATTCCCTATCAGGGCGCGGTCGCTCTCGTGACCGTCGTAATCCTCATTGCGATGATCGGCCTTGGCTGGAGCAGCGGGCCGTCCATCAGCGACCAGTTCATCCGCCTCAAACAGGCGCTGATTACCCAGTCTGGTGAACTGCGCGCCCATCTTTCCGGCTCCACAATCGGACAGATGGTTCTTGATCACCTGCCAGCATCCCTCGGCGGAAACGCCCCCGGAACGGGAGGCCTCGGCTCTCTGGGATCAGGACTTGCGGGCTCGGTCACAGGTCTTCTCAGCAGTGTCTTCGGCATCATCGGAACGCTGCTGGTTATTTTGATCGCTGGCCTGTATTTCGCCCTCAGCCCGGCTGTCTATATCGACGGGATGATCCGCCTCGTCCCAACGCAGCACCGTCCTGCCGCGCGCGAACTGATGCTGACCGCCGGGGCCACCCTCTGGGCCTGGACTGCCGGACAGGCTCTGGACATGCTTGTAGTCGGCATGCTCTCGGGCATTGGCCTGTCACTGATCGGCGTGCCCCTCGCACTGGCGCTCGGCGTCGTGGCGGGTCTTTGCAATTTCATACCCTATATCGGCGCCATTCTTGGCGCTGTGCCCGCCATCCTGCTGGGCCTGTCGCTCGGCACGCATGAGGGCCTGTTCGTCGCCATTCTGTATTGTGTGATCCAGTTTTTCGAGGGCAACGTCCTTGCCCCGCTGATCCAGCGCCGCGCCGTGCATATGCCGCCTGCAATGGCCATCCTTTCGCAGACGGTTTTCGGCTCCATCCTTGGTGCTCCCGGCCTGATCCTCGCCTCCCCCATCACCGCGGCCCTTCTGGCGATGGGCGACAAGGCCACGGCCCCGCTGGAGGACGAAAACCAGACCCGTCGTGACGTCGGCGAAGTCACGGAAGAAGAAGAAAAACAGCAGAAGTAAATTTCTGCTTGCTCCTGACGTAACGTCATCATCCTTGATGTGACGTCAGGAGCATGATGATGAACGTACGAACCCTGACAATTGGTGAACTCGCGGCGGCGACTGGCGTCACCCCCGCGCTTTGCGGCACTTCGAGGCAGCCGGACTGCTTCGCCCGCAGCGCGCGGAAAATGGTCGCCGCGCCTATGAAGCAACCGATATCGGGACCCTGACGCACATCCTGCTCCTGAAACGGGCCGGTTACACGCTGAGGGAAATTGCGTCCCTTTCGCGTGGACCGCTCGATGCAGAGAGACTGCTACAGGCACAGCTCCGTGTTCTCGAAGCCCGGCGTACCTAACTCGACGCCGTTATCGGCCAGATGAAGGCCGCCTGCGCTACGATTTCAGGAGAGACTGTCCTGGATCTGAAGTCTTTCTGCGCCCTCATCAGCAAAGGACAGGATCATATGACACCCACCTCCATGAAAGACGTGTTGAACCAGTATTTCACGTCTGATGAACAGCAGCGCTGGCAGAGCATGGCCAACAGCCATTTCCCGCTGGAAAATCGTACGGAATACGCTGAACAGTGGGAGACGCTCATCGGTCAATGCGAAGACGCCCTGCGCCGGAATGTCTCTCCAGCGAGCGACGAAGCGGCGGCCCTGCTGGCAAACTGGAAGATTCTCCAGAAACCACTTCAGGATGCGACGGGCCCGGAACTCTGGGGCAAGGCAAACCGGATGTATCTGGAGCGGGGCAACTGGGAAACGTCCGAGCGAAAGCTGCCTTTCAGCCCGGACGTTCAGGCATTCATTATTGCGGCCGCGCGCCATCAGGCTGTAACGCCATAAGCTGCGCATCAGGGAAGGCATTCATCCGGTACGGACCGTTTTTCTCGAGCTGGACGCCGACGATATCGTCCTGCTTCTTCTGCTTCCAGATGGAAACAATCACGGGCTGCCCCTGTGCCGTAGCCATTTCAAGAATGACCTGTCCCGGCGCTGGCGGACGCTCGCCCGACGGGCCCCATGCCGTCTCATGGGACTGAAGCCACAGATTGACCTTCTGAACCTCATCGGCCGTCAGATTACGGCTGATGGGCGTAGTCATCTGGCCCGCAGTTACCTGTGGAAACTTCCAGGCATGCAGCAGCGGCCATGTCACGAACCAGACAATGCCCACAGGAATGAGGACCAGCGCCCCGAAAACCAGAAGAAGTTTCTGCTCGCGTCTCACGCCTGTTCTCCTGCCCAGTGATTGAGGGCTGCAATGATGTGGCGGACGTCATCGTCCGTCAGTTCGGGATGGATGGGAAGCGCCAGAACGCGTGCGCCAAGCCCTTCGGCCACTGGCAGCACGGCTCCGTCATGATGCGGTGCATAGGCCGGCTGATGATGTAGCGGCTTCGGATAATAAATGGCGGTCGGAACGCCTGCGTTCTTCAGAAACGCCTGGAGCGAATCCCGCTTTGCCGCATCCGGCAGCAGAATCGTATAGATCGCCCAGGCACTCTCGCTATCCGGCACCCGCACGGGCGATACAATCCCTGCAGGCATTCCGGCATCGTAGGCCGTGGCAATCGCGTCCCGGCGTTTCAGCTCCCCGTCAAACACATCAAGCTTTGCCAGAAGCACAGCCGCCTGAAGCGTATCCAGCCGCCCGTTGATCCCGATCCGCTCGACTTCATAACGCGTTCGGCCTTCGCCATGCGTGCGAAGGGAATGATACAGCGCCGCCAGATCGTCGTCGTCCGTCAGGATCGCACCACCGTCTCCATAACCGCCCAGCGGCTTGGACGGGAAGAAAGACAACGTGGTCGCCTTTGCCTCATGTCCCAGACGGCGACCATGATATGTCGCCCCAAAAGACTGCGCACAATCGGCCACCAGCGTCAGGCCCTCCTGCGCCGTCCAGGCTTTCAGGTCGTCCCACGGCGCAGGTTGCCCGAACAGGTCCACCCCGATCACAACACGCGGCTCCAGATCTTCTGCCTGACGGACCGCCTCAAGCCGGGCTTTCAGCGATTCAAGACTGATCTGGAAGGTCTGCGGATCGACATCCACGAAAACCGGCGTTCCCCCCAACAGCAGAACGACTTCCGCCGTCGCCGTATAGGTGAAGGCTGGCAGGAAAACCGCATCGCCCGGCCCGATTTCCTCGGCCATCAGCACCATCAGCAGCGCATCGGTCCCGGATGAGACACCGATCGCATGTTTCGCCCCGCCGAATTCCGCCAGACGCTGCTCCAGTTCCTGAACCTCCGGACCAAGCACAAAGCGGCAATGCGCCATGACGGCATCCATACGCTTCTGGATGCTGCCGCCGAGGCGCGCCTGCTGGGCGGGGAGGTCGAGAAAAGCAATCTGCCGTGTCATGGCGCTATCATCTCCGGATCGGGATGGGAGACCGCAACCGGCAATCCGCCGTCACGGTTATGAAGGAATTCGGGGACCAGCCTGTACAGGATCGTCATGATCGCGCCCAGATCGTTTGCGCGGCAGGCCATTTCCAACTCGTCCATCGCAAGTCTCGCCACCCTGAAATCGACCGTCCGCGGGGAGGCCATCCGCAGACCGGGCGCATCGGTCGGAACCGGGGCCTCGCGCCCGTGGAACAGTTCCTCGAACAATTTTTCACCCGGACGCAGCCCGGTGAAGCGGATCTCGATATCGGTTTCAGGGCGCAGGCCCGCCAGCCGGATCATCTGGAATGCCAGATCCATGATCCGTACCGGATCGCCCATATCGAGCACGAAAATCCCGCCCTGCTTGAGGCGCCGGTCCGTCGCGTCATGTTCCGCACGCTCATGCGTTCCACGCACGGCCGCCTGCAACACAAGCCCCACAGCCTCCGGCACCGTCATGAAATAGCGCGTCATGTCCGGATGCGTGACCGTCAGCGGCCCACCATGTTCAAGCTGCCGCCTGAACAGCGGGACAACCGATCCCGTGGACCCCAGCACATTGCCAAACCGCACGGTCACGCATCGCATGCCGCCCTGCCCGGCCCGCGCCCGCATATCGAGCGCCTGTCCGTAGACCTCCGCACAGCGTTTACTGGCTCCCATCAGACTGGACGGGTTGACCGCCTTGTCTGTGGAAATCATGACCATCGCCTGCGCGCCCGCCCGTTTGGCCTCGTCTGCAACAATCCGCGTGCCAATCACATTCGTCAGGATTCCCTCGACCGGATTGTCCTCGACGATAGGCACATGCTTGAGGGCCGCCGCATGAAACACGATCTGCGGTCGGTATTTTCCAAAAATCTCTGCCATGCGCCGCCGGTCGCGCACATCCGCCACGATCTGATGGCGTGTCACGTCACCAAAGCGCTCGGAAATATCCAGATTGATCTGCCACAGCGCATATTCGCTGCTCTCGATCAGCAAAAGCACAGCAGGCTGGAACGATGCAATCTGCCGTGCCAGTTCGGAGCCAATGCTGCCGCCAGCCCCGGTCACGGCAATGACGCGCCCGCAGATCAACCGCGCCATACCCTGCGAATCGAGCGCAACGGGCGGACGGTTCAGCAGATCCTCGATTGCGATGGGCCGAAGCTCTACCCGGTCCGCCGGCTGCAAGGCTGTCAGAGACGGCGTGCGCTGAACGTCGATGTCATAGACCCGCGCCGCTTCAAGAATGCGTGCCAGTTCACGCCCCTTGATTTCGCTCGCGGTCAGAACCAGTGCATCCGGCAGCTTTCCCGCAGCAAACAGCCGCTCCAGAATGGCGGGCGTTTCGCTGATTGTTCCAAGAATGGGGCAGTCATGGATACGCCGCCCGGCCTGTTGGGAACCGCCGGTCAGGATCCCCACCACACTGCGACTGTTCTCGCTGTCGCGCTCCATCGCCCTGATGAACAGATCGGCTTCATGATCCGCGCCCAGCAGCAGGATGCGCTGACTGGCCAGCGCCGTGCTTTTACGACGCGCCGCCAGACGCCACATCATGCGGACGGAGCCGAGAAACACCAGCAGGACCAGCGCATGGATGATCGGGAAAGTCGGCGTCGGCAGCGGATAGCCCGCCACGTGTAACAGCCCCGCAAACAGCAGCGCACTCAGAACCGAGGCACAGGCAATGTTGAACAGGTCCGCCACACCCGAGAAACGCCAGTACTGCTGCGGAACACGGAACGGCAACCCGCCCACCAGAAGGGTGATCCCACCACCGGCAATAAACCACAGCGGATGCAGCCATCCCCCGGCCGGATCCGCCAGCCAGCGCGCAACAGGCGCCGCCGCCGCAGAGACGACTCCGTCCAGCGCCACATTGAGCGCAATGCGCCGCGCCCGCATCGACGTATGCGAGGTCGATGCGGCAGGCGGCCTGAAAGAAGGCGCCGAGGGGGGCATTGAGGCCGGAGAGGCGGGGCCTGTAGGATCAGCAGATATCACCTGCTCCTTATAGCGCCAAAAGCCGCTCTCCCATAAAGTCGTTCGATGCCCTTTTCTTTCCACAACATTAACACCGGCCTTACGCTCCCCTGCGTCGCCGCGGTCGTCCTGTGCAATATCCTGATCCTGCTCATGATCCGCGCAGGCGTTCTGGACCATCCCGTAGAGCGGAGTTCCCATACGCGCCCGACGCCCAAAGGCGGCGGGATCGGCATTGTCGGAGCTTTCGTCCTTTGCCTGATCCCGGCCCTGCGCGCAGCCCATACGCCCGCATCCATCATTCCTGCCGTAACGGGACTGCTGATCGGCATGATCGTGCTCGGCGCCGTGTCATGGCTCGACGACATGCGGCCCTTCCCCGCCCGCTACAAACTCGCAGCACAGTTTCTGGCCGCAATCGCCGCAGCCTTCGGAGCAATTTACGGCACGCATACTCCGTTATGGACGCTGGTGCCCTTCGTGCTCGCCACCGTCTTCATTACGAATGCCCTGAATTTCATTGACGGAATCAACGGTCTCGCTTCCGGCGTCATGGCCATCTCGGCCCTGTTCCTGGCCGGTGCCGGCATTATGCCCGCCGCGTTCATGTTGCTCGCCATCTGCCTGCTGGGTTTTCTGCCCTATAATTTTCCAAAGGCCCGGATCTTCATGGGCGATGTCGGCAGCCAGCCTATCGGTCTCGCCATTGCCTGGGGGGGCATGACAGGCTTTCGCGCAGGTGGGGGTGTCCTCGTGATCGCTCTGCTTTCGGGCGTGCTGTGGGACGTGACATTCACGCTGCTGCGCCGCGCGCGCGACGGAGACAGACTGGCACAGGCCCATCGCGGCCATCTCTATCAGTTGGCCATTCGCTCGGGACTGCCCGTGCCGCTCGTTACTCTTTTATACTGGGGGTTTGCCCTTTGGGGCGCTGCGGCATTCGCCACAGGTCAGATCATCATAACCATCGTGATGATCGCCCTGCCACAGATCCTGTGGACAGGATATATCTGCACGCGGGCCAGAACCCGCGTGCAGGATCGCTGGTAATCAGCCAGATCGTTCAGCCGGCGCGGCGGCTGCTCAGGCGCTCGACGGAAGCCGAAGCGCGTTCCGTACGCGTCGAACGGGTGCCGGAGGCTTCCGTCATGACGGCACGCATTTCGCGCAGGAAGGTGGAGCCCTTCAGCGTGCGCTGCACGAGAACCGAACGACGGTCCAGCGGATCGACCTTGCGGCGGGCCAGATCCAGTTCGCCCAGACGGTCAAGGGCGCGGGTGATGGCGGGTTTGGAAACCTTGAGCTCAAGGGCCAGACCACGAACCGTGTGGGCGCCGTCCCGCAGATAGCAGGTCAGGAACACGGCAAGCTGGCGTGCCGACAGGTCGGGACCGTCGCGGCGGACCATGGAAACGATGGTGTCGCACAGAAGATTGAGCATCTGATCATTGGTAGCCTGGGGCATGATCTCTCTCCTAAACAGTTCGACCCCTGTTGTCCGATCCCATAACAGGGAGGGGCGGCACGGGGGCCAACATGAAATTGTCTATGTCTCTCCTTCCAGGGAGAGACGTCAGTTGCACTCAGATGGTGATTCGAAACGCATACGCAAGCATACGGGTTCCAAAACATTCCAGTAGACGATGACTCTGCATCGAAACGATAAGGGGCATATGCCTCATTGAAACGCATTTGACACCCTAATCTTTCAGCCGCGCTCCGCATCGCCACACTGTTCCCAGAGTGAAACGCTTCATGAAAGCTCAGGAATTATTATGAATTCGTGACAATGTTTCCAGAATCGCCCGAAGACCGAGCACTTCTCCCCCTTCAGGACGGCCCGGGCGCCCTCCGTCATTCCACGCATAAGTGTCGATATGCGCCCATTTCTGGCCCTCCGGCACGAATTTCTGAAGATAAAGTGCCGCTGTGATCGCCCCGGCCATGGGTTTTGACGTCACGTTTCCAAAGTCAGCAATTTTACTATCGAGCCATGCATCATAACCATGCCAGAGCGGCATTCTCCACATTACATCGGCCGTCGTTTTTCCCGATTCGAGAATGAGTGAGGCCAGTTCATCGTCATTACTGAACAATGCCGGCACATCCGGACCGAGTGCTACGCGCGCAGCACCCGTCAGGGTTGCAGCATCCAGAATGACATCCGGACGGTTTTCGGACGCTTCCGTTATGAGATCACACAACACCAGCCGCCCCTCCGCATCCGTGTTGCCAATTTCGACCGTTTTGCCGCTGCGCGTCTTTAGAACATCTCCCGGCCGCATGGCATGACCGGACACGCTGTTCTCCACACACCCCAGACGCAGCTCCAGATCCACATCCAGCCCCACGTCGATCGCCGCGCACATCACGGCCAGCATCAGCGCCGCGCCGCCCATGTCCTTCTTCATCCGAAGCATGCCCGCCGCTCCCTTGAGATCGTATCCCCCGGTGTCGAAACAGACGCCTTTGCCGATAAGGGAAATCCGTGGCGCGCCCTCACGCGCTTTCCACCGTGCCACGGCCACAACAGGCTTGCGCTCGGACCCCTCGCCCACCTCTGCCAGACACGGATATGCACGGCGCAGATCGTCTCCTTCGAGCAGGCTGACACTTGCCCCCCGATGCACCAGCGCCTTGCCCGCCATCTCGGCAAGCTCGCGCGGCCCCAGAAGATTCGCTGGCATGTTGATCAGATCGCGCCCGAACCACACGGCTTTCGACAACGCCACAAGCCGCGTTGCATCGTCCGGAACAACCATCCGCGTCGCGCGTGGCTTTGCCTCACCAAGACCGAACCGATAAGCCCCCATGCAGAACCCGAGCAGCGCGCTCTCCAGCGCTCCGTCCTGCAGCCCGTGCAGCACGACCGTCCAGTCTCCTTCCGGCAGTGCTGTTCCCAGCACACCGAAAGCATCCGGATCGTTCGACCGCACGGACGCCACACACAGAAGCGCAGCACCGACACCGCCCTCACCCGGGAGCAGCGTGAAAGCACCGTCTTTCGCCGAAAATCCCTGCCCCTGCAGAAACGCAGCATGCTCTCCGAGAAGAGTCATGACCGCTGCATGGTCTTCACAGGCCACCAGATGAACCAGACGCGCCGAAGGTGCTTCGGCAGAGGTCACGAAGGGAAGCTGGGAATGCGGATTCATGAGATTTTCTTCCTCAAAGACCTGCCCCACCCGAGAAAGATCCGTCGGGAGGGCTTCAGATGCTTGCTTTTGCCCCGCAGGCACCCGACCATTCAGACATGAAGGGTGCATTCCACGGAACCTCGTCCAGCGACCATACCATGCCAGCCAGCATCCGTGCTGCCCTCGGCCCCACCAATACCGGCAAGACCCATTATGCCTTAACGCGCATGATGGCCCATGCGTCCGGCATCATTGGCTTTCCCCTGCGCCTTCTGGCCCGGGAAAACTATGAACGCCTCGTCAAAATCAAGGGCGAGCGTCACGTCGCCCTCATCACGGGCGAGGAAAAAATCGTGCCTCCCGGCGCGCGCTGGTTTTCCTGCACCGTCGAGGCCATGCCGCTGGATCGCAAGGCCGAGTTCATCGCCATTGACGAAATCCAGCTCGCCTCCGACCCCGATCGCGGACACGTCTTCACGGACCGCCTGCTCCACGCGCGTGGCACGGTCGAGACGCTGTTCCTCGGCGCTGAGACCATCCGTCCGCTGCTTCAGAGGCTCGTGCCCGGCATTGAAATCGACATCCGCGCCCGCCTCTCGAGTCTGGCCAGCACCGGACACACGAAACTCTCCCGCCTGCCCCCACGTTCGGCCATCGTCGCCTTCTCCATGAGCGAAGTCTATGCGCTGGCTGAAGTGATCCGCAGACGCCGTGGCGGCTGTGCGGTTATCATGGGCCAACTTAGCCCCCGCACCCGCAACGCTCAGGTCGAACTCTATCAGAACCGCGATGTGGACTATCTCGTCGCAACCGATGCCATCGGCATGGGTCTGAACATGGACGTCGATCACGTCGCCCTGGCGCAACTCAGCAAATTCGACGGCACTGTGCCGCGCCCGCTGTTCCCGCAGGAAATTGCCCAGATCGCCGGGCGCGCCGGACGCGGCATGAAAGACGGCACCTTCGGTACCACAGCCGACTGTCCGCCGATGTCCAGCGCCCTCGTCGAAGCTGTCGAACAGCACCGCTTCGATCCGATCCAGCGCCTCTACTGGCGCAACCACGAACTCGACTTCACTAACCCGGCCAACCTGCTCAAAAGCCTGACCCGGCCGCCACCGCTGCGCGGCCTGACCGCAGGCCGCGTGGCCTCGGACGTCACCACACTCGAATCTCTGATGCTTGACCCGGATGTCCGCGAGATCGCCCGAGGCAAGCGCGCCACAACCCTGCTCTGGGACGTCTGTCAGATCCCCGACTTCCGCAAGCTCGGCGATGACAGCCACACCCGGCTCTGCGCGCGCCTCTATATCCATCTGGTCAAGGAAGGGTCCATTCCCGCCAACTGGATGGAAGGCCATATCCGTGGGCTGGCCAAAACCGAAGGCGATATCGACACCCTCATGCACCGCCTGACCGGTGTGCGGGTCTGCTCCTATGTCGCCGCCCGTACAGAATGGAGCCGCCATTCCGCGATGTGGCAGGAACGCGCCCGTGAAGTCGAAGACCAGCTTTCCGACGCTCTGCACGAACGCCTTACCGCCCGCTTTGTAGACCGTCGCGCCACCACGCTTCTGCGCCGCCTCGACAGCGACGGCGACCGCACGCTGCTGTCTGCCGTGAAACCCGATGGCGAAGTTCTCGTCGAAGGTCACAGTATCGGACATATCAGGGGCTTCATGCTGGACACGGATGTGGCCTCGGGCCCGGACCGTCAGATGATCCTGCGAGCCGGTCGCAAAGCCCTCATCCACGAAATCCCCCGCCGCATCCGCCTTCTGCAGGACGCACCGGACACCGCTCTCAGACTGGACGCCACGACGGGACATATTTTCTGGGACGAAACCCCTCTGGGCCGACTCAGCGCAGGTTCCTCCCTGCTCCGTCCCGCCATCCAGCTTTTCCCCGCCGAGTTCACTGATACTGTCCAGAAAGGTCACGTCGAAACCCGCCTGCTGGCTTTCGTGATGCATCTCATCCAGACAGACCTTAAAGCTCTTTATCGCGCCCATGCCCTCGCTGAACGCGAACCCGGACTGCGCGCCATCCTCCACCGCCTCATGGATGATGGCGGCATCACCGAGACCCTGCCTGAAGACCATGCGCTTTCCCCCGCCCTGCGCGGGAAACTGCGTAAAGGCGGGGTCGAGATCGGACGCTTCTCGATCTTCTGCCCCGCCCTGTTCCGGACGCGCCCTCTGGACCTTCTTGGACTGCTACATGCGCTGCACCAGCAGACTCCACACCGCCCGGCAGCCCCCGGTCGCGTTTCTCTTCCCTGGGCTGACATCAGGGGTCAATTCGGCTGGATCCGCGCCGGGGATACAGGCCTGCGTCTCGACATCGCAGAACGCTGCATCGCGGAACTGCACCAGCTTGCACTCCGCCGAGACCATACGGCGCCATCCGATCTGGCCTCGCGGCTTGGCGTAAAGACCGACACCCTGCCGGCCGTCCTGAAAGGTCTGGGAATCGCACATCAACCGGCAGAAACCCCGTCTCCAAGCCATTCCGGTCCGCCGCGCCCTCTCATGATCCTCCACGACCGCAAGACCCGCGCCTCACGCCGCCCCAGATCCGCACAACATGGCTTTGCTCCCAGACGCCCCTCCCCACCGAGGACTGACAGCCCCTTCGCAGCCCTTGCCATCCTCAGGGAAAAAGTCCGTCCATGAGCGAGCCTTATCAGCGGCTGGACCAGTGGCTCTATTATGCCCGCATCGCCAAGACACGGCCGCTTTGCGCGGCCATCGTCGGAAAAGGCCGCATCCGCATCAACCGGCAGCCTACCAGCAAGCCCCATGCCAGGCTTCACATCGGGGACATATTGACTTTTCCCGCAGTTTCTGGCGGAGAAGTGCGCGTGTGGCGCGTCTTGGATCTTGGTGAACGCCGCGGTCCGGCAAAAGAAGCCGCACTTCTTTATGAAGTCATCACAGAAGACGGCTGAGGATGCTTGCGTCTGACGCCAAACCTTCGCATATCATCCCGCTCGGATGAAACCGGCCGGATGCCGGACCAGCAAGACGATCGGAGACGTCAATGACCTATGTGGTCACAGAAAACTGCATTCGCTGCAAGTTCACGGATTGCGTGGAAGTCTGCCCCGTAGACTGCTTCTACGCAGGTGAGAACTTCCTTGTCATCAATCCGGACGAATGCATCGACTGCGGCGTATGTGAGCCGGAATGCCCGGCCGAAGCCATCTTCCCCGACAGCGACAACCGCGCCGCACCGTGGATCGAAGTCAATGCGAAATATTCGACGCAATGGCCGAACATGACCCGCAAGATCGACGCCATGCCAGACGCGGAAGACTGGAAAGACAAGCCGGGCAAAGCTGCGATGCTGTCCGAGGCACCGCATCAGAGCTGATTTTCCTCCGACACAACCGACGTACCCCACCCGGTCTTTCACGAGACCGGGTTTTTTTATGCCTGCTGCCCGGATGGAAGCCACGCCCCCGGAGCGACACAAAGCACAAAAAAGGGCTGGCAGGATTTCTCCCGCCAGCCCTTCCCACAAGATTTCGAAAGAAACCTTAGCGGGACATCATGTTGATCGCAGTATCATGCATGATGAAGATCGTGCCGCCGATGATGACGATCACCGATGCCGCAGCAAAGATGAAGCACATCAGGTTCCAGCTCTGCTCGCTGCTGGTGTTCAGGTGAAGGAAGAACACCAGGTGGACGACGATCTGCACGACGGCAAGAACCGTCAGTGCGGCCAGCGCCATCCCCGGAGACAGGGCGTGGGTCATGACGGCGGCAAAAGATGCCACCGTCAGGATCACGGCCAGAACGAAGCCGATCAGATAAGCCGAATAGGAGCCGTGGCTACCATCGTGGGCTGTATGTGCCTGAGCCATTACATCACTCCTGCGAGATAGACGAACGAGAAGACACAGATCCAGACGATGTCGAGGAAGTGCCAGAACAGGCTGAGGCAGGCCAGCTTGTTCATCATACGCTCGGACAGATCCTGCGGACCCATCATCTGCACCATCAGGACGACCATCCAGATCAGGCCGCAAGTGACGTGCAGACCATGCGTTCCCACCAGCGTGAAGAAAGCGGAGAGGAATGCAGAACGGTCAGGACCATTGCCTTCTGCGATCATGGAGGTGAACTCGTTCACCTCCAGACCGACGAAGGAAGCGCCGAGCACAAACGTGACGGCAAGCCAGACCAGAACCATCGTCTTGTTCTTCGCCAGCGCGTTCAGCGAGGCAAAGCCGTACGTGATGGACGAGAACAGCAGGATAGCCGTCTCGATCCCCACGTTCGTCAGGTCGAACAGTTCCTTGCCCGACGGGCCACCGGCATACTGGTTCCGGAGGACCGCAAAGGCAGCGAAGATCGACCCGAACAGGACGCAGTCCGTCATCAGGTAGAGCCAGAAGCCGAACACGTTGGGGGTCTCGTGATGATGTTCCCCGCCGTGATCGTCGGCATGTGCCAGAGGCGACATTGTTGCTTCGTGAGCCATAAGTCTTATGCCCCCCTCTTACTCTGCTGCCTGCGCTGCAGCGATACGACGAGAATAGACTTCCTCGTTGTGCTCGATTTCGCTCACCGGGACGTAGTAGTCGACGTCGCGGTTTGCGCTGCGCAGGATCATGGTTGCAACGATACCGATCAGGCCGATGGCAGCAAGCCACCAGATGTACCAGATCGAAGCGAAACCGAAGATGAAGCTGAACAGACCGATGAAGACACCAGCAGATGTGTTCTTCGGCATGTGGATCGGAGCCAGCGGCTTGCCGTGAGCCTTCAGACCCAGCTGCTTCTCGGTGTGGAACGTATCGAGACCATGAATGTCAGGAATGACCGCGAAGTTGTAAGCCGGCGGCGGAGAGGAAATGGACCACTCCAGCGTACGGCCGTTCCACGGATCACCCGTCAGATCAAGGTTCTCGGGCAGGTTACGGTCACGGATGGACACGTAGAGCTGCGTCAGCTGGCAGACGATACCGCAGGCGATAACGATTGCACCGGCTTCAGCAACCAGCATCCACGGATACCAGTCGGGATTGTCGTAGTGGTTCATACGACGCGTCATGCCCTCGAGACCGAGGATATAGAGCGGGACGAAGGCCAGATAGAAGCCGACGAACCAGCACCAGAAAGCGCGCTTGCCCCAGGCTTCGTTCAGCTTGAAGCCGAAAGCCTTCGGGAACCAGAAGCCCATGCCCGCGATGTAACCGAAATACACGCCGCCGATGATGACGTTGTGGAAGTGGGCGATCAGGAACAGGGAGTTGTGCAGGATCCAGTCAGCAGCCGGCATGGCCATCATGACACCGGTCATACCACCGATGGAGAAGGTGATCATGAAGCCCAGCGTCCAGTACATCGGAGCCGTGAATTCCACGCGACCCTTATACATCGTGAACAGCCAGTTGAAGATCTTCACACCCGTCGGGACGGCGATGATCATCGTCATGATACCGAAGAAGGTATTGACGTTGGCGCCGGCACCCATGGTGAAGAAGTGATGCACCCACACGACGAAGGAGAGCACCATGATGGAGCACGTGGCGTACACCATCGTCTTGTAGCCGAAGAGCGGCTTCTGGGAGAACGTTGCCGTGACCTCGGAGAACACACCGAACGCCGGAATGACGAGGATGTAAACTTCCGGATGGCCCCAGGTCCAGATCATGCTGAGGTAAAGCATGACGTTGCCGCCGGCATCATTCGTGAAGAAGTGCATGCCGAGGTAACGGTCAAGGCTGAGCAGAGCCAGCGTTACCGTCAGAACCGGGAAGGACACCATGATCAGCACGGTCGTGCAGAACGCAGTCCAGGTGAACACCGGCATCTGCATCCAGCCCATGCCAGGCGCACGCATTTTGACGATGGTCGTGAAGAAGTTCACGCCCGTCAGCAGCGTACCGACACCGGAGATCTGAACAGCCCAGATATAGTAATCAACGCCGACACCCGGGCTGAACTGCATCTCGGACAGAGGCGGATAAACCAGCCAGCCGCACTGTGCAAACTCACCGATGAACAGCGAGATGTTGATCAGCAGGGCTCCGACCAGCGTCATATAGAAGCTGAGCGAGTTCAGGAACGGGAACGCCACGTCACGTGCACCGATCTGAAGGGGAACCACCAGGTTCATCAGGCCCGTCATGAACGCCATCGCCATGAAGAAGATCATGATGGTGCCGTGAGCGGAGAAGATCTGGTCGTAGTGATGCGGCGGCAGATAACCGGGGTTACCATTATAAGCCAGCGCAAGCTGGGTCCGCATCATGATGGCGTCCGCAAAACCACGGAACAGCATGACGATCGCCAGAATGACGTACATCACAGCAAGACGCTTGTGGTCGACAGTCGTCAGCCATTCACGCCAGAGATAGCCCCATTTGCCATAATAGGTGACAGCACCCAGTACGGCGAGACCGATAACAGCAACACCAAGGAATGTACCGACAAGAATCGGCACATCCAACGGTATGGCTGAAAAGGAGAGTTTTCCGAGCATCTGTCGGTTATTCCTTCATGCCAGTGTCGGACGGTGCAGCGTTAAGAACGGACTGCATGTGCATGACCTTGCCCGTCGTCTTGTCCACCACCATGCCATTGTTATACTTGGCTACGATGCCGTCGAAGAGATCCGGCTGGACATGCGCGAAATACTGTACCGGTGCGGCTTCCTGCGGTGCAGCATATTTCGGGTATGTGGTATCGTCGAGATTTTCGCTTCCGCTCTTCACTTTCTCGACCCAGTCGTTGAACTGAGCGGGATCCATGGCGAGAGTACGGAACTTCATATCCGAGAAACCGCGACCGCTGAACTGCGATGCTTCACCAAGGTAATCCCCCGGTGCGCTTGCAATCAGATGCAGCTGCGTCTGCTGACCCGGCATGGCGTAGATCATCGAGCCCAGACGGGGGATGAAGAACGACGTCATGACGGAATCAGACGTAATCTGGAAGTCGAGCGGCGTGTTCGTCGGCACATCCAGCTGGTTGATCGTTGCGATCCCCAGGTCCGGATAGATGAACAGCCACTTCCAGTCGAGAGAAACCACCTGAACGTTCAGCGGCTTGACATTGTCATCCGTCTGAAGCGGGCGGTACGGGTCATAGGCATGCGTACTCCACCAGCTGATGGCGCCAAGGAAGGCGATCAGAATGGCGGGAACACCCCAGATGACATATTCAATTGCGGTCGAATGATCCCAGGTCGGGAGGTATTCGGCCTCTTTGTTGGAAGCACGATACTTCCACGCAAAATAAAGCGTCGCGACGCAGGTGGGAACCACAACGAGCATCATGATGACGAATTCCGCCACCATGACATCGCGGTTCATTTCTGCGACCGGGCCGCGCGGCTGAAGCAGATCAACCGTACAACCCGATAGCATCAGCGCCGGCAACGCTGGGAGATATCGCCAGAGTTTTTTCATCGGTCCTGCTTTCATCATCCGTTCCGGCTTGCAGTAGTCGCCGGGAAACGGTTTGACACGATAAGGTCCGCATCAGTGCCGCCGAACGCTGCCATAGTCTGCTACCTTTCTCGTTCGTATCCTGACGTCAGGAACCGGATCAAAGATCCGATCCTGAAGTTCATTCAGCATGGGACACGGCTGTCCCGGTTCCTCAGGTTTTTTCTGCCTGAATCGCCTCAAAGACAAGGCTTATCACGGATTTCGTGAGCCTTTCCTCCACATGACTCTCAGGTTGAAATGGCTGTTTTTCGCCACATTTGATCTAATTAAGACTTTCATTAATCCATAAAATTACAGATTTTTAATGTAAGTCACTTTAGAATTCGCGAAAATAATTCAAGACTTTATTGGTCCAAAAAGCAGAAAGGGGCGGCATCAACTGCCGCCCCTTTCCCGATGCCCAGTATCGTCCTGACAGTACTGTCAGTCACTGTTACCTGAACGAACACCCATGAACTGGATAAGAAACTGAAACAGGTTCACGAAATTGAGATACATCGTTAGCGCATCATAAACGCTCAGCTTCGCTACTTCGTCTGGACCAGCATAGGCCATGTACTGCTGGTACGTGATCTTGATCCGCTGCGTATCATAGGCCGCAAGCAGGGTGAAAAGACCCACACCTATTACTGAAACCAGCATGGCCAGCGGCGAACTGTGCAGGAAAATGTTCACCACCGAGGCCAGAACGATACCGATCAGCCCCATGAACAGGAACGAACCGAGTCGAGCGAGATTGGCGCCGGTCGTGTATCCCCACAGCGACATTCCGGCGAATGTAATGGCCGTCACAAAGAACGTCCGGGCTACGGAAACACCCGTATAGCTCAGCAGAATGCTGGCCATGCTGGCGCCCATTGCGGCACTGAACAGCAGGAAAATTCCCTGCACGGCAGGACGGGACAGACGGTTGACGCCAAAAGATAGAACCATCACGAAAACAAGCGGCGCAAAGATGCTGATGCCACCCAGAAGGGTCGGCCGCAGGACAAGCGCGCCGTTCGGCGTTTCTGCCAGATGGAAAAACAGGGCGCGAAGGGAAGTCTGTGCGACGCCATAGGCGACCACTCCCGTGATCACCAGACCAAGCGCCATCCAGTTGAAGACCCGGCACATATAAGCGCGAAGTCCGGCATCAAGGCTGCCGGCTCCGGCCTGCACACCGGCTCTGCTGAAGTTGGAATTAAAAGCCATGACACCTTTTCCAATGAGATGCCCTTCTGAAAAGGGCGCTTGACGAACCAGGGAGGGCCGTCCGTACACTCCATCTGAATGTGGGAGTTTTGCCGGAGGGGTCAAGAATACTCCGCCATCCCTTACTTATTTTTCATGGGAAACGCACCTCTTGAGACTTTTTGTCGCACTCGACCTTCCTGTCGACATCCGGGAAACGCTTGCGCTGATGCGCGGTTCCATGCCTGGCGTGCAATGGGTTCCTGCACAAAACCATCACATCACCCTCCGCTTCATCGGAGAAATCACGGACAGGCACCGATTGGAGGAGATTGACCTGGCTCTCTCCCGCCTGGCCTGGAAGCCATTCGATCTGTCGCTCGCACAGGCCGACATCCGCGAGGGGCTCAATGCCGACAGCCTTTTGATCGGGGTCGAACGCACTCCACAACTTGAGACGCTCCAGTCCCAGGTCGAAAGCGTCCTTCGCCGGGCCGGATGCCCTCCCGCGAAACGGCGCTTTCAGCCAGCTGTCACGCTGGGGCATTTCTCATCCAGCCAGCGGGCGGACGCCATTCAGTGGGTGCAGCGACACAATCTCTTCCGCAGCAAACCAATGTCCGTAGAACACGTTACGCTTTTTGAAAGCCTGCGCAGCCTTGGAGAGCATGTCTATATTCCGAGAGCTGAATATGCCTGGCAGCCGGAAATGCCTCTGATCCCCGAGGAAGAATGACCCGACCCGCTCCCTCCCCAGAGGAGCGCCTTGACGCGCTTCTTGGGGAAGTCCGTGCCTGCCGTGTCTGTGAGGCTCACCTCCCTCTGGGCGCACGCCCTCTGATCCACGCCTCCGCAACGTCCAGAATCCTGATCGCAAGTCAGGCACCGGGCACCAAGGCCCATATCGCCGGCAAATCGTTTTTCGACCCCTCCGGAAATCGCCTCAGAAGCTGGCTCGATATCCCGGAAGACATTTTTTACGACACCCGGCACGTCGCGATTTTGCCAATGGGCCTCTGCTATCCCGGGCGCCTGCCTCAGGGCGGCGACAAACCTCCGCGCCCCGAATGTGCTCCCCTGTGGCGCCAGCGTATTCTGTCGCTCCTGCCTGATGTTCGCCTGACCCTTCTTGTGGGCAGCTATTCCCAGAACCATGTTGTGGGACGTGGTTCGGTCACGGAACGTGTCAGGAATTTCAGGAATTATCTGCCCGAATATTTCCCCCTGCCCCATCCGTCATGGCGAACCGGCGTGTGGGAAAAGAAAGCGCCGTGGTTTCAGGAGGAGGTCATCCCCGCCCTGCGAGAACGAGTCCATGCCGTCCTTGCGGAGCGCTGACCCTCAGGCCGCTTTCGCCTGCTTCAGCGCCTCGATCAGAAAACCTTCGACGCCGGATGCGAGGATCTGCACCCCGATCGCGAGCAGGATCAGGGCAGCGAGACGGCTGACAATCCGCGCGCCCGTCACACCCAGCATCGCCACAACACGTTCGGCGTAGGCATAAACGATGGCCACCACGACAGCCATGGTCGTGGCCGCAGCGGACACACCGAGATAATAGTCCGCCGTCGGCATATGGGGCGGCGTTGACGAACTCAGGGCAATGGCGACGGAAATGCTGCCCGGCCCCACCGTAAACGGCATTGCCAGCGGAAAAAACGCCCGCTCCCGCAGATCCGGCGTCGTTACGGTCCGGCCGCCCTGAAGCGCCTGTTTCTCCTTGCGGGCTTCGGACGTTTCGGGCTGCAACAGCATCACCCAGGCACGGGACGCCACCACAAGGCCGCCGGTGATTCGCAGGGCATTGATCGAAATGCCGAAAAACCCGAGAATCCAGCTTCCGAACCAGATGGACACCAGCATGATGCCCAGAGAATTCAGCGCCACCTGACGCGCGAGTTCAACGACTTCGCGGCGCTCACGCCCTTCCGTGGCCTGCGCGAAAATCAGCGAGGCTCCAAGCGGATTGATGATCGAGAACAGCGCCGGAAAAGCAATCAGCCAGCTGCTGAGCGTATTCCCCAGCCCGGGCGTCATGCTCATGAGCCTGTCAGCCCCGATACAGCCTGAGGCTGGCGCTTGCGTGCCAGCCGTTCCTCACCCTTCAGAAAAGCCCGCAGCATCCGATAATCCTCGGAAAAACAGCATACCGTCCCGGCTGTCCTGTCTGGACAGACCGTCAGTCCCAGATCGTTATAAACGGCCATCAAAGACTGGCCAACCTGTATGAAAGCGAGCTTGCAGCCTTCCTGCAACGCCAGATCCCGCAGTCGCCAGATGGCAGCCACACAGTTCCGTTCGGAGCCCGCGGGATCGCCCAGCCCGATAATGAACTGCCCCGTCCGCAGGAACGGGATGGCCGCACGCCCAGCTTCATCCAACAGCAACCCTGTCGGACGGCGTGCGCCCAGTTGAGGGAGCGCATGGGCCAGGCTGTGGTAGCGGCAGGCGTTTTCGGCCGTCCAGGCTTCGAAGCGGATCCGCGTCCGGCGCATTCCGCGCCACAGAACGTAGAATCCGCACAAGGCCGAAAAACCCAGAAACCAGCGCCCGACAGCCGTATGGGCATCATAGATCATGGAGCGCCACCAGATCGGCCCCAGATGCCGCTGCACCGCAACCCAGCCCACCCCCATGAGCCCCAGTCCCCACAGCGAGAGTGGCGCTAGCGTAGCTGGCGTCAGCGGGGCAGTCAGAAGATGTGCCCGGCGATAATAGCAGTTCCGGAACGGCAACAGCAGCAGCATCACGAGCGCCATGACAACCGGTCCTTCCCACGGTGCATGACGCAGGATCAGCAGCAGAACCGCCGCCCCCAGCATCCCGAGGGAAAATTTCCAGGCCAATGCCACGCGCTGTGACAGCCCCCAGGAAAGCGCCGCAAGCCCGACGCCAACCACCGTCAGCAGAAGATCTGCAATCTGTGACACTGCTGCCCAGAAGGACGTCTGCAGAGGCGGCAGGTCCGCCACCAGCGCATACAGCAGCAGCAGAAGTCCGACGACAGCCTGCACGCTTGTCGCCACCGCCACCGAAAAATCCGCTTCCGATTCCCGAATGACCTGACTGGGCCTGACCCTGCGCGGCGTCTGTCCGGCCGAGACCAGAGCCTGCTCTCCCCGCAGGAACAGTTCATGCCCCGCGAACATCAACCCCGCAATCAGAAGGGGGATGATGTAATAGAAAAGCCGGAACACGAGGATCGCGCCCATGATCTGCGACGTTGGCAGATAAGCCTGCAACGCCAGCAACATGGCCCCATCAAAAACGCCCAGCCCCCCCGGAACGCTCGCCATCAGGCCGGCCGTGTAAGACGCAAGATAGATCGCCAGAAAGGTCCCGAACCCGAAATGGGCTTCCGGCGGTAGAGGCGGCAGCACGCAATACGCAATGAGCGCCGTTGCCGCCATGTCCGCTGCACTGACCGCGATCTGAGCAATTGCAATCCCTGGTCCCGGAAGCTCGATCTCGTATTTCCAGACACGGACATGCCGCCGAACGCGTGACACCAGCACATAGGCCAGAAGTACGCCCCACAGCCCGAGCCCGACAAATCTCAGCAGAAACGTCGGCAGATGCATCAGAACTGGCACCGCGTGCGGCTCGATAATCAGGATTCCCCCAATTAACGCCATCGTGCCGAGCAGATAGGTCGCGGAGCAGAAAGCAATGATCTGCGCGATTGCACCCGGCGCCACACCCCAGCTCCGGTAGAGCCGGAAGCGCACCGCCGCCCCTGAAATCGCCGCACAACCCAGATTGTGGGACAGCACATAGGAGCAAAACGCCGCAAAGGCGGAGCGCTGATACGACACGTCTGCCCGAACATGCAGACACGCCAGCCGGTCATAGAAGGACAGGATGAAATACGACAGAACCGTCGCCGCCCCACCGGCCAGCAGAGCGGAATCCGGAATGGCGCTCAGGCTCGTGGTGATGTCATGCAGCGAAAGATGTCGCAGTTCCCGCCAGATGACGACCACAGCCGCCACCAGCAAAACCAGCCCCACAAGAGCCGGCGCGCGCGACAGGAGAACCTGCCAGCGTCGTTTCGACAGGCTGGCGTCCTCACACCCGCAGTCTACGGGATCTGTCTCTACCGCTGCGCATACCGCGTCTTTCACGGACGGGGGCTGAGCGTCCGGCGACCGGAGTTCCAGCCTCTTGTCCCCCGGTCTTTTATCTTTGGGCGCGCCCACGGCTCAGCCCTGTACAGGCTCTTCAACAGGCCGCGCGAGAGCTTCCCTAATCAGGGCCACCGTTTCCGGCAGCCCGAACAGGGAGGCGAAAATCCCGAAACGCGGCCCTTCGGTCTGCCCCAGCAGAACCTCATACAGGCACCCGAACCACGACCGCAGCTCGGATTTCTCGAAATAGCGCTTTCCGACTTCAAACACGACATCCTGCACGTCGCCCGGCGGCGTTTCCGGCGCGAGCTTTGCCAGTTCGTCCGCAAGATCCACGAGCCCCTTGCGCTCGGTCTCGGTCGGCGCGCGATAGGTCTTGTTCGGGTAAACCTGCTCCTGGAAATACGTCAGCGCACAGCGCACGAGACGGTCCACATACGGATGCGTCTCGGGCGACAGCGTCGGATCATAGCGGCGCAGGAACTTCCACAGCGTCTCGGGCTTGTCGGCATTGGCGACGTTCGCAAGGTTCAGCAGCGCCGTGTACGATACCGGGCTGGTGTCTTCCGGACGGATCGTCCCACCGTGAATGAACCAGACAGGATTGGCCAGCAGATCCGGCCCTTCCTGCGTCTCGGCTTTCTGCACGAGCGTCAGGTAATCATCCGTCGCGCGCGGAATGACATCGAAGAACAGGCGCTTGGCCCGCGTCGGCTGTTGGAACATGTACTGCCCCAGACTTTCCGGCGTGCCGTAACGCAGCCATTCCTCAACCGACAGGCCATTGCCCTTGGACTTGCTGATCTTCTGTCCCTGCGCATCGAGGAACAGCTCATAGGTCAGACCCGCAGGCGGTTCCTTGCCCAAAATACGGCAGATCTTCGAGGACAGCTTCACACTGTCGATCAGATCCTTGCCGGACATTTCATAATCCACGCCCAGAGCATACCAGCGCATGGCCCAGTCGGCCTTCCACTGCATCTTGGCATGACCGCCCAGAACGGACGTCTCGAACGTCTTGCCGGTCTCGTCTTTCCAGACAACCGTGCCGGCATCCGGATCAACCTTGATGATCGGCACCTGCATGACCTGCCCGGTTTCGGGATGGATCGGCAGAACCGGCGAATAGGTAGCCCGGCGCTCCGGACCAAGCGTCGGAATAATGGTCGCCACGACTTCATCATGGACTTCAAGCATACGGCGCAGCGCCGCATCGAACGTACCGTTCGTGTAGTACTGCGTGGCGGAAGCGAACTCGTATTCGAAACCGAAACTGTCGAGGAACTGGCGAAGACGCGCGTTATTATGCGCGGCAAAGCTGTCATATTCGCCAAACGGATCGGGAACCCGCGTCAGCGGCAGGCCAATATGCTTCGTCAGAAGCTCCTGCTGCGGCACATTGGTCGGCACCTTGCGCAGAGCATCCATGTCGTCAGAAAATGCCAGCAGACGCGTCGGACGGCCTGTCAGTGCCTCATAGGCCTGACGGACCCAGGTCGTACGGGCCACTTCGCCGAACGTGCCGATATGCGGCAGGCCCGACGGGCCATAGCCCGTTTCCAGAAGGGCCGGAGCCTGTTCCGAGGCCGCTCCGGCAGCGTCAGACGCGCGCGTATCCAGGCGCGCAGTGATTTTTCGCGCCTCTTCGAACGGCCATGCTTTCGGAAGCGGCGCGTCAGGAGAGAGGGACGGGGCGATAGGTGTCTTGGATTTCTGCATGATTACAGGAAAAGGTAGGGAGACACCTCTTCCCGGTCAAGCAATACGACACATTGCGGTTTCACTCAGAGGCGTCCATTGTATTACGAAATATTTCAATAACTTTTCCGCGCGTTCCAACCCCTTGCAGACAGCCAGCTTTCACGTTCCGTTCGCAAAACCCGCAAAACATCCTCGCCGGATTTTTCCCTACCCGCTACACTAGCCCCAATGCCCCGCGCCCCCACCTTCCTGTCGCCATTCGACGCTCCGGCCCTCATCGCCCGTCGTGGCCTGTCGTCCCTTCTGACGCCGGATGGCGAGTTGCTGGACCTGACGGCAGAAGAAACGCGCGAACGCCTCACACAGCTTCCCCCGCCTCTTCTTGTTCACGGCCCCGCTGCGCTTCGCGCGCTGGACCTCTCCCCGCTGTCCCAGCCCGTACCGTGGTTCGACCTGCTGGACCTGTTCCTGTTCGTCCGCCCTGCCACGACCGTCGCCCCTACCCCGCGCGGACTGGCCCTTGCCCTCGGAATTGAACCGCCCGAAACCATCGGCGCGGACCTCCTCCCCATCCTGTGCGAAACCCTGCTCGACGAACTGCGCCACAAGTCCGAAACGCCCGAAGGCATCCGCCTGCGCGCCCTGATGGTCCCTCTCACCCGCGCCGGATGGGCCTGGAGCGGCGAGGTCACGGACATTCTCGGAACACCGCGGGACACCACGGGCGCCCACCCTTACGAAGCCATCCGCATCTGGAAGCGCCTGCCGCGCTGGGAAGAAACCGCCCCGCGTCCCGCGCCCGGAAGCCAGTCCGTCTCACCCAACGCCGCCCGCCAGCGCCTGCGTGAGATCCTTGGAGAAAACGCCGAAATCCGCCCCGGTCAGGCCGATTTCGCCTCTGTCGCCACGGCCGCTTTCGAGCCGCGCGAAAGCATCGGCTCCCCCAATGTCGTCCTCGCTGAAGCCGGAACCGGCACGGGCAAGACACTCGGCTATATCGCGCCCGCCAGCCTCTGGGCCGAGCAGAATGACGGCGCCGTCTGGATCAGCACCTATACCCGCCATCTCCAGCGCCAGATCGAACAGGAACTCCGCCGTCTCTATCCGGGTGAAAAGATTCTTCGGGAGAAAGTCGTCGTCCGCAAAGGCCGGGAAAACTATCTGTGCCTGCTGAACATGGAAGACCTGCTCAACGTCGCCAGTTCCCGAGGCCCTGACGGTTACTCAGCGCTCCTGCCGATGGCCCTGCTCGCCCGCTGGGCGGAGGCCAGCCGCGACGGGGATCTCATGGGCGGAGACCTTCCCGGCTGGTTCGGCGAACTCTTCGGGCATGGCACGCTTTTTGGCATCGCCGATCGACGCGGCGAATGCATCCACGCCGCCTGCCCGCATTATCAGACCTGCTTCGTTGAACACGGAATCCGCCGCGCCCGTCAGGCCGATCTGGTCGTCGCCAACCACGCCCTCGTCCTTTCACAGGCCGCCTGGGCCGCACTCGCCCCGCCCGGCCTGCCTGACGAGGACACGACGCCCACGCGCTACGTCTTCGACGAAGGTCACCATATCCCCGACGCAGCAGACAGCGCCTTCGCCACGGCTCTTTCGGGGCTTGAAGCCGCCGAACTCCGGCGCTGGCTGCTCGGTGCCGAGGGCAGCCGCTCCCGCGCCCGTGGCCTGCAACGCCGGCTCGATGATCTGGTCGAACGCCTCCCCATGATCGACACCCCGCTTCACGCAGCGCTTCAGGCCGCAAGAAGCCTGCCCGCTCCTGGCTGGAGCACGCGCCTGCGCCCCGAAGCGCCGCCTGAAGAAGATCCGGATTTTATTCCGCCGCCCAGCGCACCTGCCCTGCTGATCCCCGAGGAACCCGCGCCGGAAAATCCGTCCGAAGCCTTTCTCCGGGCGCTGGACCACCAGCTCCGTGCACGCCAGACCAAGGATAGCCGCGACGGCTATATTTCGGCGGAATGCGACCTGCATCCCGTCAATAATGAGGTCGCCGCAGCCTCCGAAACCCTCAGCCGCGCCCTGACGCGCCTGCGTGATCCGCTGAAACTGCTGACCGACCGTCTCGCCGCGCAGGTCGAGGATGATTCAGAAATGGACGCACCGACCCGACAGCGCATCGAGGCCATGATCCGCACCCTGCACCGCCGCGCCATCAGCCGCCTGTCCGGCTGGATCGGCATGCTGGACGCGCTGCAAACGCCCCCCGAACCGGACGTCACCCCCACCTTCGTGGATTTCATCCGCACCGAACGCCTGCCCCGCACCCGCGCAACACAGCGCGATCATGACATCGGCCTGTACCGTCACTGGCTGGACCCAACCATTCCCTTCGTCTCAACGATCCAGACACCCGCCCACGGCCTGCTCATGACGTCCGCCACCCTGCGCGACCAGACCGGCCATGGAGATGCACAGAACGAAGCAAGCTGGCACGCGGCCGAACTGCATCTGGGCGCCACGCATTTCCTCAAGCCGCCTATCCGTGCCTCGGTCATGAGTCCGTTCGACTACGCCACGCAGACGCGCGCCTATGTCATCACGGATGTTTCGGTCGAAATCCCGTCACTCGCCCACGCCTTCCGCGCCCTGTTTGAAACAGCGGGTGGCGGTGCGCTTGGCCTCTTCACGGCCATCCGTCGCCTGCGCGAAGTCCATCGCCGCATTCATGAAGTGCTGGAAACGCAGGGCTTCCCGCTCTACGCCCAGCATGTCGATGCGATGGACAACGCCACCCTCGTGGACGTCTTCCGCACCGAAACCCATAGCTGCCTGCTGGGAACGGACGCGATGCGCGATGGCGTGGACGTCCCCGGCGAGGCCCTGCGCATGGTCGTGTTTGAGAAGACCCCCTGGCCTCGCCCCGATATCCTGCACCGCGAACGCCGCCGCCTGCTCTCCGAAGGCCGCCCGGGCGATTACGACGACCGTATCACCCGCATGCGTCTGCGGCAGGCGTTCGGCCGCCTGATCCGTCAGGGGACCGATCGCGGTGTCTTCGTCATGCTGGACCGCCGGATGCCCTCACGTCTCCTCTCGGCTTTTCCCGACGGCGTGGACGTCCGCCGCATGTCCCTGGCCGATGCTCTGGAAGACATCACCCGCTTCCTGCACCCAGAGGAGCAGGAAAACGAACCGCCCCTCCTTCAGGGCTGACCCAGGGGCTGCACCGACTGCTGTGCCAGGCTCCGCATGCTGATTGCCAAGCGGTCCCGAAGCTGGTGCAGTTCCTTTTCCTGCTCCTGCGCCCGCTCGGTCGCGAGTCTGTCGTTCTGCGCCATTTCGCCCAGAGCCTGCGTCACCTTATCCGCCGCCTGCGCCAGCGCCTCCATCTGCCGCGGGTCCACACCCCGACTGGAGGCCGTCGTCCGCGCCGCATCCAGCGCGCCATCCGCCACAAGCCCAAGGATTTTGCGATCCGCCTCGTTCAGTGCATCGCGCGCCGTGGCGGCATTACGGTTATCCACCTGCCCCACCGCCACCGCACAGGCTGCCTTCAGATTGGGAATGGTCTTCGTCAGCGCCGAATGCAGCGCCATGATCCGTGCTTCCGCGGCCTCACGCGTGCTCTTGATCATCGGAATGGTCAGGGCAGCCCGCATCAGCCCTTCACGCTGCTCGCTCAGATGCCCTGAGAAATTCGCCAGACGCCCGCGCAGTTCCATGACCTCGGCAGCATCCACAGGGTCCTGCGTTTCCATTGCGTGCTGCCGCAATGCCTCGACTTTCCGCTCGCCCTCTTCCAGCGCAAGCTGGCCGGCCGCGATGTCGATATTCAGCTCCCGCACGCCATGCCGGAGCGCCTGATACATATCCTCGAACGACGTGATGTTCCGTTTGAGATCCGCAATCGTGACCCGTGCCTTGGCTTCCTGCTGATCCATCAGAGCATTGAACTTCTTGCGGTTCTCGGCAAAACCGCCGAGCGCATCTTTTGCGCCACCCAGCAGTCCACCCATTTTCGCCAGAAACCCACCCGGAGCCCCACCTTCGCCCCGCGCCAGCTTCTGCAGATCGCCGATCCGCAGGATTTTCACACCATCCAGAACGCCTGCCGCGATTTCTCCGACCGCATCGCTTTCACCCAGCGTCCGCCCCGCAAGCATCCGGTCCGAAACCTTCGCCAGCTCCCCCAGCGCACCCATGCCATGCGACAGAAGTGTATTCAGATCCGCAAAATCAATCGTCCCGGCTCGTCGATGCGCCTCTTCAACCATATCCGTCGGCAGACGGCTGATCTCCACCAGCCGCGGAAAAGCTGGCATCGGCTCCAGCACCGCAGGCACAGCCCCAGTGGCCCCAGTGGCAGCCGGAGCCTCAACCTTCACAGGAGCGGGCGCAGGCTCGTCGGCATAGAGGTCGCTCAGATCCAGAGGTCTGGTCTCGTCAGCACTCATGTCAGTCATCCAGCGTCAGGGTGAAGGTGGGGTCGATACGGAAATTCGGGTCCGGCTTTCCAGTGTCATACATGGCCGTTCCGATGGCCAGAAACTCCACGATATGGTCGCCCCAGACATGCGATTCCTCACGCAACGTCGTCCCGATGATCTCATTGGCCCCGACTTCCGCTGCATGGGCCGACATCCGCTCCATCGCGTGCTCGCGAGCCGTGTAATAGGCCTGCGTAAACAGATCGAGCTCCACGCATTGCATAGCCTGCTTGAGCGTCGTCATCAGGCTCCGGCGCGGAATATGCTGCACGCAACAGCCCAGAACCAGATCCAGCGGCCGCCGTCCGGACCGCAGCGCCAACGCAAAATCCTGCCCTGACAGATCAGACGTGAACGGTCGTCCGTCCGGACGCCGATATCCCGGATGTCCCTCGGCATGCACGATGGCTGTTCCGAACGCCCGGAACTCCAGCATCCCGCTATCCGCAAGCTGCGAAATCTCCAGCCGCGTCCCCACGATCCCGTCCGCGCCAAGCTGCTCGGCCTCTTCGCGCATGATTTCGACCGCTTTCTCACGCGCGCCATACATGGCCCCCGTCAGATCCGTCAGTTCATAGGACGTGTTGCGGAACTGCGTATTGGCCTGCACCTTCCAGATGCTGTTCCCCAGACACAATCCCAGCGCCCGGAACCCGGCCCGCTCGACAACCAGCAGTTCGCGCACGCTGAAATCCGACGTCGCAACCCGCCCGCCAGCAGCCCTCACAGGCGGCATCTCACCACCATGCACGGGTTCGGAAGCACCGCTCCCACCCCAACCCGGAGGAAGACTGTCAAAACCCGGAACCTGATCAAAGATGCCCATGGGAATCCCGCTGCAAAATCCAAAAGAACACGAGACCGCTAAAAAAGCGCCTCAGAAAAGATCATTTAATCCGTCAAACAGGCCACCAAGCCCCTCGGCTACTTCGCTGACGACTTCACCGCCGACCTCAAGCCCGAGAACGGCCGCTTCAACGCGCCCTTCCCCCGCTTCGTCCTCAACTTCAATCCGGTTGGAGACTCCAGCGAACAGGGGGCGGTGCTGCATGCCGGTCCGCACAATATCCTCCAGCCCGCAGACCATGGCGGGCGAAACCGCACCGTGCCCACCAATCCGCCGATACCCGAGGATACTCACAGCCGCGCGGATCTGGATCGACCGCACAACACCCCTCTCCGACCGAACAACCAGTCCAACCGTCTCATCATGCCCCAGTGCGCCATCCCAGTTCTGACACATCGGATCGTTCCGCAGGCTCTGTGTCGCCGCATCCCGCGCGTCCCGCTTCGCCTGCGTCAGAAGCGTGCTCTCTCCAATGCTCATCGCATCGAAAAAACCTTCCAGAAGCCCCGTATACCGGACCTCTTCCCACGTCCCGACGCCATAGCTCACCGGCACGATCCCCGCCGAGAGCGCCACATCCAGCGTCGCCGCATTCCACGGCATACAGGGCAGCACACCCAGGCGTTCAAGCTGTGGCACCCGTACGGCCTCGCCATGCAGCATGAACCCCAGCGCGCCGCCATGATGCTCAAGCCGGTACCGCAGGTTTAGAACCGCATCCGCACCAAGCGCCCGCGCCTGTTCGCGAATCCTGTCCGTCGCCGTCCGCCACCCGGCTTCATGCACGCCCTGCCAGCCCATCCCGGACTTCCACCAGGTTTCGGCATGAACATTCCCCAGCGGCGCAATGGTCATGGACGGCGTCAGAAGTGCCTGCCGCACCGATCCCAGACGCACCAGGGGGCGCACCCGGCCATCAAGTTCGTGAAACGCCCGCGCCTCAGTCTCTTTTTTTGAACTGGAAGACCACGGAAACAGGCGCATCATGGCCGGAAATCCGTCAACTCCGCAGCTGCATGCCCTTCGCCGGAAACGGCCAGCCCGGCCTCATGGATTTTCTGACGCAACTGCGTAATCCAGTCCCGGACCGGAACCGCCTTGCGGCTGATGATCACGCCCCGCACCTCGTGGGCAATTTCGGCTACCACCCCGGCCCCGTCTCGCCGGAGCACGAAAACCCACGCTTCAAACCTGAGGGAAAGATCCTCGATCTCGACCGTTCGCTTCAGCCATCCTCGTGCCCTGCGCGTCACGGTTGCCTGCCGTGGAAAGGCCTGCTCACAAAACGCGGCGAACTTCTCCAAAAACCGCTCCCGGCCGCCTTCCGCTTCCCGGATCAGTGCCGCAAGGTCATCGATCGTCCCGGTCATGAGCCCCTCTTCGACATCCCTGTTACACTTCGACAGGTTTCATGCCGCGTCAATCAGGAAATTCCGCTTTCGAAAAGTTCACATAAAAAAGCCCCCGGTCGCAATGACCGGGGGCCTTTTAGGACCAGAGGTCCTGGGCGTCACTTAGACTGACAGGATCAGAAGTTCATGCCTGCCTGCAGGAAGAAATAACGTCCCTGATAGAAGCTGCCATAGGTCGCACCGGCGCTGTTATCCACACCGCTGGCTACGAAAGGGGGCTTCTTGTTGGTGATGTTGTTGATGCCGCTCTCGAAGTTCCACTTCTTCCAGCGGTATGCCAGCGTCAGATCCTGTTCGATCATCATCGGCGTCTTGTAACGACCCGCTGTGGCGGAGGTCAGGAACTCGGACTGGTCGTTCCAGCGCATGCCGCCGATGAACTGCATCATGTATGTCGCCGTGAACGCACCATGCGTCCAGCCGAACGTCGCATAGTCACGAACACGCGGAATGCCATAGGATGCGTTGGGGTTGTTCGGCCCACCCGCATACAGCAGCGCACCAGTATAGTTGGTGAACGGACCGCCCGGAACGAGTTGCTGTGTGTAGTTCAGCAGGTACTGGAAGTTGTTGGATACCGAGAGGACATCATGACGTGCCACGCGGATACGGTAGTCGAAATCAAAATCCACACCGCTTTCATGCAGAGCGCCTGTGTTCTGATCTGTCGCCGACACCGTATTAATCTGACCATTCGATAGACGGTTTATCGAATTGCAAAGCGACGGGCTGGTACCCTTGTAGCATCCGTCCAGAATATACTGTGTCGGAAGCGCGCTGATCGTGTGGTTGACCGAATAGTGCCAGAACTCACCGGAGATGGAGAGGTTCGGAATCCAGCGTGGCGTGATGATCGTGCCGAACGTGTAAGTCCGTCCGATCTCAGGCGACAGATGCGCATTGCCACCACCCAGCGTCGGAACCTGGCCCGTACCGGACTGATGGAACGTAGAGGTGTTGATGCCCTGCTTTGCACAGGTCGCCGCAACCGTCGCCGAAGCAGCACCATAGTTGCCGACCTGACCCGCATCACACGGATCGTTGGCAAGGTTGTAGCTGAGCGACTGGCCGCCATACAGCTCATAGACGTTCGGCTGGCGATAGGACGTGCCGATCGTGCCGCGGAAACGGATGTCCTGCGTCGGAGCCCAGTTGATGGACGCCTTCCAGTTCTTCGCCGTATCCGACGTCGTGCTGTAACCAGACGCACGCCCCTGCACGTCAACCGTCAGATCCTTCGCAAGAAAAACGTTCTTCAGCAGTGTCGCCTTGGCTTCCGCATAACCTTCCGTCACGTCGAAGCCACCGCTGGTCGGCAGAACCGTGTTCGTCAGGCTCTGACCACTGCTGATCAGTTCGTCAGGCGTGTTGGTCAGCTGCTCGCCACGATGCTCGAAGCCCACCGCAATACCCAGATCGCCGCCGCCCTTCCAGGGCATCGTCGTCACGTGGTTGTTGTTGATGCGCAGGTTCCAGTCACGAAGCTGGTAATGCGAATGCGTGTTCGTGTTGTAGTTGACGTAAGATGCAGCCTGGCTGCCCATCATCCCGAACGGATTGCTGCACCCGAAAGACGGGCAGACCGACGGGTTGTAGACCAGAGCACTCGTCGCGCTGGACGGGTCAACCTGCTGCAGGCCATAAGCGTTCAGCAGGTTCGTGTACGAGCCCACGTTCTCCAGGTGATCCGTCGACATGTTGGAACCGTATGTATACGACAGATCGTAGTCCCAGCCGTAGGCGATCGCACCATTGACGCCGACCTTGGCAGTAACCGTGTCAGTCGCATTCTCGTCACGGCGATCGCCGAGTTCCGTCAGGCGCTTCGTGATGTCAACGTCCTGTCCGAACGGATTGTTCGGATCATTTGCCGGTACCGTCAGAACGGACGGCAGCGTGCTGGGAGGAACAGAACCGTCGAACGGCTCGGCTGCCATGTAGCTGGAACTGGTCCGATGTGAATACATCACATTGGAATACAGGTTGGCATGCCGGTTGAACTCGTAGTGGAAATCACCCGAGAGGCTGGAATTCTGAAGCTGGTTGATCAGGCTCTGGTGCTGGCCATACGGATAGCGGTTGCTGGAACCCCAGTTGCTTACTGTCTTGCCATCTGGCGCAACCGCAGCGTCTATGCCCGCTGCATCGTTCTTGACATGTGTATAGTTCGAATAACCTGAACCAAAGGTTTCCGGTCCGGAGCCAACGGGGTTGTCGGACAGTTGCACCGGGTTGGCCCAGCTACGGTTACGCTGCAGAACACCGCCCTGCGTCATATACTGACCGAACAGCGTCAGGTTACCCTTGTCATGATCGAAGTTCCAGCCCTTATAGGCCGAGATCATACCCGTGTCGTTATCACCATGACCGGTGATGCCACCGCGGATGGTGATGTTACCGTCCGACAAGTCATGACGCATCTTGATGTTGATGACGCCCGAGACGGCATCGGCGCCGTAAAGCTCGGAACCACCATCTTTCAGGATTTCGACACTGGCGATCTGCTGGACCGGCAGGGCGTTCAGATCGATACAGTTCGTCTGACCGTTCAGCGTCGCACGCTTGCCGTCGATCAGGACAAGTACGCGGTTCGAACCAAGGTTACGGATATCGGTGCAGGAGGCGCCGCCCGTACCGTTGGTTTCAGAGTTGTTCGTACCCGTTCCACCAATGGACGGAATACGCGCGAAGAAGTCGCTAAGCGTCGTCGCACCAGTCTGCTGGATCTGCTTTGCAGTCACGATCTGGACAGGGTTGGCGTTCTGGTTGTTGGAAGAGGCCAGAGCCGATCCCGTAACAACCATGCGCTCGCTGCCACCCGAGACACCCTGCGCTTCAAGAACTTCAGCGCGACGACGGCTGGAGAAAGCCGGGGCCGTCGTGGCAACCGGCACGGCGACGGACGAGGCAGCAACCGGAGCGGCAACAACAGGCTTTGCAGTCTTGGCCGCAGCCGTCGAAGTGGTGGCCTTGTGATGCACAGCCTTGTGGGAACGGTGCTCCGGCTGCGTCGTGGAAGCGGCGAAAGCCGTCCCGGACAGGGTCCCAACTCCGAGAATTGATGCACACAGCAACAGGTGGCGACGAGATGTGCTCATCAAAGAACAAGATCCTTCAAAAGAATGTTGTCCCCTCTCTAAAGATCTCGGAGCGTTACTGTCACGAAAAATACATACCTGCCATGCTTGCAGAGGGCACTTGAATGCAACACGTGTGATAAATGCAACAGTTATACCCAGCCCGGGTTTTTCGTTTGGATTCAGCAACTAAATAGTTATTTAAAAAGCCCCTGACCCGCAGGCCAGAGGCTTTTTTGCAACATGTCAGGACACTCCCGCCTCCTCCGTGGAAGAGACAGGAGACGGACCGGACTTCGATCAGAAGTCCATGTCACCCATGCCGCCCATGCCACCCGGAGCGCCGGCCGGAGCCTTCTTCTCAGGGCGTTCAGCAACCATGGCTTCCGTCGTGATCAGCAGACCACCAACCGAAGCGGCATCCTGCAGGGCCGTACGCACAACCTTCGTCGGGTCGATGATGCCGGCTGCAACCAGGTCCTTGTACTCACCCTTCTGGGCATCGAAACCGAACACATAGCTGTCGTTCTCGAGCACCTTGCCAGCGATGACAGCGCCGTCTTCACCGGCGTTGAAAGCGATCTGGCGCAGCGGAGACTGCAGAGCCTTGCGAACGATCTCGCCACCGACGCGCTGGTCATCGTTGTCGAAGGTCAGACCCTTCAGAGCGGACGATGCGCGGGCCAGAGCCGTGCCACCACCCGGAACGATGCCTTCTTCAACGGCAGCACGGGTTGCGTGCAGGGCATCGTCAACGCGATCCTTGCGCTCCTTCACCTCGACCTCGGTGCTGCCACCGACGCGGATGACAGCAACGCCACCAGCCAGCTTTGCCAGACGCTCCTGGAGCTTTTCGCGATCGTAGTCAGACGTCGTTTCCTCGACCTGCGCACGGATCTGGTTGCAACGGCCCTTGATGTCGTCGCTGTTGCCAGCACCCTCGACGATCGTGGTGTTTTCCTTCTCGATGTGGATCTTCTTGGCGCGACCCAGCATTTCGAGCGTGACGGATTCCAGCTTGATTCCGATGTCTTCGGAAATTACCTGGCCGCCCGTCAGGATGGCAATGTCTTCCAGCATGGCCTTGCGACGGTCACCGAAGCCCGGAGCCTTGACGGCAGCGATCTTCAGGCCACCACGCAGCTTGTTCACGACCAGCGTGGCAAGGGCTTCACCATCGACGTCTTCGGCGATGATCACCAGCGGACGGCCGGACTGCACAACGCTTTCGAGAAGCGGAAGCATCGGCTGAAGCGAGGACAGCTTCTTTTCGTGGATGAGGATGTACGGGCTGTCGAGATCAGCCGTCATCTTCTCCGGGTTCGTCACGAAGTACGGGGAGATGTAGCCACGATCGAACTGCATACCCTCGACAACGTCGAGTTCGGTGTGCAGGCCCTTGGCCTCTTCCACCGTGATGACGCCTTCAGAACCAACCTTCTGCATGGCAGAAGCGATCATCTCGCCGATTTCGGTCTCGCCGTTGGCGGAAATCGTTCCGACCTGGGCGATCTCTTCCGGAGATGTGATCTTCTTGGTGTTGTTCTTGAGCTCTTCAACAACAACGCCGACAGCCTTGTCGATGCCGCGCTTCAGATCCATCGGGTTCATGCCAGCGGCAACAGCCTTGGCGCCCTCACGGATGATGGCCTGGGCCAGCACGGTTGCGGTCGTGGTGCCGTCGCCTGCGATGTCGTTCGTCTTGGACGCGACTTCACGGACCATCTGGGCGCCCATGTTCTCGAACTTGTCAGCCAGTTCGATTTCCTTGGCAACCGACACACCGTCCTTGGTGATGCGCGGTGCGCCAAAGCTCTTGTCGAGAACAACGTTACGACCCTTCGGGCCCAGCGTTACCTTGACGGCATTTGCGAGGATATCAACGCCACGCAGCATACGCTCGCGGGCATCAGCGCCGAACTTTACGTCCTTGGCAGCCATAATTCTTACTCCTGAATGAGGTTTTTACGAGAGGAAACGGGGACGGCTGTTCAGCCGATCACACCCATGATGTCGCTCTCTTTCATGATCAGCAGCTCTTCGCCGTCGATCTTGACCTCGGTGCCGGACCACTTGCCGAACAGCACCTTGTCACCAGCCTTGACGTCCAGAGCCACGATCTGGCCCTGCTCGTTGCGGGCACCCGGGCCGACAGAAACGACTTCGCCTTCGGTCGGCTTGTCCTTGGCGGTGTCAGGAATGATGATGCCGCCGGCGGTCTTCTCTTCGCCCGTCAGGCGACGGACCACCACGCGGTCATGAAGGGGACGAAACTTCGTCATGGATCGCTCCATTTTAGGCCATACCCTTGTACAAAGCAGCATGGCCGGGTTGCTGCACTCAATGACTGCAGTGCATTTGGCACTCTCACATGGAGAGTGCCAATGACATAAGCGCCCAACCCGTTTCCGTCAAGGTTTCTCGCTGTGGTTCCCCGACAGGCCAGAAGAAATTTTTCGCCCGTCGAGCAGGTTTTTCAACCGTTGTTTTTCCATGTTTTCCGTCATTTTCTGTCCCTTGGTCCGCCCATGCAGACGGCGGTTCGCATCCGCGGCCTTTGCATCCTCGGCACCCTTGCGGCGTTTGCGTTCCCGGCGGAGATTGATGACGTCGCTCATGGCTCATGGCCTTTCGGGCATGACAGGACTGGATATACAGACATGAAACACAGCCCAACGGACAAGAAAACCCCCGTGACAGGCCAGATGGTCAAGCTGACGGCTACGGACGGCCACAGCTTCGGTGCCTGGGAATCCGGCTCGGCGGAGTCGCCCCTCGCCCTTATTGTCTTACAGGAGATTTTCGGCCTCACCGACCATATCCGCAATGTCTGCAACGACTTCGCGGCCGAGGGTTTCCACGTCATCGCTCCAGCGGTTTTCGACCGGGCAAAATCCAACGTCGTTCTGCCTTACTCACAGGCCGGCGTGACGGAAGGTCTTGAACTCCGCAGCCAGATCCCGTCCGAAAAGACGCTCGCCGACATCGCCGCCTGCGCGAAAGCCCTGCACGACGCAGGGCACGAAAAAGTCGGCATCATCGGCTTCTGCTGGGGTGGCCTGCTCGCCTGGCTGACGGCGACCCAGACCCATGACGTGGACGCTGCTGTAAGCTGGTATGGGGGCAGCATCGGCAACCATGTCGAAACCGCACCGTATTGTCCGGTCGAACTGCATTTCGGCGGCGAAGATTCCTCCATCCCGCATACCGAAATCCAGAAGATCCGCGATGCCCGTCCCGAGATCGAGGAATATGTCTACGACGACGCTGGTCACGGTTTCGGCTGCCCCGAGCGCCCGAGCTTCAACCGCGACGCCCGTGATCTCGCCTGGTCCCGCAGCGTCGAATTTCTGAAAACACATCTCTCATGAATCGCACCCCCGACACGATGACACAGACTGTCGCAAAACCGTGGAAGGGGCCTATAATGACGACAGGCCCGGCGAATACCGCACCGGATCAGACAGGAGTTTCAAGATGAGCATCAACCCGCTCAAAGACGCCCCCAAGCACGATGCCGCGATTCGTCACGAAGCGCGCCTTCTGTGGGAAGCCGATGGCAAACCGGACTGCGGCCCCGAAGGCTATCTCGAAAAAGCCGCCGACCTGATAGCCATCAAAGGCGTGCCGCAGGGCACCCCAGTCAAGGATCTGCCGCCGGTGGAACTGGACGGCGTTGAAATCGACGATGCCCGTGCAGGCATCGACCTGAACGCAGACCCGAACCATAATTTCGACTGATCCATGACATCCGCCGCGCCCGCTTCACGCAGGCGCGGCGTTCAGCAGAGCCTCAGCCCTGCTTCAGAACACGCCCGGCCACGGCATCGAGCTTGGCCACAAGCTTCGGATCGCGTGCAGCCGGAGCCGTAATGATCGCATGATCCAGCGCCCGCTCGGCCGTCAGATCCACAGCGCGCTTCTTGCCCAGCACCGGAATGACCGCCTTCACAAGACGGCGCGCATTTTCGGCATTCCCCGTCATGACCTTCACGACAGCCTCAACCGTCACGCTGTCATGTTCGGTGTGCCAGCAGTCGAAATCCGTGACCATTGCAACGGTCGCGTAGTTCATCTCCGCTTCGCGTGCGAGCTTGGCTTCCGGCATGTTCGTCATGCCCACAACCGAACAGCCCCAGGACCGGTACAGCTCGCTCTCGGCACGCGTGGAGAACTGTGGCCCCTCCATCACCAGATACGTCCCGCCCCGTGTGAACGGAATACCAAGCGTAGCTGCTTCATCTTGCACCACATCCAGCACGCGTGCCGAAACCGGGTCCGCCATGCCGACATGCGCCACGCAGCCCGTGTCGAAGAAGCTCTTCTCACGTGCGAAGCTGCGGTCAATGAACTGGTCCACCAGCACGAAATGTCCCGGCGGCAGCTCTTCCTTGAGCGAACCCACAGCCGAAAGTGACAGAATATCCGTCACGCCAGCGCGCTTGAGCGCATCGATATTGGCGCGGAAATTCAGGCGTGACGGCGGAATGGGATGACCCCGCCCGTGACGCGGCAGGAATACGCACTGCACGCCCTCGAACGTCCCGAACAGCAGTTCGTCGGACGGCTCGCCCCAGGGCGTTTCAACCCGGCGCCATTCCTTGTTTTCGAGTCCGTCGATGTCATACAGCCCCGAACCACCGATCACACCGATGACGGGCTGGATTTCCTGTTCCGAAGACATGTCTGTTCCTGACTGTTGGTTAATCCGCTCTGCCCGTTCTGGACCACGAGAACGCCCCGCGCGCAAGCCTTGCCCGCAACGCACGTCCCCTCCTGCCTCCGGAGAAACATTTTCATAAAAACCCGACGTTTTTACGAAATGAAAATGTCTTTGCGCCATCGTCCCGCCACGGATGGCCGCCACCAATGAGCGTCCGTCATGCAACAGCCAACTGTTCGGCGACGGCGCGATTTGCTAGGACACTGCGCGTAACGAAGTTTTGTCCTGTATAGACGGGGGAAGAAAAAATGGACCAGATCAGCCCCGGTTTCGCCGAAACCGTTCGTCCAGACGTACCTCACGACGCCCTCAAGCAGGACGCCAAAGCCTGGTTCGAAACCCTCCGTGACCGCATCTGCGCGTCATACGAAAAACTCGAAGACGAAGCAGCCGAAGGCGGTTCGCAGGTCCTGCGCGACCGCACCGCCCCCGGCCGCTTTGAACGCACCGTCTGGAACCGCCCCGAAGGCGGCGGCGGCGTCATGTCCGTCATGCGTGGTCGCGTGTTCGAGAAAGTCGGCGTCAACGTTTCAACCGTCTGGGGCGAATTCTCCCCCGAGTTCCGCAAGAACATTCCTGGCGCCGATGAAGACCCGCGTTTTTTCGCAACCGGCGTCTCCCTCGTCGCCCATCCCTGCAACCCGCATGTGAGCGCCGCGCATTTCAACACGCGCATGATCATCACGACGAAGGGCTGGTTCGGCGGTGGTGGCGACATCACGCCCATGTTCCCCGACAGTGCGGAAGCCCGGTCTGACGCGGATTATTTTCACAAATCCTTCGAAGACGCTTGCAACCGCCACGATCCGGAGCACTATCCCCGCTTCAAAGAGTGGTGTGACCGCTACTTCCACCTGCACCACCGCAACGAACCACGCGGTCTGGGCGGAATCTTCTACGACCAGTTCTTCACTGGCGATGAAACTCTCGACTTCGCCTTCACGAAGGACGTCGGCATGGCGTTTCACGACGCGTACCCCGCTGTCGTACGCCGCCGCATGTTCACTCCCTGGACCGAAGCCGACCGTGACGCCCAGCTCATCCGGCGCGGCCGCTATGTGGAGTTCAACCTCCTTCACGACCGCGGCACGCTGTTCGGCCTCAAGACGGGCGGCAACACCGAATCCATTCTCATGAGCATGCCGCCGGAAGTGCGCTGGCCGTGAGACTGACCCGACGTGCAGCGCTGAAGGGGCTGGCGGCCCTTGGTGGAGCCGCTCCCTTCCTGACCCTTCCGGCCCGCGCCGGGACCCTGACGGATGTCCAGCTCCTTCTGGGCGGCACGCTCGCCTCCATCCCCGGTCAGTTCGCAGAACTCGCAAGTGGTGCCATCTCTCACGCACTGGATCTGGCGACGCCTCTCGAACTGACCCCCGATATCGGGCAGGATGGCGTTCGCGCCGCAAACCTGTTCGACGCCAACAGTGCGCCCGACGGCAACACTGCCCTGGCTTTTCCGGGCGCTACCCTTCTGGCCTCCCTGACGGGCGATTCCCGTGTTCACTACGACTTCGGACGCTGGACTCCGGTCCTCGTGGCATCCACCACGACCGTCGTCATCGCCCGCGCCGAACTGCACAAAACCCTGCGCAGCCGCCTGACGGGGTTCTTCCACGACCATCCTGTCCGCCTCGCCGTCTCCCGCATCGGGGGGCCGGAACTCAACGCGCTGATGGGCCTTTCTCTTCTGGGCCTGCGCCCCATTCCCGTGCCCGGCTATGTCGATTCGTCAAAGGCCCTGACTGCCTTGCACGAAGGCACCGTCGATGCTGTGCAGATTTCTCCATACACGCTCGACCGACCGCTGGATGATGTGCTCGCCAACCTGCCCGAAGGGACGAGCGCGATCTATTCCACCGGCGACCTGACCGACACGCATTCGACGACCATCCCCATTTTCATGGAAGCCTATCAGCAGGCCCGTCACCGCCCCCCCGAAGGCCCGTTCTATCACGCCTGGCAGGCCGTCTCCGCAGCCGCTGACACTGCCATGGCCATCGCATTGCCCATGCTGACGCCTCCGGAAATCGTCACACAGTGGAACCATGCCTGTACGGCTGCCACTGCGGATGCCGGCGTCAGACGCTGGGCCGAAACGCATCATTTCAAGCTGGTCACGGGCGACAACGCCGCTCCGTTCCTCTCACGCGCCGTTCCCGATCTGGGAGCCACGCTGGCCCTGCGCCGCTGGCTCGCCGTCAATACGCCGCGCTGGCGCGAAGGACAGGAAACCCGTCACCTCTGACAGTCTCAGCGGCGGCGCGTTTTCAGCAGGATGCGAACCGACCCATGATTGGCCGCATGGGGGTGCACGACGGCCAGAACCATGGACCGCAGATCCCCACGCTGGAGCCACAACGGAAGTTCACGGCGGATCAGGCCGCTCGTCTCCCCGCTTCCGAGCCCCGTCACAACCTCCACACAGCGCCAGTTCCGCACCCGTGCGCGCTGCATGAAATCATACAGCCGCTCAAACGCCTCCTGCACGACGTATCCATGCAGATCGAGCCGCGCATCAACCTTCATCTGCCCGCGTGACAGACGCTTCCAGCTCGTATCATCCAGCCCCGGCGCCCGTACGCCGACCGACAACTCCGCAGGACGGGACTTCGGCTTCGCGGATTGCACCGGCACGAAAGACCGCCCCGTCACCACAGGCAGGGAGCGCGGCAGCTCCGCAGCGGGTGCAGGAGATTCGACTTTCGTCACAAGACCCACGCGACGCGGAGAACGCGGAGAGCGCAACGGCTTGATATCGCGGACAACCATCCGCCACAGCGTCGCCTCTTCCTCCCTCAGATCCCGCTTCGCCACACTGCCCTCACTTCCTGTCCGGCCGCCCATGTCCATCAGGCAATTCAGGCCCCGAGCATGTAACGGCTTCCAGCACCATTGAACAATGTTCTTTCGGGACTTTACCCACGCTGATGCGTTCACAGGCAAGGTTCCATTTATGGAAAGAACGGCCCATGAGCCATCTGACACCGCAAGAGCGCGACAGCCTTCCTGATAGCGCTTTCGCCCTGCCTGAAAAACGGGCCTATCCCATCGACACTCGTGCCCGTGCCAGTAACGCCAAGGCCCGCGCCACACAGGAATACGAGCGCGGCCTGCTCACAGCGGAAGAGCGTGAACAGATCGGCAAGGCTGCCGACCGTCGCCTTGCACAGGATGATTAGCCTGTCCGAAGCATTTCAGACGCATTCGTGCCAGAACGCGCCATTTTAAATTCACTTGACGTTAAGGACCATGCCGTCAGTCTCGGCTGCAACGCCAGACCGGCCCAGGATCGACCTAGGATTTTTCATGCCCCTGCCTCTTTTACGTAAATTCGCCCCTCTTCTCGCCAGCACGGCACTCTGCATCGGCACTCTCGCCAGTGCAGCCCATGCCGCAGCACCCTCAGGCGTCCAGAAGCCCGGAACAATCACCGCTTCGGCGCCGCTCGCTGCAGCCCTCGGCCTTCCGGACGCCGGACGCGCCCTGCGCATCACCTATCTCTCAACGAACGGCATTACCGGCAAGGGCCTCGTTCCCGTCACCGCCGAAATCATCCTTCCCCCCGGCCCTGCTCCCAAGGACGGTTGGCCGATCGTCGCCTGGGCACACGGCACTGTTGGCGTGGACGACAGCTGCGCACCGTCCCTTAATCCCTATAGCGATCGCAATAGCACCTATCTCACAACATGGATGAAGCGCGGTTTCGCCATCGTCGCCACGGATTATCAGGGCCTGGGTGGTCCCGGCACCCATGCCTATCTGGACACCCGCGTCGAAGCCTACAGCGTCCTCGACAGTGTCCGTGCTGCACTGACCAACGTGCAGGGCCTGCAAAACAAGATCATGATCGTCGGCCAGTCACAGGGCGGAGGCGCCGCCGTAGCCACGGCGGCCTATGCTCCGACCTATGCCCCCGAACTGGACATTCGCGGCACCGTGGCCACGGGAGCCCCTTACGTCACCCTCGAACTTCTCGGGGATCTGCTCAAAAATGCCGCCCATCCCGACGCAGGCTACAGCCCGCTCGTCGATTACGTCCTCTACCTTGCCACCGGACTGTCAGGACACGACTCACACTTCCGCCCCGAAGAGGCTTTCACCCCTAAAGCGCTGCCTCTCTACCGCAAAGCCGCGCATGAATGCCTGACCTCCCTGTCGCAGCAGACGCAGGCCGCTGGCCTGACACTGCACAACACGCTCCAGCCGACCTTTCTCAAGGCCATCAGCCCGGCACTGAAGGGCATGGAATTCCCGACCCTCAAGCTGGCCCAGCCTCTCTTCACCGGGACGGGCACAGAAGACCGTGACGTCCCGCCTGCACTCCAGCTCGGGCTGGTTAAAGCTGCCTGCGCCGCAGGATCGCTCGTTCAGGCGCATCTTTACAAGGGCCTGAACCACAGTGAGACGGTCAACGGCTCTCTGGCAGACTCCGCAATCTTCACCACCGAAGTCATGACCGGTAAGCCTGTCCCGCCGCAGTGCAACCCCGTTCCGCAATAAGGCCTCCCAAATACCGCTCAAAAAAACGGCCCCGGATGATCCGGGGCCGTTTTCATTTCTGAACTTTCCGAGAGCTTCAGTTCGAAGCTGGTGCCGGAGCCTGTAAGGGCTGATCGGCTGGCACATCCTTCAACGGAATGCCTTCGTATTTGCCTGTCAGGGTTTTGAGGAACGCTACAATATCCGTGACATCCTGATCGGCAATATCCGTATCCGGCGTCTCGTAGCGGGCCATCTCACGCACAACCTGCTCCAGCGTAGTGGCCGAGCCATCATGCAGCCACGGACCTGTCAGCTCGACATTGCGCAGGTTCGGAACCTTGAACCGCGCCCGATCGCCTTCCGCATGCGTCACAGCCAGACGTCCTTCGTCCGCAGCCGTCAGCTTCGTGTGACGGTTCTCGAAATACGGTCCTTCCAGACCAAGAATTTCGTAAGCGTCCCCACCCACGGCAATGCCGCTATGGCAGCCTGAGCAGCCGATTTCCTTGAAGCGCTCGTAACCGCGCTTTTCCTGCGCCGTAATCGCCTTCTGATCGCCCTTCAGATACAGGTCGAAGCGGCTGTCCGGCGTGATCAGCGTCTTTTCATATTCTGCAATCGCGCCCGTGATCGTGTCTTTGTCGATCTGGTCGGAGCCAAAAGCCGCCTCGAACTGCCCGGCATAGCCCGGCGTGCTCCGAACATGCTCGGCCACCGTCGCCCAGTCATGCGAGCCCATTTCAAGCGGGTTCATGACCGGACCCGCCGCCTGTTCCGCCAGATCCTTCGCACGGCCGTTCCAGAACTGCGCCATGCTGAACACGGAATTATAGACGGTCGGCACATTGATCGGACCCTTCTGTCCACCAATACCCGTCGCGGTCGTCAGGTTGTCTACGCCCCCCTTGTTCAGACCATGACAGCTTGCGCAGTTGAGCGCTCCGTCACCCGATAATCCTTTATCGAAGAACAGCGCCCGGCCGAGTTCGGCCTTTTTCCAGTCCACGCCCACACTCTCGGGAATTGGCTGGATCGGCTCGCCACGGAACTGCGCCGCCACACCCGGCGTCGCATAATAACGCTCACGCTGCTCACGCACCCATTTCAGGATGTCCACGCGCTGTTTCTCGTTCAGATGCGCATGCGGGTGCATCAGCAGATAGGCAGCCGGCGGCATGCGGTTCTGCGTGATGACTTCCTCGATACGCGAAAGCTGCTCGACCGAAGGCGGCTTGCCGTCCTGCAACGCGGCCAGAACCGGCGCATATTCAAAATGACGCTGCCCCTGCACCAGATCGCGCTTCATGATCTGGTTGGCCAGCGGCAGGCTGAAATAGAACGGCAGGTTCGCATTCTGCGTGTGGCAGTAATCGCATCGCACTTCGCGTAGAGCCGCGAACGCCGCCATGGCCGTCGGGTCCTGTCGCGTCGGGCTGCTCGCAGGAAGCTGCGGTGCTCCAGCATGATCGAAATGCTCGAGATATGTGACAGTCCCGCCCCAGGCGACAACGCCCAGCGCCACCAGACCGGCAATTCCCTTTGTAATCGTGCTGGAACGCACCACTTTTCTCCTCATGATCACGGTGCCGTGATAATGTCGAAAAGTGACACGCAAAGTCAAAGTGATTGAACCTGTCAGAAAAACAGGTGTTGTCGATTAATCTTCGTCCTCATGATCAATCGCAGCCCGCACCCTCTTGCGAGCGACGTTCACATAAGACGTGTCGGTATCAATCCCGATCCCCACACAGCCCATCCGCTCCGCCGCCACCAGCGTCGTTCCCGACCCCATGAACGGGTCCAGCAGCACGCCGCCCGGCCGCAGCCCGTGCAGCCGGATGCAGGCTTCGGGCAACGCCACCGGGAATGTGCCCGGGTGGCTGAACTTCTCCTTGCGGCTGCGCACGGTCTCGTAGGGAATGAACCACGTATCGCCGCGACACCGCCGGTCCGTAATGTGCTGACGCCGGACGATGTTGCTCTTGTCCGTAAACGGCACACCTGCATCCAGCCGCTGCACCGGCACTTTTCCCGTCTTGGTCAGATGGAACACATGCTCATGATTGCGGTTGACGAAGCGCGCCGAATTCAGCGGTTTGAAATGCCCGTACGTAATCTCGCCAACCGAAATCGACTTGATCCAGGTGATGTGGTTCTGAAGCACGAACAGCTTGCGCAGCCGCGTCATCAACTCGAACGGCAGCCAGGGCTGGGACGACGATCCCGCAATGTTCAGGAAAAACGACCCGTCATCCCTCATCACCCGACACAGACTGGTGCAGACATCCTCCAGCCAGTCTAGATACGCATCTTCGGGCAGGCGGTCCTGATACGTCCGGTATGACACCCCCAGATTATAGGGCGGCGACGTTACCACCACATCCACGCTCTGCGACGGCATCCGTTTGAGGACCGTCGTACAGTCCCCCCGGATCAGCGTGTGAACACCGAGTTTTTCCCGGCGACTGCGGATCATTGCGCGGCAGATTCCGCAGGCGGTCGCGGCAGAAACAGCACCATTCGGCCATGCGCATGCAGGTTCCCGGCGATGGACTGTGCACTCGCGCCCCACCCGGTGAACAGATCGGCACGTCCTGCACCCTTGATATCCGTTCCGATATCCTGTGCGAACACCAGATGATCCCAGGTCGCGGGCTGCCCCGCGCCATAAGGCAGCTTCGTCTCAACCCAGAGCGGCATCGCAAACGGCACCAGAGACCGGTCAACCGCCACCGAGCGCCCGGCCGTCAGCGGCATTCCGAACGCCCCCTTCGGCCCCTGCGCCAGATTGCCGTCGTCGCGACGGAAAAAAACATAATTCGGATTACGCTCAAGCACGGACATCATCTGGTCCGGATGTGTCTCCAGCCAGTTCCGGATGCTATCCATGCTGACACCATCCGCAGGCAGTTCGCCCTGCTGTACAAGCACACGCCCCAGCGGCACATAGGCCTGTCCGTTGCGTCCGTCATAGCTCACACGCACCTGCCCGCCATCCAGCAGGATCAACCGCCCCGAGCCCTGGATCTGCAAAAACGACAGATCAATCGGATTTTTCAGCCAAGCGATCTCGAGCCCCTGCCCTTCCAGCGCGCCGCCATCAATCGCAGCACGATCGTAATAGGGCTCAAACTGTCCGTTCACCCACCGACCGCTGACCATCTGGCCATTGGTCGCCTTCGCCCGGACGAGATCATGCGGACGGCCATAGACCGGCGTCTGATACTCACCGCCGCGTGTCAGGGAGGCAGGAATCTGCGGCTCGAAATAACCGGTATAGAAGGCCTGAGTGCCGGTCTCGTATGGCTGGAACCACGTCTCCAGATACGTCTTTGCATCCGTTGCCGTAGCCAGCGCCGTACAGGCATTGCCCCAGTCGGCGGCATGACGGCCATAAGTGATGGCATCACTTCCACCGAGCAGCGTTTCGGGCGGCAACTGCGTCAGCCGGTGGCACTCCTCCCGAAGCAGCGGCATCAGCGATGCAAAATCCTCCTGCCCCCATCCGGCAAGCGAATCATATCCTACGGGAGAAAGCGAAAATGATGATGGCGCCTCCGGCTGCGTACAGCCACACAGCACGCCGAGCGTCATCAGGGTCAGCAGTTTTTTCATCGGACAGGCAGAAAACTCGAACAGAAAAGAACTCGAAAAACGATCAGGCGGGGCAGGATGCCGCAAGGCGCCACCGCGTATCGGACTGGCCGACCACGCGCTCGAACAGCCACAGATCATGGAATTCGGTAACGGCTTCGGTCCCGACCACAGGCTCTCCCTGACGATCGGTCAGGATATTTACCTGACGCGACACGACCCGGACTTCGATTCGGCCCGTCCGCACGCCATCTTCCGCAGACACCAGCATCGCATCCAGAATAGACAAGCTCTCAACGCCGCGGAGATCGCTCCGCTGCGTTTCACCAGCCTGCGTCCGCGCATCGATGGCCGCCGAAAAACCGTCCAGAGCGGCTGGCGTCAACAGTTTTTCCAGCGCAGACCGATCACCGGCTGCAAAGGCCGGAACCACCTGCCGGAACGTATCTTCCGCATCTTTCAGGAAACCTGAAGGCGAAAAACCGGGAAATGCCCCCGCAATATCGGCCAGAACAGCCCCGACGCGAGTCACGGGCGCAGGAATTTCATACTCGACTTCCGGCGCGGCGGCAGGAGCGAACACACCGTTGCCCCCTGTGGCCGAAGTCTGCCCCGGCAGTGGCGGCGGCGCACCCGGACGTGCCGTATCAGGAGCCCCGCCCTTCTGCGGGCCAAACCCGAAACGGCCACCGCCCGGACGTTCCTGTCGCACGCCCTGCATTCCGACGCGACGGCCGAGCACACGGTACAGCCTCACGCCCAGCACGACGGCGAGCACGAACAGGACCACGAGGTCCCAGGGGAAATAATGACCCGCATGCGCCATGAGGCCTGCGGGGAGGTGAATGTCATCAGAAGACATGAAGCCCTGTTTCTCAAAGTCCGGATTTCGCAGTGTCCGGTTAAAGATCCGTTGCCCTACAGATAGGGTGCAATTCCTCCGATCTCAACCATCCGTCCTCCAGAAGCGTATCTTGGCGTTCAGCAGACATCATGCTACCGCCGAGGGATCGCAATCGTTTTACTCGATGTCCGCAATAGGGTTTGCCCCTGCGGAACCGGAGACCGCATGTCAGAGAACACCGCCGACAATACCGTGATGGGTCAGGAAAACGTGCCGGCAATGCCGCTCGCCATCAACCTGCAGTACACGAAGGACCTTTCCTTCGAAGTTCCGGCTGGCGCGTCCATTTTTGCAACGCTGCGCTCTGCCCCGCAGATTTCCGTGAACATCGACGTCCAGGCCAATCGTCTGGAAGAAGACCAGGCTGTCTATGAAGTCGCTCTGGCCGTCCGCGCCGAAGCCGCCGAGCCGCCCGCACAGGAAGGTGGACAGGCCGGTCGCACGGTGTTCATTGCCGAACTGACGTATGCCGCTGTCGTGACGCTGACCAACCCGCCGCAGGAACTGGTCGAGCCGATCCTGCTGGTCGAAGTCCCGCGCCTGATCTTCCCGTATGTCCGCGCCATCGTCAGCGATGTCACGCGTGACGGCGGCTTCCCGCCCGTCGTGCTCCAGCCGATCGACTTCGTTGCCCTGTGGCAGGCCAAGCGCGCCCAGCAGTTCCCGGAACCCGCCGGCGAAGCCTAATCACACTGCCGGCCCGAGCTGCTTCAGCGGATCGGGCCACGTTACCGCGCGCCATTCCCCGTGGTTCAGGCGCGCGGCAATGGCCTCTGACAGACAGAGCGCCCGCACGGCCGACAGCGCCGTCACGTCTTCGGCTCCAAGCGCTTCCCGAAACGCTTCTGCCGTCTTCCCCGAATACAGCAGAACAGCCTCGACTCGCCCTCCCTGTAGCGCCTGAGCTGCTTCTGTAGCCAGAGCCTCGCGCTTGCAGGCCGCGTAGACTTCGACGCGTTGCACGCCCAGATCCCGCGCCAGCTCCACGCCATAGCCTTCGCCACTGGCCAGAAGCACATCTACGCCTGTAATGCCGCGCGCCCGACAGAATACGGCCAGCGCCCGCGCATCTCCTTCAGCCGCCTCGACATTCACGAACCCGGCCTGACGGGCCCGCGCAGCCGTCTGCGCACCCACTGCAACCACAAGACGGTCTCTCGGCCAGTCCCGCAGTGCAGGCAGCGCATTCGCACTGGTCACCAGAACCGCGCGGAAATCTTCCGGAGCCACTGCCGCCAGTGGCGTAATGTCCAGCATCGGACACGCCATCGCCTGCCAGCCCAGCGCCCGGACCTGCTCCATGGTGGCGGACAGTCCGGGCTCCGGCCGGGTCACCAGAACGATGCGGTCAGGTGGAAGCGTCAGGGACGCCTCATGTCTTCAAAAATATTAGCAGGCGTATCGCGACGCAGCTCATCCGCAAGCTCCGTGCCCAGACGCGCGGCTTCAAGCGGTGCCCCTTCGATGTCACGCTGCAACAGGAACGTCCCGTCCTCGCTTGCAATCATGCCCGTCAGCTTCAGCACACCCTTCTCGATCCGGGCATATCCCCCGATCGGCGTCCGGCACGACCCGTCAAGCTCCGCCAGAAGTGCGCGCTCAGCCGTCGAAACTGCCCGTGCTTCCGGATCTTCGATCGCAGACAGCAGTTCGCGCAGTTCCAGATCACTCTCACGAACCGTTACGCCCACAATGCCCTGACCCGAAGCCGGCAGCATCTGATGCGGCTCGAAAACCACATCCACACGGTCCTCCATGCCCAGACGGCGCAGCCCGGCCAGCGCCAGCAGCGTCGCGTCGCACGCTCCGGCCCGCAACTTGTCCAGACGCGTCTGCACGTTCCCGCGCAACAGACCAAACCGCAGATCCGGCCGCACATGCAGCATCTGTGCCTGACGCCGCACGGACGCACATCCAATCAACGCCCCTTCGGGCAGACAGTCATAGGGGCGCTCCGGATCAATCGTTACGGTCCGGTCCCGCAGGATCAGCGCATCGCGCGCATCCTCGCGCTTGAGCGTACACGCCAGCACGAGGCCCGGTGGCAGATTGGTTTCCAGATCCTTGAGGCTGTGCACCGCGAAATCAATCCGCCCGGCCACCAGCGCCTCGTGGATTTCCTTGGCAAAGAGACCCTTACCGCCGATTTCCGCAAGACGCTGCGCCTGATTACGGTCGCCCTCGGTGCTGATCTGGTATTCCTGAAATGCGCCCATGTCGCGCAGGACCGGACAGAACCGCGTCAGACGCGTCAGGAAATTGCGCGTCTGGACCAGCGCCAGCGGAGACGCCCGCGACCCGACACGAAGAGGAAGCTTGCGGCCAGTCGGCGGCGCAGCGGCATGGGATCGGCGGACGGCTTCCGCGGCAACTCGCTGGAGCGCATCGGAAGGCAGGACGGGAGCATTCATGAACGGCAGCTTTAGCCCATTCACACGGGACTGTCATGATATGACAGACTCGGCCATAATAAGAGCCATGCCAGCCTCCGCCATACGTCCCTCCACATCCGTGCGCCCCCTTCTCGCAATCGAAACCTCCTGCGACGACACGGCCTGCGCCATCCTCGCTTATGACGGCACGATCCTGGCTGAAGGCGTGCTGTCCCAGACCGACCATGCCATTCTCGGCGGCGTCGTTCCGGAAATCGCGGCCCGCGCGCATCTGGATGCGCTACCGACACTCGTGTCGGAAGTCCTGAAAAAAGCCTCCCTGACGCTGGCCGACATCGACATCTTCGCGGGCACAACCGGCCCGGGCCTGATCGGCGGCCTAATTGTCGGCAGCTCCTATGCCAAGGGACTGGCCATGGCGCTGCACCGCCCCTTTGTGGCTGTGAACCATATCGAGGCCCACATCCTCACCCCGCGCCTCCCCAGCCTTGGTGCAGACCTGCACTTCCCTTACCTGACGATGCTGGTCTCGGGCGGCCACTGCCAGTGCGTCTCGGTCGAGGAAACGGGCCGATATGTGCGCCTTGGTGGCACAATCGACGATGCCGCCGGAGAAGCCTTCGACAAGGTCGCCAAAATGCTTGGCCTGGGGTGGCCCGGCGGCCCCGCATTGGAAAAACTTGCCACCGAAGGGCAGGACGACGCGTATGCGCTCCCGCGCCCCCTCAAGGGCCGCGAGGGCTGCGATTTCTCGTTCTCGGGCCTTAAAACCGCCGTCAGCCGTCTGATCGACACACAGGACCCGACCGGCAGCCGCGACGCCCTTCCGCGTCAGTTCGCAGCAGACGTCGCCGCCTCCTTTCAGCGCGCCGTCGCAGACGTCATGGCCGACCGCGCCGAACATGCCCTGACCCGCAGCCCGAACGCCACTGCCCTCGTCGTCGCAGGCGGTGTCGCCGCCAACAAAACCCTGCGTCACGCCCTCGAAAAGGTCGCGGTCGCCCATGGCATCCCCTTCTTCGCGCCCCCGTTGCGCCTGTGCACGGATAATGCGGTGATGGTGGCCTGGGCTGCCCTCGAACGCCTCCATGCGGGCGAGACCCCTGACGAAATCGACACCGCCGCCCGCCCCCGCTGGCCCCTCTCAGAACGCACTCCCGCCATCCCGGAACACGCCTCTTGAACTACCGCCACATCTACCACGCCGGAAACTTCGCCGACTGCATGAAGCACGCTTTGCTTCTCGCACTCATCAAGGCGCTCAAGCGCAAACCCGCAGGTTTCGTCGTCCTCGACACTCATGCCGGATGCGGTCGCTACGACCTGTCTTCTGAAGAAGCCGAAAAAACCGGCGAATGGCGTGCAGGCATCGGTCAACTCCTCAACAGCCCGCCTGCCGCCGCCCTTGCGGATTATCTCGACGCCGTGCGACCCAACGTGCAGGAGCGGCACCGCTACCCCGGCTCCCCCGCTTTCGCCCGCGCCGAACTCCGCCCGCAGGACCAGCTCATCGCCTGCGAACTGCACCCCGAAGACGTCCGCCCCCTGCGTCGCCTCTTTCACGCCGACCCGCAGGCCGCTGTTCATCACCGTGACGGCTACGAAGCTCTCCGCGCGCTCCTGCCGCCCAAGGACTTCAAGCGCGGCCTCGTGCTCATCGACCCGCCATTTGAAAAAACGGACGATTTCGCCCGCTGCGCCGATGCCATTGCCCTGATCCGCAACCGTTTCCGCGCCGGGATCGTTGCTGTCTGGTACCCGATCAAGCACCGCACCCCCGTCCGTACCTTCTACACGGCGCTTCAGGACGCAGGCATTCAGGACATGCTCGCCTGCGAATTCCTGCTGCGGCCGCCCGTTGATCCGTCCCGTCTGAACGGCTGCGGCCTGCTGGTCGTTAACGCCCCGTTCGGTTTTGAGGACGAGGCCAGCAATATCCTGCAAGCTCTCGCCACCGGCCTGCGTTCCCCTGACGCCGAAGGCATCCAGATCAACATCGAACGACTGGCGGAAGAATAATCATGACCACACGTCCGCATATCGCCGTCATCGGCGCCGGAGCCTGGGGCACAGCGCTGGCCTGCGCCACCGCAGCGACCGGCGCGGACGTGACACTCTGGATGCGCAATCCCGTCGCGCCCGAAACCCGCACTCTCCCGCGCCTGCCAGACATCATCCTGCCCGAAAACGTCACCATAACCGGAGACTTTCCCCGTAGTGCTGACGTCGCCCTGCTCGTCACCCCCGTCCAGACCGCCCGCGACGTCTCCACGCGCCTTCAAACCATCCTCGATCCCGCAGTTCCCGTCGTGACCTGCTGCAAGGGACTGGAACAGACCACCTCCCTCCTGCCGCTCGACGTTCTGGCGGAAACCATGCCGAACCGTCCGACAGGCGTCCTCTCCGGACCGAATTTTGCCATTGAAATCGCCAAAGGACTTCCCGCCGCCGCAACGCTTGCCTGCGCGGACCTCGTGCTCGCGCAGTCTCTCACAGCCCTGCTCAACACCTCAACGTTCCGACTCTACGCCAGTGATGACGCCGCGGGCGTCCAGCTTGCAGGGGCTGCAAAGAACGTCATTGCCATCGGCGCAGGGATCACGATCGGTGCAGGCCTGGGCGAAAACGCCCGCGCCGCTCTCATCACCCGCGCCGTTGCCGAAATCGGCCGCCTCGCCGAAGCTACAGGCGGCCGTGCCAGCACGCTTGCGGGCCTCGCAGGCATGGGCGACCTCATCCTAACCTGCACGGGACGCGGCTCGCGCAACTACAGTGTGGGGCTGGAACTCGGCGAAGGCCACCCGCTCGCGGACATTCTCGCCTCACGCACAACTGTGGCGGAAGGCGTTCTGACGGCCCCCGCCCTGCTCGCCCTCGCTCGCAGGCACAACGTGCGCGTACCGATCATCGAGACCGTCACCCGCCTTCTCAACGAAGGCGTCTCGATCGAGGAAGCGCGCCACCTTCTGCTGGACCGCCCCCCGACCCGGGAATAATGACGACGCCTCAGTGCAGAACGGCGCAGGCCACCCGGTCTCCCGAACCACCGATCGGCTGGGTCTGATAGTCATCCGGCTTGGCATGAACCACCACAGATGCTCCATCCGCGTCCATCAGCGCGGGCAAACCGTGGTCGCCTTTCAGTGATACCAAGGTGGAATAAAGCTCCACCGTCGCTGTCCCGTCGGCTCCTACATACAGGTTAGGAAGGTCGCCGGCATCATTCGCATCCGCCTTCAGCAAACCATGCACAACCGGCGTCACAGCATGAACATGCGCGCCTGCACTGGTAAATTTCGGAGCCGCGCAGCTTCCCTTTTCATGGAAATGAATCCCATGCCAACCGGGCGTCAGCCCCTGCACCTGAAGGCGCAACAAAACCCCCTTCGGTGCCCCGGTTACCGTCACGATCCCATGAGACGTGCCATCCGTCCCTTTCAGTTCTCCCGAAACACTGTCCGCAGCGCTGGCCAGCGCAGGAATGGCCATCACGGAGGCCAGAAGAAGGGTCAGAAATCCGGAACGACACATGGTGAGCTCACAGTCTTTTAAAAAATCAGATGATAATTATTCGCATCTTACCCGAAACCAGCCTATCCCGCGATCAGAGATTCGTGATCCGCCAAAAATCAGACGAACAGTCCCGCAATCACCGCACTCATCGCATTGGACAACGTTCCGGCTACTACCGCCCGGACCGCAAGGGAAGCCACATCCGTCCGCCGGCGCGGCTCCGCACTTCCGAATGCGCCGATCAAAATCCCGATCGTCGAGATATTCGCAAAGCCGCACAGCGCAAAAGACAGGATCGTGATTGTCCGCTGGGACAGCGCATGGGCGTGGATCAATGGGGACAGGTTCACATAGGCCACGAACTCATTGAACGCGATCTTCTGCCCGAGCAGTCCACCGGCCACGATGCATTCATTCCAGGGCACGCCCAGAAGCCAGGCAAACGGCGCAAACACCATCCCCAGCATCCAGGACAGCGACAGCCCGACCGCACCAAGAAGCCCGTTCGCGAGCGCAATCAGCCCCACAAACGCAATCAGCACGGACCCCACCGCCACAGCGATCTTGGCACCATTCATCGCACTATCGGCAATGGCCTCGAACATGCTGTGATGCCCGTGATCTGCGCCTGCAATCTGCGCATCAGACCGGCGCGGCCCCGGAAACAGGATGCGTGAAAACAGCAACCCGCCCGGAATGGCCATGAAGGACGCCGCCAGCAGGTTCTCCATCGGCACCCCCAGCGACGCATACCCCGCCAGCACGGACCCCGCGATGGAGGATGTTCCGCTGCACAGAACCGTCGCCAGCTCCCCTTCCGACATTTCCGCCAGACAGGTCTGAAGCGCGATCGGAATTTCGCTTTGCCCCAGAAAAATCGTCAGCACCGCCGCAAATGATTCCAGCCCCGTTGTTCCCAGAACCCGTGAGAGCGCCCCGCCAATCAGCTTCGAGAGGAACTGCAATACGCCCCAGTGCTGCAAAAGTCCCAGAAGTGCCGCCACATAAACGATTTCCGGCAACACCTTCAGCGCAAAAACGAACCCCTCATTGCCGAACAACGCGTCCATTTTCGGTCCGACGAGACCACCAAACAGAAACGCACTGCCCACATCCCCGAAGGACAGGACCTTCGTCACCGCATCCGAGACAACGTGCAGTCCATGCGCGCCCGCCGGCACCCACAGCACGACCGCCGCAATCAGCACCTGCAACAGCAGGGCCCGCCCCACCAGAGCCCAGTCGATGGCCCGGCGGTTGGTAGACAGAAGCGCCCCCAGAAACAGAAGACCGGCCATGCCGAAAAGGACGCGCAGGATCACTCAGGCAAACTCCTCACAAAAACAGGTAGAACTGAACCTGAAACGACCTGAACCTGTCCATCATGTCACGTTCTGTCCACCCCTCCTCTCTCGCCTGCACGGGCTCAAGCCGCTAGAATGCCGCCCGACTGATAGGGAAACACCCCATGACCTGTGCCTATGATTTCAGCCTCCCCGGCCTGTCCGGCGATACGATCGACCTTTCGGCCTATCGCGGACGACCGCTGCTGATCGTCAACACAGCCTCCAAATGCGGCTTTACCCCGCAGTATGAAGACCTCCAGCATGTCTGGTCCCGCTATGGTCGCGACACCTCCGACGGCCTGATGGTCATCGGCGTTCCCTCCAATGATTTCGGCGAGCAGGAACCCGGTTCCGCGGAAGACATCAAGACTTTCTGTTACCGCAACTATGGCGTCTCCTTTCCCATGGCCGCCAAACAGCATGTCCGCGGCTCCGGAATCACACCGCTTTTTCAATGGCTTGATAAACAGGGAGGGTTCCTCGCCCGCCCGCGCTGGAATTTCTACAAATATCTGATCGACCGCGACGGCAAGCTCACCAACTGGTTCACCCCACTGGTCAAGCCCGCCTCAAACCGGGTCGAGGAAGCCATCCGCAAGGTCATCCTGAGCAACTGAAGCGTCGCCCTCACGCAGGAGAGATGCGGAGGTGCGTCTTTTTTCCTTGAATACCCGTATCGAAATCCGTCACAGTTCAAGTCAGAAATGTGACAGGAGATTTGTTATGAAGGACTCACTACTCCGTCCGATCCTGCCCCTTCTGGTGGTCGCGGCCCTCGGTGCGCTGACCCCGGCCGTGGCGCATCACGTCACGACATTCCTCGGCCTGTCCGGCATTTTCTGGGCCAGTGCCATGCTGATGCTGGAAGTCACGCTGCTCTGCATCGGCCTCGCCGCGGTCCGCCCCAGCATGGGCCAGTCGCAGCGCACCACCACGACCCCGTACAACCGCGAAACGATCCTGCGCTGAAGCCAATCCGCCACGGCGTGCTTTTCCTGTCACGGAGCATATGTCGCGGCGCTGAATGATAGGCTAGGATCAGGAAATGCTTCGCAATTTCCTGACAGTCGGCAGCTGGACCATGCTTTCGCGTGTCCTCGGCCTCGTTCGTGACCAGATTCTCGCCGCGTTCCTGGGTGCCGGCCCCGTTCAGGACGCCTACCTGATCGCGCTGCGGCTGCCCAACATGTTCCGGCGTCTCTTTGGTGAAGGCGCGTTCAACGCCGCTTTCGTCCCGATGTTCACCGAGCGGTACGAAACAAAAGGCCCCCAGCCCGCTTTGCGTTTCGCGGGGCAAGCCCTGTCCGGGCTGATGCTCTGGCTGGCACTGCTGACCGTTCTGGCCGAAATCTTCATGCCTCTGGTCGTGAGCTTCGTCGGCTGGGGCCTCAGCGGCACCCGTTTCGAAACTGCGGTGCATCTGTCACGAATCACTTTCCCCTACATGATGCTGATCTGCGGCGCCGCCCTCGTCTCTGGCATTCTCAACGGCCTCGGACGATTCACCGCAGCAGCAGCAGCCTACGTCACTTTCAACATCATCGGCATCGCGGCGATCCTCCTCGGCGCACTGGTCTGGCACAACACCGCCGTCGTCAGTGCCTGGGGCGTCACGCTCTCCGGTGTCGTGCAGTTCGGCGCGCTGTACTGGGCCGCCCACCGCGCGGGTATGGCGCCCCATCTGACATGGCCGAGCCTGTCCGCGGACATGCGTGCCCTGATGCGCCGCATGGGACCGGCCCTCGTCGGCTCCGGCGTCACCCAGATCAACCTGACCGTGGACATGATCATCGCAACCAAGCTCCCGGTCGGAACGCCCTCGATCCTGTATTTCGCGGACCGCATCAACCAGCTTCCCCTCGGCGTTCTGGGCTCGGCCGCCGGGACGGCCCTGCTGCCGCTCCTGACCCGCCATATCGCGAACAACGACCGCGCTGCCGTCCATTCCAGCGTCAACCGCGCCATCGACTATACGCTGCTCCTGACGCTGCCGGCCATGATCGGCATGATGGTTCTTGCCTCCCCCATCATGGCCGCCCTTTTCAGCTACGGCCATTTCACAGTCGCGGATGCCATCCTTTCCGGTCAGTGCCTTCAGGCCTATGCGCTCGGACTGCCCGCTTTCGTCCTCATCAAGGTTCTCTCCCCGGCCTTCTTCGCGGAAGGCGACACCGTCACCCCCGTACGGATCGGCTTCTTCACGCTGGGGCTGAACCTCATCATGAACCTCCTGCTCTACCGCCCGCTTGGCCATATCGGACCGCCGCTGGCCAGCACGATCGCCGCTTTCGTCAATTGCACGCTGCTCGCCGTGATCCTGCACCGGCGCGGCCTCTTCATCGCAGATCCGCTCCTCAAAGGCCGCGCCCTGCGGATTGCGGGCGCCGCCGTCATGATGGCGCTCTGGGTGGCAGCATCAGAAAAACTCGCAGCGCCTGGCCTGCCGTTCTGGCACGGCGCCTGGCGCTTTGGCATGCTGATGGCCCTGATCGTCTTTGGCATGCTGGTCTATGTCATAACGCTCGACGCGCTGAAGGTGGTGCGCCTGCGCGACGTCGCCGTGGCTTTCCAGTCACGCCTGAACCGCAGACGCACCCGCTGACCCCGCCCTGCCGGTTCACACACCGGCAGGAAGGCGTTATTGCCAAAGCACTCCTTTCCCCTTCCCCGACCTGACAACCCGGAGACCGGACCCATCGGCACCTTCATGCCCCTGCCTACCGCCGAAAACGCCAGCCCCGCGATGGCACAGTGGTTCGATCTCAAACACCGCGAACCCGACGCCCTGCTGTTTTTCCGTATGGGCGATTTCTACGAGCTGTTCTTCGCCGATGCACAGGCGGCCGCCATGGCGCTCGACATCGCGCTCACGGCGCGCGGCACGCATCAGGGCGAGCCGATCCCCATGTGCGGCGTCCCGGTCGCGGCCGCCCCGGCCTATCTGTCCCGACTGATCCGGCGTGGCTTTCGCGTCGCCGTCGCCGAACAGACGCAGACACCCCCGAAAAAGGGCGAAAAACCCCTCAAAGGCCCGCTCTCCCGCGCCATCGTCCGCGTCGTCACCCCCGGAACCCTGACCGAAGACGAACTGCTCGAAGCCGGACGCGCCAATCTCCTGCTCGCCCTCGCCCGCAGCCCGGAAAAACGCGCAAAAACGATCGGCGCGGCCTGGATCGACATCTCCACCGGCGCTTTCGAAACAGCTTCGGTCAGCGATGCCGCCCTGCCGGAGCTGATGGCACGGCTCGACCCTGCCGAAATCCTGTCCGAGCCCGACCTCATCGCGCCCGACTATGCGAACCGACTGGCTCCCGCCGCCGTCCCGCCCACGCTCGACAGCGCCCGTACTCTCGTCGCTCGCGCCTATGGCGTCGCCCAGATCGATGCCCTCGGAGACTTCCCGCCCGAACAGGCCGTTGCCTGCGCCATCGCGCTGAACTACGTCCAGCGCAGTCAGGCCGGAGCGCTCCCGCGCCTCTCCCGCCCCATTCCGCAGGGCACGGACGGCGTTCTCGGTATCGACCCTGCCACCCGCGCCAGCCTCGACATTCTCCGCACCCGCGACGGCGAAACGAAACACAGCCTCCTCGGTGCCGTCACCCGCACTGCCACGGCTGCAGGCTCCCGCCTCCTCGCACAGTGGCTGGCCTCTCCGCTGACGGACGCCACCGCCATCACGGATCGCCAGAACGGCTGGCTCTGGCTGCAATCCATCCCCGGCCTGCCCAGCGCACTCGGCGACATTCTGCGTCGCACGCCCGATCCTGCCCGTTCCTTGGGCCGCATCTCCGCCGGACGTGGACAGCCGCGCGATCTCGCCGCCATCCGCGACACGCTGATCGCCGCCAACGACATCACCGCCCTGTTCCAGCCCGCCTGCGACCCGAACACACCCACGCTGATCCGCACACTCACCGCGGGCCTTTACGGCCGCGCTGACACCCTGCTGGAACAGCTTCAGGCCGCCGTCGCCGAGAGCCTGCCTGCCCGCATCGAAGACGGCGGCTTCATCGCCCCCGGCTACAACGCGGAATTGGACCGCTATCGCGGCCTGCGTGACGAAAGCCGCCGCATCATCGCGGCCATGCAGGGCGATCTGTCCGAAAAATTCGGCGTCACGACGCTGAAAATCAAACACCACGCCCAGCTTGGCTACGTCATCGAAGTCCCGTCCGCGGCTGGCACGAAACTGCGCGACAACTCCGAACTCTCGTTCCGCCAAGGGACTGCCAGTCTCGCCCGCTTCTCCACCGAAGAGCTCGCCGGACTGGACCGCGCCATTCTCGAAGCCGCCGACAGAGCATCTGCGCTGGAACGCCGCATTTTCGCCGAACTCTGCGCCCGCATTCTCCAAACCCCGGCCCTTGATGAGGTGGCGGAGTTCCTCGCCCTCGCCGACGTGTTGCGCTCCTGCGGCCTGCTCGCAGAAGGCGGCTCATGGTGCCGCCCCGTCGTCACGGATGGCACGGAGTTCAGCCTCGTCGCCTGCCGACACCCGGTTGTCGAAGCCGCCCTGGCCGAATCGGGAAGCGCAGATGCCCGTTTCATTCCCAATGACTGCGCCCTGCCGCCCGAACACCGCGCCATGCTGCTGACTGGCCCGAACATGGCGGGCAAATCGACTTTCCTGCGCCAGACCGCACTGGCCGTTATTCTCGCGCAGGCGGGCCTTCCCGTTCCGGCAAAATCCGCCCAGATCGGCGTTGTGGACCGACTGTTCTCCCGCGTCGGCGGCGCGGACGACCTCGCCCGGGGACGCTCGACCTTCATGGTCGAAATGACCGAGACCGCAGCGATTCTCAATCAGGCCGGTCCAAAATCTCTCGTGGTCGTGGACGAGATCGGACGAGGCACCGCAACCCTCGACGGTCTGTCCATCGCATGGGCCACGCTCGAAGCCCTGCACACACAGCTTGGCTCACGGACAATCTTTGCAACACATTTCCATGAACTCGGCGCGCTGACCGAGTTCCTTCCCCGCCTGGCGCCTTACACGATGGCCGTGAAAGAGTGGCGCGGCGAGGTCATCTTCCAGCACGAAGTCCGCCCCGGTGCCGCCCGCAAGAGTTGGGGCCTGCATGTTGCAAAACTGGCGGGAATCCCCGCCTCCGTTATCAGCCGCGCCAGCCGCCTGCTGACCCAGTTCGAGCGCGAACAGGCCGATTCCCGCTCCTCCCTGCCCCTGTTTGAAGCGGTTGCGGAACCAGCGTCGCCCGCTCCCGCCGCGCCCATCGCCCCTACCCCGCTGGAAGACGCAATACACGCCATGAACCCCGATGATCTCTCTCCACGGGACGCGCTGGATGCGTTATACAATCTGAAACGCCTTGCCTCAGGAAACGGCACTTGAAAGAAAACTCTTTCTGGGGCGAAACTCTCCCTCTTTCCTTCGCTGACGATACGGATAAGCCCCTGTCTGACCGAACCGCCCCCCTCCCGTATGACCCGGCCTCCTCCCTGCAGAGCGCTCTCGATACGGCCGCGGAACAGGGGCAGACGAGCCGCGAGGCCGTGCTTTCCATCCTTCGGCGGCATCTGGGCAGCGGAAACGCCTCAGTCCGTTACCAGTTCGAAAAGCGCAGGGTTTCGGGAATCGATGCTGCCCGCGCTCTCGCCCGTCAGGCCGACGACATGGTCTGCGCACTGGCCGACCTCGCGGCCAGCAAACACGAATCCCCTGCCTCGTCCCCTCAAGAATCCCTGTGCCTCTGTGCCACCGGCGGCTATGGTGCGGGCCTGCTTGCCCCCTTCAGCGATATCGACATCCTGTTCCTGATCCCCGGCGATCCCTCCGCGGCCATGACGGCCCGGATCGAGTTTATTCTCTACGCCCTGTGGGATCTCGGCCTGCGCGTTGGCCACGCCACGCGCTCCATCGCCGAATGCGTCCGCGACGCCGATACCGATCTGACGATCCGCACCGCCCTGCTGGACCTGCGCTTCCTCCACGGGGACCGCACACTGGCGCGAAACCTGCGCTGCGCCCTGGGCGCAGACCTTCAGAACGACCGCCTGTGCGAATTCGTCATGGGCAAGATCGGCGAACGCGAGCAGCGTCACCGCCGCTTCGGCGACAACCCCTACATGGTCGAGCCCAACATCAAGGAAGGCCGCGGCGGCCTGCGGGATCTGCAAACCCTGAACTGGATGGGCCGTGCGGCCCTCGGCTGCGCCGTCTCGACACCGGACCGCAACGGTGCCCCCGCCGAAGCTCCCCAGACCCCCTCCTTCGCGTCCTTCGGTCTGCTGACGGAACGCGAAGCACACCGTGCCCGTCGCTCATGGGACTTCCTGTGGACCGTTCGCCTGCACCTGCACTACATCACGGGCCGCGCTGAAGAACGCCTGACCTTCGACGTCCAGCCCGTCATCGGCGGTCGTATGGGCTATGCAACACACGGCCGTCAGCGTGGTGTTGAGCGCTTCATGCGGCATTATTTTCTGACCGCACGCGACGTCATGCGTCTTACCAGCGTGCTGCAACCCGTCGTTCTGATGCATCTTCAGGACCAGACGACCGGCGAGCCACCCAAAATCGTTACCGGACCTGAAGAATTCCAGACGATCGCCGGGCGCATCTGTCCGATCGAGCCTGTCACCTTTGCATCCCAGCCCCGCGAAATGTTTCGCCTGCTGGACTGCGGGCGGCGCAACGACCTGCCCCTGCATCCTATCGCAATGCAGCAGATCATCCGCAACGAACGCCATGCCGTCGCCCTGCGTGATGATCCCGAAACCGCGAAAATCTTTCTGGATTTGCTCTGCGAGCCGAGTGCAGACGAAACCAAAGCCGTTCCGTTCTGGCTCCCGATCCTGAACGAAACCGGCCTTCTCGGGCGCCTCCTGCCAGACTGGTCCCGCGTTGTCGGGCAGATGCAGTTCGACAGCTATCATATCTATACGGTTGACGAGCACATCGTCGAAGCTGTGCGCATGATGGGCCAGATCGAAGCCGGTCGCATGGCGGACGAAATCCCCCTGGCCTACACGCTGGCCAGCGACCTGCGGTCCCGACGTGCGCTTTACGTCGCCGTCCTGCTACACGACATCGGCAAGGGACGCGGCGGCGACCATTCCGAAATCGGCGCCGACCTCGCGCTCACGATCTGCCCGCAGCTTGGCCTTGATCCCGAAGAAACCGATACCGTCTCCTGGCTGGTCCTGCATCATCTCCTGCTGTCTCAGACCGCCTTTACACGCGACATCGACGATCCCCGCACAATCCTCGACCTCGCCGACACCATCCAGTCTCCCGAGCGCCTGCGTCTCCTCCTTCTCCTGACCATCGCCGATATGCGCGCCGTCAGCCCGAAGGTCTGGAACGCCTGGAAAGCCACCCTGCTCCGCGAGCTTTTCTCCCGTGTCGCCGAGGTGCTGGAAGGCGGACTGGCCGCCACCGAACGCGACAGCCGCGTCAACCACGCCCGAGACCTAGCCCGGGATGGCCTCACCGGCACCTTGCCCGAAAGTAGCATCGACCGCTTTCTGGACCTCGGCTATCCGAGCTACTGGCTTGGCTTCGACACCGACACTCAAATGCGCCATGCCCGCATGGTCCACGATTCGGACCGCTACCGCTCCCCCGTCACGGTCGAAGCCTTCCCGATCCCCGAACGCGGCGTCACCGAACTCACCGTTCTCTGCGCCGACCATCCGGGCCTGTTTTCCCAGATCGCCGGTGCCCTCGCCGTCGCAGGCGCCTCCATCGTGGATGCCCGCATCCACACACTGAGCGACGGCATGGCGCTCGACACCTTCTGGGTGCAGGACGGCGAAGGCTGCTCTTTCGAGGAACCTCACCAACTGGGTCGCCTCAACCATCTCGTGGAACAGGCGCTTTCGGGCCGCCTCGACATCCGCAAAGGTATCGAGGACGCCAGCCACCACAGCACCTCGCGCCGGATGCGCGCAATTCACGTTCCGCCCCGCGTTGTCATCGACAACACGGCCTCGGACCGTCACACCGTCATTGAAGTCAACGGACGCGACCGCCCCGGCCTGCTGCACGACATCACATCAACCCTCAGCAGCCAGTCTCTCCAGATTTCCTCGGCCCATATCACGACCTACGGCATGCGCGCCGTCGATGTGTTCTATGTTCGGGATCTGCTGGGCTTGAAAATCACCGATCCGATCCGTCTCGCCCGCCTGCGCGAAACCCTGCTGGCTTCTCTCACGAGCCCTCCGGTTCCTGCCCCCGCAAAGTAAGCGCCACCGCAACCTCCTGAAGAACAACCGTCCACCCTTTGGAAACATCTGCTCCGGTGGGCGGACGGAACTGATGGACATCCCGGTACCAGTCTACGTCTTTCCAGCGCCAGTCGCCCCCTTCCCGATTGAGCAGCCAGAGCGGCCGCCCCACTGCGCCCGCCATATGCGCCACCAGCGTATCCACACTGATGACCAGTGCGCATAGCCCCACTTCCCGCGCCAGATCCAGCGGCGTCTTAAGCGACACCCGCTCCATCCAGTCCGGCGCATCACCAGGCTGAAGCGCCACAAAGCGGACGCCTGAAACCTGCCGCAATATCTCCAGACATCCCACCGGAACCGAACGTCTGCGATCAAACCGGTAAGACGGATTTCCCGACCAGCAGACCCCAACCCGGTCTGCTTCAGGTGTCTCCCTAACCGCGAGATACGGCTCGGCTGAAGGCATTTCCCCCAGCCCCAGAACATTCGGCAGGCTCAGCAGACTAATCTCCGCCGCTACAGGCCCTTCGGGCGGCAAAATCCGGTCCTGATCCAGCCCGGGCATCAATCCCGCCAGTTCCGCCGTCCGAAACCGCAGACGCAACGGCCGAAGCCGCGCTGCCTGCTGCAGAAAGCGTAGAAACTGCACCTCATCGCCCAGTCCCTGCTCTCCTACAATGGCAACGGGGTCCTCTCCCGCTGAGCCATTCCATTGCGGATTTTCCGAAACCAGCCCCAGAATCGTTCGGCGACTCTCGAAGTCCTGCCAGCCTTCCGCAAACCGCCCCTGGCCCAGCAGAATGGTTGCCCGGTTAAAACGTGCCCGCTCGGCTTCCTCTCCCGTTTCACGCCCCATGATCGTCCGGAAGAGAGTTGCAGCATCGTCTTCCCTTCCGATTTCCATCAGGATCGTGCCGAGATTATTCGCAATCCGGGCATCCAAAGGCCGCAACTCCAGCGCCCGCCGCAATGTTTCGGCCGCCGCCGCAAGTTCGCCCCGCGCCATCTCCACGAGCCCCAGACTGTTGAGCGTCTCCGCAGTCCCGGCTCCGAATTCGCAGGCCTGCACCAGAACCCCGTGCGCCTCATCAAACGCATTCCCGGCAAAAAGTGCCGCCCCCAGATTTGCCAGTGCGGCTCCGTCACGAGGCCTGTGACGCACAACCCACCGGAACTCTCCGACAGCCAGCTCCACCAGACCGTCATCCAGAAAAAGTTCCCCGATTCGGGTTCTCACATTACTTTCATCCGCCAGCAGAGCCGCCGCCTTCTGCAGAGCCTCACGCGCCTGCCCACGACGCCCCAGCCCGACACACACCTCCGCCAGAGCAGTGTGGGTTCTCGGATCGGCAGGCTGCAACAGCACGGACACATGCAATGCCGCTCGTGCTGCCTCGAGATGTCCCTGCTCGGAAAGGGCCAATCCCAGCGTCATATGCATCCGCGCCTTGCGATCGGAAGACACAGCCGGCTTCTGTAGAGCCCGTCCCACCAGTGCAATTGCCATGCCGCTCTGCCCTCGGACGCGGGCAAGACATGCCATGCCGTGCAACGCATCTGCCTGTCCCGGCTCCATCGCCAGAATGGCACGAAAGGCATCCTCAGCCCCCGAAAGATCTCCTGCATCGAAACAGGCGAAGGCGGATTCAGTGGGATCAGGGGCAAACGGCATAGTCATCAACTTTTCGTGCTCCAAAAAATCCTAAAAATCCACAAAGATGGTGTTAACGAAGTTTTCACGGTTCTTTGGTCAAAATCGTAAGTCCGAGACAGAAGCAGAGGTTTTTCAGCAATGCATCTTGAGCAACGAACTGGCCCTGTGCCGGGCTTGGTGTACGCGACTGTCCGGCAGGGAATGACCACCCGTACATTTCCTATTGAAGTGCGCCGCACAGCTTCCGGACACTATATCTCCCGCATGCCCGACAATCGCTGGTCAATCGAATGCCTGACTGTCGAAGCCGCCCTGCTCATGCATGCCGCGGTCCTGTTCCCGATCGAACAGGAACTCTCTCCATGGCTTTCCAATCCGAAGCCTGCACCGTCCGCCCTCAGCAACGCAGCTGGACCGATAAAAAGCCCCATCGCTGACGGCCAGGGGCCCGTTCCAGCCCATCAGAAAACCCTCAAACAGAAAACCGACGCGAACTCCTGAGTCCACTTCATCCTTGCCAAACAGCTCTGGCAAGGCAATGTCAGTCTTATGAAAACCCGTCTTCTGCACGCCGCCGCCCTAACAGGCCTGGTGGCACTGGCCTGCATGGCCTCCCCCGCCAGAGCGGATCACCCCTGGCAGGACTCTGCCGCTCAGGCGTCCATCACAGCCGACGCGGCACTTCCCGGCCTTCGAAGCACAACACTTTTAGCCGGCAAAAACGGAACTTATCTGGCCCTCGATAGCAGTGGACATCCCGTCCGGATCGATGCCACCAACACCTCGACTCCCCTGTCAGGTCCCGACGTTCCCACTGAGCCTCTGGTATTCCTCACGGTATCAGGCAATGATCTCTGGGGGCTTTCGACAGAAAAGATGCCCACGCTCATCCGCATGTCCATGGATGGAGCGGCCCAGTCTCGCCTCGCACTGACAGGCGCCACAGTTACGGGCAGTAATCTTGTCGCGCTCCAGATTCACGGCGCGCAGGCCTATCTGGCCGATGAAGGCAAGCCCGCCCTCGTCGTCGCTGACCTCAAGACTGGCACCGCAAAGCGCTTCCTGTCTTATGACATGTCCCTTATCGGTCGCCATCCGCTCCTGCGTGCCGGCGAGCCCCGGATGGGACCAGACGGACGCCCCATGGCCGGTGGCAATGTGCGCTTTCTGCTTCTGGACACAAAAGGTCAGTGGCTGTTCTATCAGCCCGCCTGCGGCCCGATGTCCCGCATTGACACCGCCCTGCTGACCGATACGGATTTCACCCCCGTCGAACAGCTTGACGGCATCACCGAATGGCGGACTACCCCCAGCATTGGCGGGGAAACCCTGACCCCGGACAACATATTTTACCTGTCCGACATTACTGTCGGCAGCATCCTGAAATTTGGCAGTGACCGGATTCCCCTGCGGATTATCCGGGACCCACGTCTCTATGACGCAGGCGCCCCCGCGGTTCCCGACAGTCACCAGATGGCCGTGCTGGCCACGGAAGATGGCACAACGCACATTCTTCGCATCGCTTTGCCCTGACAGGACGTGATATAAATTTCCCCATGCGCTACCGATCGACCCGCGGCGAGCTGACCGCCGACGCCCCGAACTTTTCTGACATCCTTCTCGCCGGCCTTGCGGGAGATGGTGGTCTCTACATGCCGGAGAGCTGGCCGAAGATCAGCCCGCAGACCCTGCGCGAGTGGCGCACGCTCTCCTATCCGGACCTCGCCGCCGAAGTCATCGCCCTCTTCACCGAAGGCGCTATCGACGTCGACACTCTTCGCGACATGACCCGCGATGCCTATGCTGGTTTCGACCATGCCGCCGTGGTCCCCCTGATCGAAGTCGAGCAGGATCTCTACTCCCTCGAGCTGTTCCACGGCCCGACGCTCGCCTTCAAAGACATGGCGATGCAGATGCTCGGCCGCCTGTTTGATCACGTCCTGACCCAGCGCAACCGCCATGTCACGATCGTCGGCGCGACTTCCGGCGACACTGGCTCGGCCGCCATCGAGGCCTGCCGTGGCCGCGAACGCCTCTCCGTCGTCATCCTGCACCCCAAGGGCCGCACCTCGGACGTTCAGCGCCGCCAGATGACGACCGTTCAGGATGACAACATCCTCAACATTGCCGTCGAAGGCGATTTCGACACCTGTCAGGATCTGGTCAAGGCGATGTTCGCTGACCATGCCTTCCGTGACGAAGTCTCGCTCTCGGCCGTCAATTCCATCAACTGGGCCCGTATCGCAGCCCAGATCCCGTATTACGTCCGCGCAGCCCTCGCCCTCGGCGCACCGGACCGCGAAGTCTCCTTCTCGGTTCCGACCGGCAATTTCGGCAACGTCCTCGCCGCCTGGGCCGCAAAGCAGATGGGCCTGCCCATCAAAAAGCTCTGCATCGGCTCCAACCGCAACGACATCCTCACGCGCTTCGTCATCGACAATGACATGAGCGTGCGTACGGTCGAGCCCAGCCTGTCACCGTCGATGGACATCCAGGTCTCGTCCAATTTCGAGCGTCTGCTATTCGAACTGCTGGACCGCAACGCCACACGCTGCGCCGCCATCATGCGCGAATTCCGCGAAACCGGCCGCATGGCCGTCCCGCATGACGCCTGGACCCGCATGAAGGACGTCTTCGAGGGCATGACCCTCACCGACGAGCAGAACAGCGAAGCCATGCGCCTGTTCTACAACGAGAGCCTCTATCTCGCGGACCCGCACACCGCGATCGGCCTCGCCGTCGGCAGGCGCTTCCAGGAACCCGGCACCCCCATGGTCGCGGCCGCCACGGCCCATCCCGCCAAGTTCCCGGATGCCGTGATTGCCGCCACCGGCATCCACCCCAAACTCCCGCCACATCTGTCAGACTTGTTCGAACGCACCGAGCGTTACGAATGCATGGACAGCCAGATTGCAGGCCTTCAGGACGCCGTTCGCGCCCACATCAAGCGCGCCTGATCTTCAGAAAAACACAGGCTTCCCATCCGGGAAGCCTGCCTTCCTTCGACATTACGGAACCTCATGCCCGATACGATTGAAGTCACCAGACTCGATAACGGCCTGACCATCATCACCGAACGAATGGACCGTGTTGAAACCGTGTCTTTCGGAGCCTATGTCTCCATCGGCACGCGCGACGAGACTGCCGCCAATAACGGCGTTTCCCACTTCCTCGAACACATGGCCTTCAAGGGCACCGAACGCCGCTCAGCGGCGCAGATCGCCGAAGACATCGAGAATGTTGGCGGCTATATCAACGCCTATACCGCCCGCGAAACCACAGCCTATTACGTCAAGCTGCTGAAGAACGACCTCGCCCTCGGCGTGGACATCATCGGCGACATCCTGACCCACAGCACGTTTCTGGGCGCCGAAATCGAGCGCGAACGCGGCGTCATCCTTCAGGAAATCGGTCAGGCCAACGACACGCCAGACGACATCATCTTCGATCAGTTTCAGGAACGCGCCTTCCCGGAACAGCCCATGGGCCGCCCCACACTGGGCTCGGAAGAGCTCGTCTCGACCATGACGCGCGACACGCTCATGTCCTACATGCGCGAGCACTACACGACCCACAACATCACCATCGCCGCCGCCGGAAACCTGCACCATCAGGACGTCGTGGCTCTCGTGAAGGAACACTTCCGCGACCTCCCCACCCATCAGACGCCCCGCCCCCGCGCGGCCGCGTATGAAGGCGGCGAACTGCGCACGACCCGCGAACTGGATCAGGCCCATCTCGTCATGGGCTTCCCGTCCGTCAGCTACATGCACCCCGACCATTACGCGGTCATGATCCTCTCGACGCTACTCGGCGGCGGCATGTCCTCGCGCCTGTTCCAGGAAATCCGTGAGCGTCGCGGTCTGGTCTACAGCGTCTATTCCTTCGCCTCCCCCTTCAGCGACAGCGGCCTGTTCGGCCTCTACGCCGGCACGGGCGAGGAGCAGGCCGCCGAACTCGTCCCCGTCATGATCGACGAACTCAAGCGCCTTCAGGACGGCCTGAGCGAAGCGGAACTCTCCCGCGCCCGCGCCCAGCTCAAATCCTCGCTCCTGATGTCGCTGGAAAGCACCGGCAGCCGCTGCGAACAGCTCGCCCGCCAGATCCAGGTCCATAACCGCCCGATCCCGACAGCCGAGACGGTTGGCAAGATCGATGCCGTGACGGAAGACGACATCCTGCGCGTCGCCCGCACCATTTTCTCCGGCACGCCGACCTTCACCGCCATCGGCCCCGTCGGCAACATGCCCTCCCTGGAGGACATCACAGCAAGGCTCGCCGCATGACCACAACGCCCGTCGAAGCCCTCCTCGCCGCCGCCCGCCGCCATGGCGCGGACCACGCGGACGCCATTCTCGTCCGCGACGAGTCCGAATCCGCACTCGTCCGCAAAGGCGTCCCCGAAGGTATCGAGCGCTCCGAGAGCGTCGCCCTCGGCCTGCGCGTCTTTCGCGGCAAACGCGCAGCGACGGTTTCGACCAGCGTTCTGAACGAAGCCGAATTCGACCGTCTCGCCGAACAGGCCTGCGCCATGGCTCTCGTCATCCCCGAAGACCAGTATGCCGGCCTGGCCGAATCCGCCCTTCAGGGCCGTTTCGACGCCGCCGGACTGGACCTCGAATGCAGCTCCGCACCAAGCATGGACGACCTCCTCGCCCGCGCCCGCGAGGCCGAGGACACCGCCCTCTCCTTTGAAGGCATCACCAACACCAACGGCGCCTCAGCCGGTCACGGCCGCACCTCGGTCGCACTCGGCACCTCGGCAGGCTTCTTCGGCGCCTACAGCCGCACCACACACTCCACCAGCGCCAGCGTCCTGGCTGGCGAAGGTGGCACAATGCAACGCGACTACGCCTATCGCAGCGCCGTGCATCTCGAAGACCTCGAAAGCGCGGACATTATCGGTCGTGAAGCCGCCGAGCGGGTACTAGCACGCATCAATCCCGGCCGTCCCCGCACCGGCACTTACAGCGTGATCTACGACCCGCGCGTCTCCGCCACGCTGCTCGGCCATCTGGTCGGCGCCATCAACGGTGCGGCCATCGCACGGGGCACATCTTTCCTCAAGGACAGCCTCGGCAAGCAGATCCTCTCCTCGGGCCTGACCGTCCATGACGATCCGCGCCGCATCCGGGGCGCGGCATCCCGCCCCTTCGACGCCGAAGGCTGTGCCGCTCTTCCGCTGGATCTGATCGCAAACGGCGTCCTCCAGACCTGGCTGCTCGACTCCCGCAGCGGCCGCCAGCTCAACATGCCCACGAACGGCCGCGCCAGCCGCGGCGTCGCCTCGCCGCCTTCCCCGAGTGTGACAAACCTTCATCTTGCAGCCGGAACCCTTTCTTCCGAGGCCCTGCGTTCCGATATCATTGAAGGGTTTCTGATCACCGAACTCATGGGTTCATCGGTCAACATGCTGACTGGCGATTACAGCCGTGGCGCTTCGGGCTTCATGATCCGCAACGGCGAGATCGCCGAGCCCGTCGCCGAACTCACGGTGGCAGGCAACCTGAAAGACATGTTTGCCCGCATGGTTCCGGGCAGTGATCTAATGTTCCGGCAAAGCGTTAACGCGCCGAGTATCCGGATCGACGGCATGAACATTGCAGGACTTTGATGCGTAATTTTCGACTTCTCCCGATCGCCTTTGCCTTTCTCTGCGTCCTCGGAACCGCAGTTGCACGGCCAGGCGGCGGCAGCTCCATCGGAAGCCGTGGCTCCCACACCTGGAGCGCGCCCCCGCGCACATCCATCACGCCCGGCTGGGCCCGCCCGATGGACCAGTCGGCCACCCCGCGTCCGTCGCCCAATTACGGCGCACCCGGCTATGCCTCTCCGGCCCGTCCTATGCCCGGTTACGGCGCTCCGGCATACAGGCCCTCCTACCCTGTCCGCCATCCGTTCCTGAGCGGCTTCGCAGGTGGCTTTCTGGGCGCGGGCCTCTTCGGTCTGCTGAGCGGTCACGGCATGATGGGCGGCATGACAGGCGGCACGTCCTTCTTTGGCTTCCTGTTTCAGGTCCTTATCATCGGTGGCCTGATCGCGTTCGTGCTTCGCATGTTCGGCAACCGCCGCCAGAACCAGATGAGCGGAAGCCCGATGGGCATGCCGTCATCTGCTGGCGCGGCACCGCCTTTCGGCAATAATGGCGGCAGCACCCCCGTGACGCTTACCAACGACGACTACACAAGCTTCCAGAGGCTCCTGCTCGACATCCAGGCCGCCTGGAGCGCACAGAACATGCGCGCGCTCTCCAACATGGCCACTCCGGAAATGACGGGCTATTTCAACGCCCAGCTTTCCGATCTGGCGAGCCGTGGGGCCCGGAACATCGTGTCCAACGTCCAGTTCCAGCGCGGAGACCTTTCGGAAGCTTGGCGCGAAGGCAGCCTCACCTACGCCACCGTCGCGATGCGCTACTCCATGACGGACGTCACCACGGACTCCATGGGCAACGTCATCGACGGCAGTTCCACTGAGCCCGTCACCGTGACCGAACTCTGGACCTTCGTCCGCGCCGACGGCCGCGGCAACTGGATCCTCTCCGCCATCCAGCAGGCTGGCTGACAAACCCCAAAACAGAAAAAGGCCCGGGGGAAACCCCCGGGCCTTTTTTATTGCCTGAACGCTTTTTAAAGCCGCGTCAGAGTAATCACATAAAAGATGACGGCCAGCAGCACCACGCCGCCAACAATCCCCGTAATCCGACTCAGTCGTCGTTTACGGGCCAGATCAATATCAGTGGTCATGCTCATCCGATCAGCACCCGGTCAACCAGAAGCCCGCAGAACAGCAGGAACAGATAAGCCAGCGAATAGCGGAACGCAAACCGCGCCGGCTTGTCCTTCGTCAGGCTCACCCCTTCCGCATCCTGCTGGTCCGTCAGAACCCGGAACGCACACAGAATGAAGCCCAGATCCAGCAGGCTGGTCACAACCGTATAGGTCAGCCCGACTTCATGCACGAAGCTCGGCACCAGCGACACTGCCGCAAGAATGAACGTGTAGATCAGGATCTGCCAGCGCGTATGGCGTGCACCCTTCACGACCGGCAGCATCGGTATGCCCGCCTTGCCGTAATCCTTGCACGCATAGAGCGACAGGGACCAGAAATGCGGCGGCGTCCACAGGAACACGATCGCAAACATCGCCACCGGCAGCACGTCCATGGAATTCATGGTTGCAGCCCAGCCGATCATCGGCGGAAACGCCCCCGCAGCCCCACCAATCACGATGTTCTGCGGCGTGCTTCGCTTGAGCCACATCGTGTAAATGACGCTGTAGAAGAAAATCGAGAACGCCAAGATCCCGGCCGCCAGCGCATTCGTCGCCAGCCACAGCACAACCACGGACAGAGCCGAGAGCACGACACCATAAACCAGTGCCGCCTGCTCCGGCATCCGACCGTCGGGAATGGGGCGTACGACCGTCCGCTTCATGATCGCATCAATATCGCGGTCATACCACATGTTGATCGCACCCGCGGCGCCTGCCCCGATGCAGATGCACAGAATGGTAATCAGCCCGATGGGAATGGACGGCCAGCGCGGCGCCACGGCCATACCCGCAGCACCCGTAAACACCACCAGCGAAATCACGCGCGGCTTGAGAAGCGCCAACCATTCACGCAGGGAGGGATCACCATCCTTCCCCGGAATGGAAAAAACCCCCGAAGGGGCCAGAGGTGTCGCCGTATCGCTCATGCCGAGACCCGGGCACGCCCGGTCTCCCTCAACAGAAACAGCCCCACCAGACCAAAGGCCAACAGGCTGACACCCATCAAAATCTCACCATAGATCATCACGCCCGGTACGATCGAACAGAACGCCCCCCCCAGCATGAGACCCGCATGAACCCGGCTCAGCAAAGCAGGAACACGACCGGGGAGAAGCCTCTCGACCCAGGCATAGAACCCGCCACACAACGCCATGATCCCGCCAAACGCCACGGCCGTATGATCGCCGGAATGCCCGGGCAACCCATCAGACAGCCAACCCGCAGCGAAGAGAAGAATGCTGCCAATCGCCCACAGCGCGGCGCCATCCAGATCGCGCTTCTGCTGCCACACATCCCGGCACAGCGCTCCAATCAGCACCACTGACGGCACGATCTGCGTCATCAGGACAAGGCTGGCCCCCACTCCGGATGCAAGAGACCCATACAGACCATCCATCCAGAACAGCGGCCCGCCAATCCCCATCACGCCAAAGACATAAGGCGCAACCGTCCAGGACATTCCGCCACGAGCAGTGCGCGAAAGCAGCGCCGACGTGACCAGCCCGAGTGCCGGGGTCAGCATCAGTGCCATTTCAGGCAGATGGAGCGTCTCAATCAGGACGTCGGTGGTCAGTCCGTCCATCATGCCGCGCGTGACGACAGCAGCCAGAACAGGCGCGACCAGCACAACGCTGCACGCTGTGGCCAAAAGCGACCAGGCCAGCGGCGGCATGTCCCGGAAGCGGCAGGTGCGCCCTTCAAGGCAGGTAGTGATAACATCAATCGCTACCGCCAGAATACCGACCGACCAGAGCAGCAGTGCTACAAATGGCAGAACCGGTAACAGAACCACACCAGCTGACAGAAAACCGAAGCCGGCCAGTGTCAGCCCCCGGAGCACCGTCCGGTCGGTCCCGAGCGCGATTGGCAGAAGCCACTGCCCGAAACCACCAAGCGCCGCAGGACACATGACGAAGAACGTCATGAGAATACCGTGGCAGAAGGCCTGCCCGCTCGTGGGGTGTGTCTGAAGAATTGGCAGGGCCAGCGACCCACCCAGCAGGCCCGCAAACAGGGCCAGCAGAATGAAGGATGTCCCGACTCGGCGGCTGGAGCGGGCCGAGGCAGTATCCGGAGCAGTATCGACGGCCTGATAAGTCATGATCGCGTAGTCGGTCCCTGAACTAGGAATACCGCAGCGAGCGTCGGAATACTCGGCGCCGACACACGTGCGGAACCAAACGCCGATCAGGCGACCAGGGCTGCTGCGTCGCTTTTACTCTCGCATTGCGGCAATGTCACGAGTGTAAACAGCCCTGCAGGTGGAACCGGGGTCAGCGTGGCACGACGTAGATCTTCCGGCGGCAGAAGCGACTCAATGGCGAAATCCGGATGCCAGCCCAGCGAACGCGATGCCCGCGCCATTCCACGCTCAACAGACAGACGCACGCCACCGGTTGCCAGAAAATGATTGACGAACAGGATATGTCCACCGGGCTTCACAACACGCTTGAGCTCGGCCAGCAGGCGGGCAGGATGCGGAACAACGGAAGCCACAAACATCGCCACCGCAATGTCGAAACTGTCGTCTTCGAACGTCGTGGCTTCCGCATCCATTTCCAGCAGATCGTCCACGTTCGTCAGATGCTCCTGAAGCACCCGCATCCGTGCACGCTCCAGCATGTCTTCGGAAAGATCGATTCCCGTGATGCGCTTGCTCTGGGAATAAGCCGGCAGGGCCAGCCCCGTCCCGACGCCGACCTCCAGAACCCTTTCTCCTGGCAGGGCATTGACTGCAGCCACTGCTCTCTTGCGCCCGTAACCCGAGATACCGCCAAAAACAGTATCATAAACACGGGCCCAACGACGATAAGCCGTTTTGACGGCTTCCGCGTCCAGTGCCGAACGCGGGGAAAGGGTTGAGGACATTGTGATATGCGACCTTCTTTGTCCGCTCGGCCTTCACAGGCCAGAGCTATCCGGAACATGTTCAATTCGCACCTTCTTGCCCTCCCCGATAGGCATCTGGCAAGACACGCAGTGTGCATGACGTTTCAAACCCATGCCTCAAAACGGGCTCAGGAGAACAAACGTGCTGATCTATTTCCTTGTTGCGGTCACTTTGGGCGCCTGGGGCGCCGTCTATTTCCTGTATTTCCGCATACCTCTTCAGGACTGGTTCGGTAATCGTTTCGGCCGGGAAAGCACTCCCGAAATCAAAGAACTTGCTCCAGATGAACCCCGGACATCCTTCGCCCACATGCCTTCTTCAGACGAGGATACGCCCTGACAGGCCGCCCTTCCGGGCAGCCCATTCCAACTTTCCTTCAGGCCAGAACGCGTCTTTCGATCGCATCCCAGATCAGCCCCGCACTGTTGATTCCGTCAAAACGATCCAGTTCCTGCAAACCCGTTGGTGACGTGACGTTGATTTCCGTCAGCCAGTTCCCGATCACGTCGATCCCGGTGAAAATCAGGCCATGTTCGCGCAGATAGGGCCCGATCGACTCACAGATCTCCCGATCACGCGCCGTCAGTTCCACACTCATGGCCCGACCGCCCACATGCATGTTCGAGCGCGCCTCACCCGTTGCCGGGACGCGGTTGATCGCACCGATGGCCTCGCCATCCACCAGAATGATGCGCTTGTCGCCCTGACGCACGGCCGGCTCATAACGCTGAATCATGAGCGGCTCACGCGAACGTGCGAAGTGCATCTCCAGCAGCGCCCCCAGATTCTCATCATCCGGCTTGATCCGGAAAATCCCCGCACCGCCATTGCCGAACAGCGGCTTGACGATAATGTCCTGATACTTCTCACGGAACGCCAGAATTTCGCGCGTATCCCACGTCACAAGTGTAGGCGGCATCAGATGCGGAAAATGCGTCACCAGAAGCTTTTCCGGCGCATTGCGCACAGCCACCGGATCGTTCACCACCAGCGAGCGACCTTCGCCCACACCATGCACGTGCTCAAGCATATGCGTCGCCGTGATATATCCCATGTCGAACGGCGGATCCTGACGCATCAGGATCACATCCGTCTGCCCCAGATCCAGCACCTGCTCTTCGCCAAACGTCGCGTGATTGCCACGCTCGCGCCGCACCTCGACCCGTCGCGCCCGTGCCTGTACACGGCCACCCTGACCCTGCCCTTCGACAAGGCTCAGCGTCGTCACCGGATAGACCCACAGCTCATAGCCGCGCGCCTGCGCTTCGAGCATCATCGCAAACGTGGAGTCGCCATCAATATTGACGTACTCCAGCGGGTCCATCTGAACAGCAACACGAAGAGAACGGGACATCGAGAAACTCCGGCAGGGAGAAAGGGGAGTGGTCCAGTCCTCTGTAACCGCATGACCCGGTTTTTCAAAATCCCGCACCCCGGAGTTTCCTAAATGACTACCCCACGTCGCGCTCCGTTTCAGGTTCTCGTCCTGCCGTTCCGCAAGACCGATCGCGGCACCGAATACGCCCTCTTCCGCCGCAGCGATTCCGGGGACTGGCAACCCATCGCAGGCGGCGGTGACGACGGCGAAGCACCCCTGCAAGCCGCCAGACGCGAAATGCAGGAAGAAAGCGGCCTCTCGGCCGACACACCCCTTTTTCCGCTACAGGCCAGCGCCACCATCCCGGTCAGCCATTTTGCAGCCCGCGCCACATGGTCACCGCGGCTCTACGCTATCCCGGAACACTGCTTCGCAGCCGATGCCACGGGTCAAACCCTGTCTCTTTCCGCCGAACACACGACCTGTGGCTGGTTTTCTTACGAAGACGCCCGCCACCACCTGACATGGGACTCCAACCGCACGGCACTCTGGGAAACAGCCGAACGCCTGTGCGACCGCACGCTCCTGCCATGAGCAATCAAGCCGCCGCCACCGCCATGGGATAGACAATCTTCAAAATCTCGATCTCAACCGGCCCGCGCGGCGTCTGCAACATCGCAACATCGCCCACGCGCGTCCGCATCAGTGCCCGCGCCACCGGCGAGACCAGACTGACCTCGCCGCGCGCCAGATCGGACTCGTCCACGCCAAGGATCGTTACCGTATGCTCGACGTCATCCTCGTCCACATATGTCACGGTCGCGCCAAAAAACACGCGGTCCCGCGTCGTCTGCCCGGCGGGATCGACGATCACCGCATTTTCCAGCCGCTTGCCCAGAAACCGCATCCGCCGGTCGATTTCCCGCAGCCTGCGTTTGCCATACTGATAATCCGCGTTCTCCGAACGGTCCCCATTACTCGCCGCCCAGGACACGATCTCCACAATGCGCGGCCGTTCCTTCTGCGCGAGTTCCTTCAGTTCAGCGCGCATCACCGCCGCACCTTTCGGCGACAGATAATGCGAAAGCGGCGTCTTTTCAGCCATCTCAGCGCCCCCGGCCACGCTTCTTTTTCGCAGGATCATACCCGCCCCCACCCGGCCCCAAAGGCACAGGCGTCTTCGGAGCCTTACGCGCACCGGGTCTTCCAGCGGTCGAGTTCGCAATCGGCGGCGGCTCCAGCCCCATATCAATAGCCTCAAGCCGCTTGACCTCGTCACGCAACCGGGCTGCCTGCTCGAAGTCCAGATTGGCTGCGGCCTCGCGCATCCGCTTTTCCAGATCCTGAATCGTAGCAGGCAACGATTTGCCGACGAACTGTTCCGTATCGCCAGAGCCATCCGGCGCCACGGTCACATAATCCTGCTCGAACACCGACGAAAGCGCATCGCCAATCTTCGAGCGCACCGTCATCGGCGTAATCCCGTGCGCCTCGTTCCATTCCGTCTGCTTGGCCCGACGCCGCGCCGTCTCCTCGATCGCGTATTTCAGACTGTCCGTCATCTTGTCCGCATAAAGCAGCACACGCCCATCGACGTTACGCGCCGCACGCCCGATCGTCTGGATCAGCGAGGTTTTGGACCGCAGGAACCCTTCCTTGTCGGCGTCGAGAATGGCCACGACCGAACATTCCGGAATATCCAGCCCCTCACGCAGCAGGTTGATTCCCACCAGCACATCGAAGGCCCCAAGTCGCAGATCGCGGATGATTTCAATCCGCTCCAGCGTATCCACATCCGAATGCAGATACCGGACCTTGACGCCCGCCTCCCCCAGATAGTCCGTGAGATCCTCGGCCATCCGCTTGGTCAGCGTCGTCACCAGAACACGACCGCCCTTGCTGATCGCGTCCCGACATTCATGCAGCAGATCATCCACCTGCCCCTCGACCGGCCGCACATCCGTCACCGGATCAATCAGCCCCGTCGGCCGGATGATCTGCTCGGCGAACACACCGCCCGTCTGCTCCATTTCCCACGGGCCCGGCGTCGCCGACACAAAGATCGACTGTGGCCGGAATGCATTCCACTCCCCGAACGCCAGCGGGCGGTTATCGATGCAGGACGGCAGACGGAACCCGTAATCCGACAGCACGCTTTTCCGCGCCCTGTCCCCACGCTCCATCCCGCCGATCTGCGGCACCGTGACATGACTTTCATCCACGATCAGCAGCGCATCTTCCGGCAGATATTCAAACAGCGTCGGCGGCGGATCGCCCGGCCCACGCCCCGACAGATAGCGCGAGTAGTTCTCGATCCCCTTGCACGCCCCGGTCGTCTCGATCATTTCCAGATCGAACGTGGTCCGCTGAGACAGACGCTCCGCCTCCAGCAGTTTGCCTTCTTCGGTAAACTGCGTCAGCCGCCCGCGAAGCTCGTTCTTGATCCCGATCATCGCCTGATTGAGCGTGGGACGCGGCGTCACGTAATGCGAGTTCGCATAGACGCTGATTTCCGCCAGATCCGCCGTCTTGTTTCCCGTCAGCGGATCAAACTCCACGATCTGGTCGATCTCATCGCCAAACAGCGACACACGCCAGGCCCGGTCCTCGTTCTGCACCGGGAAGATGTCGATCTGCTCACCCCGCACCCGGAACGTCCCGCGCTCGAACGCCGCGTCATTGCGCCGGTACTGCAACTCCACCAGCGCCTTGATCAGCCGTTCGCGGTCAATGGACCCGCCGACCTCAAGCCGCACCACCATTTTCGAATATGTCTCGACCGACCCGATACCGTAAATGCAGGAGACGGATGCAACGATGATGACGTCATTACGCTCCAGCAACGCCTGTGTGGCGGCATGGCGCATCCGGTCGATCTGCTCGTTGATCTGGCTGTCCTTCTCAATATACGTGTCCGACCGTGGCACATACGCCTCCGGCTGGTAGTAATCGTAGTAGGACACGAAATACTCGACCGCATTGTCCGGAAAGAACTGCTTCATCTCCCCGTAAAGCTGCGCCGCCAGCGTCTTGTTTGGCGCGAGGATAAGCGTCGGCTTCTGCGTTGCCTCGATCACCTTCGCCATGCTGAACGTCTTGCCAGACCCCGTAACGCCCAGCAGAACCTGATCCCGCTCGCCGCCCTCAACGCCCTGCACAAGCTCCGCAATCGCTGTCGGCTGATCGCCCGCCGGATCATAGTCCGACTTGACGACGAGTTTACGCGTCTTGGGTTTGACGGGCTGCCTCTCGGGAAGAAACTGCGTCAGGGGCATGGATGCGGCATTGCGCACGGAAGAGGTCGGTTTTGTGGCCATCATCCCAAGATGGGAAACCCCGTGACACAGAGCAAGAGGCATCTGCACACACATCCGGACGGACAGCATTCCGCCTGCGTATCTTTATGACATTTTATTGCTGAAAGGGATGGAGAGACTCGCAGCCCGGCGGTATCAACAGCCATGTCTCTTTGAAGGAAAAACCGTCATGGACGTCCAGACGATCGAGCAGACCTACACCCAGCTCCAGCAGCAGGCCCAGCAATCCGCGCAGGCGCTTCAGGCTCTCGGCTCCAAGATGCAGGTTGCTGCCCAGACCGGTGACATGCAGGCCCGCGAATGGTCTCTCGACCTGCGCGAACTCGCCCTCGCCTTCCAGGCTGAACAGCAGCAGGTCACGAACCTCCTGCAACAGCTCCACGCGGCCCTCGCCAACGCTCAGCCCGATTACGGCACACAAAACCCCTATCAGGCTCCGACGCAGCAGATCCCCGTCCAGCCGGTGCAGTCCGTGCCCGACAACAACTTCATCTCGGACATTCTCAATTCCGGCTTCGCCCGCTCTGTCGAAGCCGGTGCCGGATTCAGCATCGGCAACGATCTCATCAAGGAAATCTTCTGATTTTCCTCAAGACCCTTCCCTCAGGGGCGCCGGGTCAGATGAATGCCCGCCATCATGCAGCGCACAGACCCACCGGCCAGTTCAATGGTCGGTACGTCGAGCGGCAAAAGCGTGGCCGAACGTTCGATCGCCCGGATCTGCTCTGGCCGGAGCGCCGTCAGGGCGCGGCGTGACAACGCCAGAACGCGCCCTCCGGCGCCCGAAAGCTCCAGAGCATTTCCTGCAAAATCGTTGATCTGCCCAAGGGAAAGATCAACGATCTCCCGACCATTCTCTGCAAGCCTGTCATGCACCTCCCGACGGCGGACGGGATTACCGATCGTTTCCAGGCCGATCAGCGCAAACTCCGTTCCCACACACATCAGGACATTGGTGTGGTAAATGAGTCGTCCGCCCTCATCTGCGGCATCGAAAACGATCGGCTCGAAATTGAAATGCGTGCAAAAGCGCTCCATGGCCACTTCGTTGGTCCGGTTGGACTTCGCCGCATACGCAATCCGGCTGATATGATCGAGAACCATGGCCCCCGTTCCTTCCAGCGACAGGCCATCCTGCTCCAGCCCTGAATAATCAATGACATCCTGAACGCGATACTGCTGTTTCAGCATCTCAATCACATCTGAACGCCGCTCCCGCCGCCGGTTCGGTGAAAACATCGGATAAATGGCGACGTGACCGCCCGCATGCGTCGAGAACCAGTTGTTCGGAAACACGGAATCAGGCGTCTCCCGGCCCTCATCCTCAAACAGATGAACCTGAACCCCCGCTTTTTCGAGGTTCTCCGCAGCCCGGCTGACCTCGGCATAAGCCTGCTCCGCAATCTCTACACCCGTCCGGGTGCCATCACGGGTCTGGAACAGATTGTCCCCTTCCGTCTCCGGATTGGGGTGGAAATGATGCGGCCGGATCATGACAACCGCTCTGGGGGCCTGAATTGAGAAAGACGTCATCACTGTATTCCCATGGACCAGAAAAATTCAGTTTTGCTGCAAAAGACCAAACAGGTTCCGGGGATCTTCCGGTTCGGCCACAAGGTCGATCTCCGTATAGAATCCGGTTCCCTGAACCTTGTCGCGCAGATATCGCAGCGCCGAAAAATCTTCCGTAGCAAAGCCGACCGAATCAAAAATCGTGATCTCCTGACCAGACCGACGCCCCTCCGCCTCTCCGGTGATGACCTGCCACAGCTCCGTCACCGGAAAATCTTCCGGCATCTGCTGGATCTCGCCTTCGATGCGCGTCTGTTCAGGATATTCCACGAAAACACGCCCGCGCCTGAGAATATCTGCCTGAAGCTCCGTCTTGCCAGGACAGTCGCCTCCCACGGCATTGATATGAACACCGGCGCCAATCATGTTGTCTGACAGGATGGTCGCCTTCAGCTTGTCGGCCGTCACGGTGGTAATCACATCTGCGCCCAGCACCGCCTCCTGACTGCTCCGCTCCACCAGAATTTCCAGCCCGCTTTCCGCCATGTTCTGGCAGAATTTTTCAGCTGCAGCCGGATCGACATCATACACCCGCACATGTGTGATCCCCAGCAGCACCCTGAACGCCGTCGCCTGAAACTCGGATTGCGCACCCAGTCCGATCATCGCCATCACTTTGCTGTCGGGCCGTGCAAGATACCGCGCAGCCAGCGCAGACGTCGCCGCAGTCCGCAGGGCCGTCAACAGCGTCATTTCCGACAGCAGCAGGGGATACCCCGACGCCACATCCGACAGCACCCCGAATGCCGTCACGGTCTGGAGACCCTGCCGCGTATTTCCGGGATGCCCGTTGACGTATTTGAAACCATAAAGCGCAGCATCAGCGGTCGGCATCAGTTCGATCACGCCTTCGGCAGAATGGCTGGCCACACGCGGCGTCTTGTCAAATTCCGGCCAGCGCCGGAAATCGTTTTCGATAAACCCGGCAAGTTCGCTCAAAAAGGTTTCTACCCCGACCGCACGCACTAGACTGATGAGGTTCCCGACACCGACATACTGGACCATGATCTCTCCTGCTTGCTGCTACAGGAAAATGGTGCCGTCACGAATAAGCGGTTTGAATGCACAATCTGTACAGTCTTTCAGGATTCTTATGACAGATCGTCAATCCTGAAATATCATAATGTCCGATGCATATTTTCGATGATCTCGACCGCAAACTGATTGCCGTCCTGCGAGAAGATGGCCGCGCGCCCGTCGCAAAACTCGCCACCATCGCGGGCGTGTCCCGCGCGACCATACAATCACGGCTGGATCGCCTGCTGCAAAGTGGCGCCATTCTGGGCTTCACAGTCCGAGCGCGCGAACATCACGACGAAATCCGCGCCATCATGCTGATCGAAGTCGCTGGAAAATCCACGACGGCGGTTATCCGCTCCCTGCGCGCCATCTCCGAGCTTCACGCCCTTCACACGACGAACGGCGCGTGGGATCTGATCGCCGAAATCCGCACAGACACACTTCAGAACTTCGACCGCGTTCTGCGCGACGTCCGCATGACGGATGGCATTCTCAACTCAGAAACCAGCCTGCTCCTCAGCACCATCTGAACAGCAGGAAGGTGGGCCGTTTTGTCTCAGAGCGAAGACAGCGCCGGGGGCACCTTCGCCTTCGCCAGAGCCTCTTTCTGCCGTGCTGCCAGCACATTCACATCGAAGCCCTCGATCAGTTCCTCGAACATATTGTGCCAGTTCAGCCGCGCCTCCAGGCGCAGGAACGCGCTCCCCAGTCCGATCGCGGAGCGGTCCATCAGCACAAACTCACGCGGCAGTTTCACACCTCCCGTGCGCTTGAGCCCGTCATAGACCTTCTCCAGAACCTGACGCGCTTCCGCCGGATCGTTGCTCTCCTGCATGGAGCAAACCCGGTCCGTCATCAGCGGACGATAGAAGAAGCGTGCCCATTCATTCAGAATACCCGCCGTCTCACGCGAGATTCCGACGAAGCCCCACTTGCTGTAGGCATGGAAGGCCATTTCCTCGTTGTTCTCACGCAGGGCCGTGAACAGATCAATGATCCCCTCCACAAAACGCGGCGAGAAGATCCGCACAGCTCCGAAATCCAGCAGGTTCAGACCATAGTCGTCCCGCACGGTGAAGTTGCCCATATGCGGATCACCGTGAATGACACCATAGCGATAGACCGGCGTGTACCAGGCCTTGAACAATGCCGTGGCCATCGCGTTGCGATCTTCCAGCGGCAGATTTTCGCCCAGAACGACCCGCATGCTTCGGCCGCTCACCCAATCCATCGTCAGCAGCCGTCCGGTGGACAGTTCCTCCACCGGCGCCGGAACCGTCACCTCGGGCGTCTCGGAAAGCATGTCCCGATACAGCCGCAAATGGCTCGCTTCCCGCCGGTAATCCAGCTCTTCGCGCAGTCGGTCCGCGAGTTCTGTATAAACCTCATCCTGCCGGATCGTCGTCTCGAACTGCTTGTAAATGCCCAAAGCCGCCCGGAACTGCCGCAGATCCGAATCCACAGCAGCCTGCATATCCGGATACTGCAATTTGCACGCCACCTCGCGCCCATCGACTAGACGCGCCCGGTGCACCTGTCCGAGCGACGCTGCCGCCACGGCTTCATGGCTGAAGGAGCGGAAATGCTTTTCCCACCCCGCCCCAAGCTCCGCCTGCATCCGACGGCGCACAAAGCTCCAGCCCATCGGCGGCGCGTTGGACTGCAGATGCGCCAGTTCTTCCGCATATTCATCTGGAAGCGCACCCGGGATAGTGGAGAGAAGCTGGGCCGCCTTCATCAGCGGGCCCTTGAGGTTTCCCAACGCCGACTTCAGGCCCTCTGCATGAACGCCCTTGTCCGTCTTGAAGCCCAGACGGTTGCCCGCCATCCGCGCCGCAATACCGCCGACCGCGCCGGAAGTCCGCGCCATGCGACGCAGTTCCCCCATAAGGCCGGTGTTGTCGAGATCCCTCGTCATGATGCTCCTCAGTCCTCCTGCTCGAGCTGATCAATCAGCCCCGAGATCACATCCAGTCCTTTACGCCAGAAACCCGGATCTGTCGCATCAAGTCCGAACGGCGCGAGCAGTTCCTTGTGTCGCAGCGTCCCGCCCGCTTCGAGCATGGTGCGGTATTTCGCAGCAAAACCCTCAGGTTTTTCCTGATAAACACCATAAAGCGCATTCACCAGACAGTCCCCGAAAGCATACGCATAAACATAGAACGGGGAATGCACGAAATGCGGAATATACGACCAGTAGAGGTCATAATCCGGTGTGAAGTGGAACACAGGCCCCAGACTCCGCACCTGGACCTCACGCCAGATTTCTCCCAGACGCTCCGGCGAAAGTTCGCCCTTCGCGCGCTCGTCATGAACCTTCACTTCAAACTGATAAAACGCGATCTGCCGGACGACCGTGTTCAGCATGTCCTCGACTTTTGCCGCCAGCATGTGACGACGGCGCTTCGGATCGCTCTCCGCATCCAGCAATGACTGGAACGTCAGCATCTCGCCAAACACCGACGCCGTCTCCGCCAGCGTGAGCGGCGTATCGGCGTTCAGATAGCCCTGCTTTTTCCCGGCCAACGTCTGGTGCACGCCATGTCCCAGCTCATGCGCCAGCGTCATGACATCCCGCGGCTGCCCGCGATAGTTCATCAGGATGTAGGGATGCACTGACGGCACGCAGGAATGCGAGAACGCCCCCGAAGACTTGCCCGCCACGGGTGCCGCATCAATCCAAGGATGCGTCAGGAACCGGTTCACGATCTCGCCCAGACCCGGATCAAACCCGGCATAGGCCGTGCGCACAATCTCCTTGCCCTGCTCCCAGTCGATCTTCCGCACCTCGACACCCGGCAACGGCGCATTGCGGTCCCAGTGCTCCAGCTTCTCAAGCCCGAGCCACTTGGCCTTGAGCGCATAATACCGGTGCGCCAGCCGCGGATAGGCCTCGTCCACCGCGCCCACCAGCGCATCAACGACCTCGTCCTCAACCATGTTCGCCAGATTGCGCGAACTCGTCGGGCGCGGATAACCACGCAGCTTATCCCCGATCGCCTTGTCCTTGGCGAGCGTGTTGGTAATCATCGTCAACAGCCGCGAGTTTTCACCCAGAACCGCACTGATCTGCTGCGCCGCAGCCTCACGCTTGGCACGGTCCGCATTCGTCAGCAGGTTGAACGCCTCGCCCAGCGGCTTTTCCTCGCCGTCGATCGTGACACTCAGCGTCGCCATGGTTTCATCGAACAGCCGGTTCCAGGCATTTCGCCCCGTCACCGACTTGTCCATCAGCACCTGCTCGACCTCATCAGAAAGCTGATAGGGCCGGTACATCCGCAGATCCCGCAGATACGCATCCCATTTGCGCATTTCCGGCGCTTCGCAGATCTGTGCCAGATCCTCGTCCGCGATCCGGTTCAGCTCCAGCGTGAAGAACATCAGGTCGGAGGCCACCTCCGTCATCCGCTCCTGCACACCCTGCGCGAACCGCCCCCAGACCGGGTCAGTCGTATGCGCAGCAAAGCCCAGGCTGGAGAACGACCCGATCTTCCCGAGACCTTCCTCGATCGCCTCATATTCGGCGAAGGCCGCAGCGAGTTCCGCCCCGCCCAGATCGCCCAGACGTCCTTTGTACGTCTCACAGAAACGGCGCGCCTCCCCCGCCCAGCGATCAAAATCCGCCGCCAGCACCGGATCTTCCGGCGAAGCATAGAGATCGGAGAGGTCCCAGCGGGGGGGCATCTGCTCCCCGGAGGACGAATTGGGCGTGCCGTCAGCGGCAGAAAAGAGCATGGTCATACCCTGACCTTAGAGCCACAATCCCCGCCGTCAAACGGGATGTTGATGACAAATCCGTAGTGTAAAACCGCCGCCCAACCGCAACACAGCCCGCAACCCCGGATCTTCCGCCACTTCATGCATAAATACCCCCCCCAGGCATCTGAGCGCCTGACATCCTTTGAAAATCTTCGGGAGCGAATCGCAGGCCCCGATCTGGTGCGTTCGGTCGCCATTCTCGATGTCCTGATCTGCCATGACGGAAGCCTGTTTCTGGACTGGTGGCACCGCACACTCCCGTTCCATCTTGCGGTGCTGGGCTTCTACGGTGTGATGCTGTTCTTCGTCCTCAGCGGCTTCCTGATCGGCACGATCATGCTGGACCTGCTGGAACGCGGAACCTCCCTGAAAGGCTGGGGCATTTTCCTTATCCGCCGATGGATGCGAACCCTCCCGGCCTATTATGTCTGGCTGTTCTTTCTGCTGATCCCGCTCGCTTATTTCGGTCCCTATGGCGTGGTCTGGGACGAGGCCCGCCGCGTCCTGCCATGGTTCCTGACCCTGACGCAAAATCTCGGCTGGCCCATGGTCTCGAACTGGTATGGCGTCACATGGTCACTCTGCGTGGAGGAATGGTTCTACATTACCTTCCCCGCCCTGCTGCTCACCCTTCTCGCCTGCCGCGTCAAACCGGCCCTGGCCTTTGGAAGCACGCTTGCAGCCTTCTTCATCGTGCCGCTCTGCTGGCGGCTATCTCTGCCCGCAGACGTCAACTGGGACGAGGTCACCAGCAAGATCGTTCCCTGCCGTTTCGACTCGATTGCATGGGGCATTACTGCTGCATGCCTCACCCGATACGCGAAAACCGTTTCCCGCCTGCACATCCCACTGGCCCTCATCGGCACGGGGATTGTCCTGACGACATGGCTGGCAGACCTTTTGCCCATCCCGCTCTGGACACACCATTTTCAGACCATGGCGATTTTCGATGTCGTGGGCTTCGGCTACGCACTCTGCATGCCCGCGATGATGCGCCTGCGAACCCTGCCGCCCCTGATCGGCCCGGCGGTCCGCAGCCTCAGCACCCACAGCTACGGGCTTTATCTGTGCCATCTCCCGCTGGTGATGATGGCTGGCGACCTTCAGGCCCGATACGGCCTCGGCCGCAGACATGCCGTGATCTTCACGCTCCTCACCACGATCGGTGGCGCGATCCTGTCATGGCGCCTCGTGGAGCGCCCCTGCCTGAAACTCCGCCCCAGGCAGGGATAACGCGCCTCAGGCCGAAAGCTGGGACAGATCTTCCTGAACATAGCCGATGATCCGCGCATAATCGCGCGGCACAACATGCCAGAACCGCTCCAGCGTCCGCTCCCAGCAGTGCAGAAGATCCTCGGCATAGGTGCTGCCCGTCTCCGCCACATGCCGCTCAACCAGCGCCCGAAGCTCCTGATCCCAGCGGCTGCCAGCCTGCACACGGCTCCAGATCACCGTATCGGGGTTGATCTGCGCCTCGAACCGCCCCTTCACGTCCAGCACATAAGCCATGCCCCCCGTGAAACCGGCACCGAAATTGTCGCCCGTCTCCCCAAGGATCACGACCGTCCCGCCGGTCATGTATTCGCAGCCATTCGAGCCACAGCCTTCGACCACCGCCGTCGCACCGGAGTTTCGCACCGCAAAGCGCTCACCCGCCTGCCCGGCTGCAAACAGCGTCCCCGCCGTCGCCCCGTACAGAACCGTATTGCCGATGATCGCGCTCTGCTCGGACGCCCACTGCGCCGCCGGTGACTTGCGGACAACGATCGTCGCGCCCGAAAGCCCCTTGCCAACATAGTCGTTAGCATCGCCCTCGACTTCGATCTTGAGCCCCTGCACACCAAACGCACCCAGAGACTGCCCGGCAGACCCGCGCAGCGACAGCGTGAGCTGGCCTTCCGGAAGCTCCTTCATGCCGAATTTGCGCGTGATCAGCCCCGAAACCCGCGTACCGATCGCACGATGGGTGTTCTGCACGGTGTAATGCAGGTGCAGCTTCTCCCGACGCTCGAACAGCGCGGTCGCATCCGGGATGATCTGCCCGTCCAGCGTCTCCGGTACTTCGTTACGCCCTTCACGGGTGCAGTAACGCGCATGCTCGCCCGGATCGGCCTGAACCAGCAGGGAGTTCAGATCCAAATCATCCAGATAATCCGCACCACGCGACACCTGACGCAGCATATCCGTCCGTCCGATCACCTCTTCAAGCGACCGCACGCCCAGATCCGCCAGAATATGCCGGATGTCTTCCGCAATCAGCGTGAACAGGTTGATGACCTTCTCCGGCGATCCCCCGAACTTCTCGCGCAGCTTCTCGTCCTGCACACACACGCCCACCGGACAGGTGTTGGAGTGGCACTGGCGCACCATAATGCAACCCATCGCCACGAGCGCGGCCGTACCAATGCCGAACTCTTCCGCGCCCAGCATCGCCGCCATGACAACGTCGCGGCCAGTCTTGATGCCGCCATCCGTCCGCAGCACCAGACGATGACGCAGCCGGTTCAGCATCAGCACCTGATGCGCCTCCGACAGCCCCATTTCCCACGGCAGACCCGCATAATGGATCGAAGACTGCGGGCTCGCACCCGTCCCTCCCGAATGGCCGGAAATCAGGATCGCATCCGCTTTGGCTTTCGCAACACCGGCCGCAATCGTGCCAATGCCCGTCCGCGCCACCAGCTTGACCGTGACGGTCGCCGTCGGATTGATCTGCTTGAGATCGTAAATGAGCTGCGCCAGATCCTCGATCGAATAGATGTCGTGATGCGGCGGCGGCGAAATCAGCGTCACCCCCGGCGTCGCATGACGCAGACGCCCGATCAGTTCCGTCACCTTAAAGCCCGGAAGCTGCCCGCCCTCGCCGGGCTTCGCACCCTGCGCCATCTTGATCTCGATCTCGCGGCAGTCATTAAGATACTGCGCGGTCACGCCAAAACGCCCGGACGCCACCTGCTTGATCGCCGAAGACGCATTGTCCCCGTTCGGACGCGGCTTGGAGCGCTCGGCATCCTCGCCACCCTCACCGGAATCGGACTTCGCACCAATCCGGTTCATGGCAATCGCCAGCGTCTCATGCGCCTCGGGGCTCAGAGCGCCCAGCGAAATTCCCGGTGCCACCAGACGACGGCGGATCTGCGTGATGCTTTCTACTTCGTCCACCGGAACCGGCGCATGAAGCGGCTTGAAATCCAGCAGATCGCGCAGCGCCACCGGCGGCATCTGGCGCACTGCATCCGCATAGCGCCTGTAAAGCGTAAAGCTGTTCGCCGTCACTGCACTCTGAAGCATGTGCACAAGCTGCCCGGAGAACGCATGCGTCTCACCCTGACGGCGCAGCTTGTAGCGTCCGCCGACCGGCAGCGCCTCGACCTTCCGGTTCCACGCGGCCGCATGTGCGCCAAGAACGTTCCGCGCAATTCCCGGCAGACCAATCCCCGAAATCCGCGACGGCATGCCCGGGAAGAACTCTGCTACCAGCGCACGGGACAGCCCGATTGCCTCGAAATTATACCCGCCACGATAGGCCGAAATGATCGAAATGCCCGACTTGGACATGATCTTCAACAGACCCTTGTCCACGGCCTTGCGATACCGCTCCATCGCCTCACGCAACGACATCTTGCCGAACAGCCCGCGCCGCAGCCGGTCCGCCACGCAATACTGCGCCAGAGCCGGATTCACCGTCGTCGCACCCACACCGATCGTCACGGCAATCGCATGAACATCAATCGCCCCGGACGTCCGCACGTTCAGCGACGTGAACGTCCGCAGCGAATTGCGCACCAGATGGATATGCACGGCTGCGGTGGCGAGGATCATCGGAATCGCAACGCGCGTCGCATCCGTATTGTCATCCGTCAGGAACAGATGCGTGCACCCGCCACGAACATGATCCTCAGCCTGCGTCCGGATGGACGCAATCGCCGCCCGCAGACCTTCCTCGCCCTCTTCAGCCGGAAAGGTGCAGTCGATCACGCCCGCATTCTCGCCACAGACCTTCCGCAGCTCGTCGAACTCACCAATCGTGAGCACAGGGCTCGGCAGCTGCAACAGATCGCACTGCTCCGGCGCCTGATCGAGGATGTTCCCCAGATTGCCCAGCCGCGTAATCAGGCTCATCACCCGCGTCTCACGCAGGGAATCGATCGGCGGATTCGTGACCTGGCTGAATCCCTGACGGAAATAATGCGACAACCCGCGATAGATCTTCGACAGGACCTGAAGCGGCGTATCATCACCCATCGAGCCCAGAGCCTCGGCCGCATTCTCCACCATCGGGTGCAGAATGGTCTCCAGTTCCTCATGCGTCAGACTGACCGCCACCTGATGCCGCCGCAGCACATCCGGGTCCAGCGCCTCAGGCTCCACAACATCGCGCACGATTGGCTCGATATCGCGGATGCGCTTCACCCAGCCCTGGAAATCCTGACGCGACGCCAGCATCTCGAGCAGCTCTTCAGACTGGTAAAGCCGCCCTTCCTTCAGATCGAGCGCCAGCGTCTGCCCCGGACCAAGCCGCCCGCGGCTTTTGACGCGCGCATCCGGCACCCGGACCATCCCCGTCTCGGAGCCCACGATAAGCAGACCATCCTGCGTGATGCTGTACCGCAACGGGCGCAGCCCGGCGCGATCCAGCCCGGCCACGACCCAGCGCCCATCCGTCGCACACAGCGCCGCCGGACCATCCCAGGGCTCGATCACCGCATTGCAGTACCGAAACAGCGCCCGCGCCGCGTCAGACATCGCCGAATTCGCACCGCCAGAAGCCGGCACCAGCATCGTCTTCGCCATCGGCGCGTCCCGCCCGGCGAAGGTCAGCAGCTCGAACACATTGTCCAGCACTGCCGTGTCCGAACCGGCCGCCTGCACGACAGGCTTGAGATCCGCCATGTACGGGTCCAGCTCCGGGTGTGCGAGCCGCGTCTCATGCGAGCGCATCCAGTTCGTGTTGCCCGAAATCGTATTGATTTCGCCGTTATGCGCCACCTTGCGGAACGGCTGGGCCAGCTTCCAGGTCGGGAACGTATTGGTTGAATACCGCTGATGGTAGATCGCAAACCGCGACACAAACCGCTCATCCAGCAGATCCGGATAAAAATCCGTCAGGTTTTCGGCCAGGAACATGCCCTTGTAGATCACCGAGCGGCAAGACATCGAACACACATACAGATCAACCTGCTGCGCCGTCGCCTGCTTCTCGATCCGCCGACGCAACACATACAGGTCACGCTCGAACTCGTCCTCGGACCGGCCAAGCCGGTTGCGGATCATGATCTGCTCGATCTCCGGCCGCGTCTGGTTGGCCTTCTCGCCAATGCACGCCGTATCGATCGGCACCTGACGCCAGCCATAGATCCCGTAACCGAAGTTCAGGATCTCCGTCTCAATGATCTGGCGGCCACGCTCCTGCGAACCGAGATCGGTCTTGGGCAGGAACACCATGCCCACCGCAATGCGACCGTCGATCGTATCGTCGCTGGAGCCGTTATGGATCGCCTCGGCAAAGAAATCCTGCGGGATTTCCACATGAATGCCCGCGCCATCGCCGGTCTTGCCGTCTGCATCCACCGCACCGCGATGCCAGATATTGCCCAGCGCCTCGATGCCCGCCTGAACCACACTGCGCGACGGCTTGCCGTCCAGCGCCGCGACCAGACCCACACCACAGGAATCGCGCTCCTGCGACGGGTCATACAGCCCCTTCAGCCGTTCGACGTTCTCAGCATACTCGCGGATGAAATCGTTATTCTGTGTCATTCCGCGGCCTCCAGAGAACCGGTTACTGTTTCAGTCAGATGATGATGGATCGCATCGGCCGCATCCCGGCCGTCCTTGATCGCCCAGACAACAAGGCTCGCTCCGCGCACAATGTCGCCCCCGGCGAACACACCCGGCAGGCTCGTCTCAAAGCCCCCCGGCGGCACCGTCAGCGTGCCCCAGCGCGTCACGGTCAGCTCAGGCGCGTTGAACTGCCCCGGCAGATCCTCGGGATCAAAGCCAAGAGCCTTGATGACCAGATCGCCCTCGATCACGTCATGCTGCCCCGTGCCCTCGATGGACCGGCGCCCCGATGCATCCGGAGAACCCAGACGCATCTTCAGCACCCGTACACCCGACACGCTGCCATCGCCCAGAAACGCTTCCGGCGAGGCCAGCCATTCGAAATGCGCGCCTTCTTCCTCGGCATTGTAAACTTCCTGTCGCGACCCCGGCATATTCGCCCGGTCCCGACGGTAAACGCATGTCACACGCTCGGCACCCTGACGGATCGACGTGCGCACGCAGTCCATGGCCGTGTCACCACCGCCAATCACCACGACCCGACGCCCCTTCGCATGAAGCGCCGCGTCCTCGCCCGGATCCTCATCATAGCCCCGACGGTTAGATGCCGTCAGGAAGTCGATCGCATCGACAACACCCTCAAGCCCGGCCCCCGGCACCTTCACATCACGCGAGCGATACACGCCTGTTGCGAGAAATACCGCATCATGCCGCGCCCGCAGATCCTCAAGCGCCGTCTCGCCCTCGCCCGAACCAACAGGCGTGGAGAGGTGGAAGACGATCCCCTGCGCCTCCAGCAGCGCGTGACGCCGCGCCATGACATGCTTTTCCAGCTTGAAGCTCGGAATACCGTACGTCATGAGCCCGCCCACACGGTCCTGACGCTCATAGACATGAACCTCATAACCCTGCGCCCGCAGCCGCTCCGCACAGGCCAGACCAGCGGGCCCGGACCCTACGATTCCGACACGGCGCCCGAGTTCACGATCCGGGAGCGCCGGCTTCACCCAGCCCTGCTCGAACGCATTTTCGGTAATGAACCGCTCGACAGCACCAATGGTGACGCTCTCGAAGCCCTTGTTGATGACGCAGTTGCCTTCGCACAGCCGGTCCTGCGGACAGATCCGCCCGCAGATCTCCGGGAACGTATTCGTCGCGGACGACATCTCATACGCTTCCTCAAGCCGGTCCTCGGCCGTCAGCTTCAGCCAGTCGGGAATGTTGTTCCCCAGCGGGCAATGCACGGAGCAGAACGGAATCCCGCACTGCGAACACCGCGACGCCTGCTCTTCCGCCCGGCTGCGCGCGAACCCACGATAAATCTCCCCGAAGTCCTGACGGCGTTCAGCGGCGTCGCGCTTCTCCGGAAGCACCTGGGGGTGGGTGACGAACTGCAACATCCGTTCGGCCATGCGTCGTGTCTCCTGCAAACATGCGAGTGAGAATGCAGCTATTCCGTCACTTTATCCAATAACAGTCAGTGATACTGACCTTTCGCGTGAAATGGCTCATCTATTCGCTCCATGAGCCATTTTTCACACAAATTTTTAGGACCGAAACGGACCCTTCATTTCCGAAACCGCCTCCAGCTCTCACAAACACTCCCCCTTAGATAGTCCGGAACGATACTCCGCATCGCCGCAGGCCTGATCCCCAGCGCCTGAAGATCAGCCATTCCCGGCTGCACCACATTGTCCACGCCCATCATCGCAACCTGATCGCGCGTCAGCAGATGCCCCGGCAACGCCTCAAGAATGCCCGCCTCCAGCTTCGCTACCCATCCCGGCACCGGCAACAGAATTCGACGGCGCCCAGACGCCTCCAGAACGAACGCCATCAACTCCTTCATACTCAGAACATCCGGCCCACCCGCCTCAACCGTCATACCCTCATGCCCCGGCTCCACAAGCGCGATGATCGCCCGTGCCACATCACCCACATAGACCGGTTGAAACAGAATCTCGGGCGCAAACACCGGCAGAACCGGCGAGAGCTTCGCAATCAGCGCGAACATGTTGAAGAAACTGTCCTGAGGCCCGAAAATCACCGAAGGTCGCAGCAACGCCGCCTCCGGGAACACCTCCCGCACCGCACGTTCAGCCAACCCCTTGCTCCGCCCGTAATTCCCCGGCGACGTCAGCGACGCCCCAATGGCCGACATGTGCAGGTACTGCTCCACTCCCTGACGCCGCGCCATGAGCGCCGCCAGCCGCGCGCCCTCCACATTGACCCGATGCATCGCCCGCACATCCGGTGACATGATCGACACCAGGTTGATCCCCACATCCGCGCTGGCGAACACACGCTCCAGCGAAGCCGCGTCATTCACGGATGCCTTGATAAATTCCACACGTCCGTCACCCGGAAACCGCGCCAGTGCCTGATCGCCTTCGGGATTCCGGCTTCCCACACGCACGACATGCCCCAGGGCCACGAGCCGGCCAACAAGTTCGCGCCCGACAAACCCTCCGCCGCCTAAAACCGCCACAACCTTTGGGCCGTGGCCCGTTCCAGCGTCATTTCCAGCTCCGCCACCGGTTCCGTCCACGGAAAAATTTCTACGCATTTTCGCTTTTCTTTCAGTTTGGCTGTTGACGCCCCACACGTGCAGGGGTAAACGCCTCTTCACCGAGCCGGGATGCCTCAGGAAACTGAAAAAACCCGGTGCTTTCTGAGCCCAGATGGCGGAATTGGTAGACGCGCAGGTTTCAGGTACCTGTGTCCGAAAGGACGTGGAAGTTCGAGTCTTCTTCTGGGCACCACAGACGATCAGGCAGCATACTGCCTTGATCCTCTGGTGATCAAAAAAATTTGGTGACGACAAATGAGTTCGCAGAACGCCATCCATCTTCATGACGGCGATCTGCCGGATGACTTTGATCTTGGCCCTGTCGTTGCCATTGATACCGAGACCATGGGTCTCAATCCCCACCGTGACCGTCTCTGCCTCGTTCAGCTTTCAGCCGGCGACGGCGAAGCGCACCTCGTGCAGATCAAACCGGTCTCCATGGGCGGTCGCGGCTATGACTGCCCGAACCTCAAGGCGCTCCTGACCGACGATTCCGTCACCAAGCTGATGCATTTTGCACGCTTTGACGTTGCAGTCCTGCAGAACGCCTTCAATATCACGATCCCGTCGGTCATCTGCACCAAGATCGCGGCCCGGCTGGTCTATACCTTCACCGACCGACACGGCCTGGCCTATCTGTGCCGGGACCTGCTCGGCGTTGAAATTTCCAAACACCAGCAGAGTTCGGACTGGGGTGCCGAGACCCTTACCCCCGATCAGCTCCGCTACGCCGCATCGGACGTGCTGCATCTTCACGCATTGTGGGATAAGCTCGAAGCCATGCTGATCCGTGAAAACCGACGCGACCTCGCGCAGTCCTGCTACGATTTCCTCCCGGCCCGCTGTCGCCTCGACCTGCTGGGCTATGACGAGTCCGACATTTTTTCGCATCGCGCCTGAATCCCGGTCCGGCTGATCATGCACCGCCCGTCGCCCGGCTTTTCCCGCACCGCTCTGGAATCGGCCCTTCAGACCGTCTCGATCGAACGCAAAGGACTGGAAGCGCTCGAACAAGCCCTCTCCGGCCCTCTCGGGATCGCGTTCTGCGAGGCCGTCAACTGTATCGCAGAGAGCAGCGCTCGCCTGATCGTGACCGGAATCGGTAAATCCGGCCATATCGCCCGCAAAATTCAGGCGACCCTCGCCTCCACGGGCACACCGTCGCTGTTTCTGCACCCTGCCGAAGCCGCACATGGGGATCTCGGCATGGTCGCCCCCGGCGACCTGATCCTCGCTTTCTCCAATTCTGGTGAAACCACCGAACTCACCGCGATTCTGGCCTATGCCGCCCGCCAAAATCACTGCGTGATCGCCGTAACATCAGTTGACACCTCAGCCCTTGCCCGCGCCGCACAGATCCCGCTGGTTCTGCCCACAAGCACCGAAGCCTGCCCGATGGGTCTGGCACCGACGACAAGCACCCTGCTTCAACTCGCCCTAGGTGATGCCCTGGCACTGGCACTGCTCGAAAAACGCGGCTTCACCGCCCGCGACTTCGGCGCTTTCCACCCCGGAGGGCTTCTCGGCGCCCGTCTGCGCCCCATCAGCGACCTCATGCATACCGGTGAATCCCTGCCGCTCGGGCAGGGCAGTCTCCCGCTCCGCTCCGTCATTCTCGAGATGACACGCAAATCATTCGGGTGCATGGGTATCATTGATGACAATGGTAAACTTCAGGGTCTCATCACGGACGCCGATCTCCGCCGCGCCCTCTCCGGCGACCTCGACGCGACCACGGCGGCTGACGTCATGAATCCCGCTCCCGTCACCGCGCGCGCCGACACGCTGGCGCAGGACGTGCTGCACCTCATGAACCAGCGCGAACGCCCGATTACGAGCCTCTTCATCGTGGACGCGGAACACCGCCCTGCGGGAATCGTTCATATCCACGACCTCCTGCGGAGCGGTCTGTCATGAGCGGCCCTACGCCAGATAATGGCGAACACCGCATTCGCCGGGAAGATTTCGACCCCAACCGGACCGAAAGCCTTGCCCGCCTCGACAACCTGCGCCGCGCTGCTTTCCAGCGGATCCGTCAGGCTCCCAATGCTCAGGAACTCGCCCGACGCCGCTCGCTTCTGGGTTTCGCCAAATGGGCACTGCCAGGGCTGGCCCTCGTCCTCCTCAGCTCCATCGCGGCCTGGCCCGAGATTTCCCATCTCATGAACCAAAACCGCGCCGCCCTGAAGGAAATGGCCCGCCTGCGCGTGGAAAGCGGCAACATGGAACAGGCTACCTATCGCGGTCTCGATGCCCACGATCATCTGTACATGATCACGGCCCGCACCACCCACCAGCAGGGCCCGGATCGCGTGGACCTTGTCGATCCCGTCGCCGACATCCAGCTCTCCGGTAATTCCTGGGCGCATATCAAGGCTGATCGCGGCGTCTACATGCAGCACGAACAGACCCTCGATCTCGACGATAACGTTGTGCTCTACCGCGATGACGGCTTTCTCCTGAACGGCCCCTCCGCAGATCTGGACCTCAAGGCCGACGTCATCGCTTCGCGGGACTGGGTCCATGCGGAAGGCCCCTTCGGCACGCAGGACGCCCAAGGCTATTTTCTGGACCAGCATGCGGGTATCATGCAGTTTACGGGGCCGGGACTGACGGTCCGCAACGATGACAACGGCCCTCCGAGTGCGGCGGCCCGCCTGCACCTGCAAGGACTGAAGACAGAGAAATGACCCGCCGTTCCGCAGCCTTCCTTCCCCTCCTGATCGCCCTTCCTCTGGCCTTCCCCTCCGCTCCTGCCCACGCGGACGGACTGGACATGTCCCACGGCGAAGCGGTGCAGCTCTTCTGGAAAAAGGAAGAGGTCTACGATCGCAATGCCCAGACCGTGACCCTTACGGGCGGGGCGCGGGCCGTACGCGGGGATACGACAGTCGATGCGGATACGCTGATCGGATATCTGCGCAAAAAAGCGCCCGCTCCCGGACAGCCCGCTCCTGCGCCAACACCGGCCGATGGCAAAAGCGCGAGCAGCGGCGATCCGATGGGTGGCTCCCTCGAGCTGTACCGGATCGAAGCGCGCGGCAACGTCCATATCTATAACCAGACCGATCAGGGCTGGGGCGATCACGCGCTGTACGACATGGATCAGGGCGTCATGGTCATGACTGGCAAGCATCTGAAACTGACCACGCCGCAGGACGTTCTGACGGCCCGCGACGTCATGGAATATCACGCCAAAACGCGCATGTCGGTTGGCCGGGGCGATGCGACTGTCACGACCAATGATGGCAAACAGGTCAAGGCGGACGTGCTGGTCTCGTTCAGCAAACCCAGCGATGCGCCATCTCCGTCTGCAAAGCCGGCACAGGCAGCCGCAGATTCATCCAATCCAATGGGCGGCGGTTCCTCGAAGCTCGACCGGGCCTATGGCTGGGGGCATGTCGTTCTGCGCACCCCGACCCAGACCGCCACGGGCGATCGTGGCGTCTATGTTTTCGATACCCAGATTGCCCGCCTGATCGGCCATGTGCATGTCACGCAGGGGCAGAACCAGAACAATGGCTCGCAGGCCATCGTGAACATGAAGACCGGCATCGCAACCATGCTGCCGGGCACGGATTCCCCCATTCAGGGGCTCGTCGTGCCAAACGAGGCCAACAGCAGCCAGGCACCCAAGTGACAGACAGCCATATCCCCTCTCAGCCGCCCGCAACCGGTCTGGTCGCAAGCGGCATCGGCAAGTCCTACAAGAAGCGTGCCGTCGTCAAAAATGTCTCGCTTCAGGTGCAGCGCGGCGAGGCAGTCGGCCTCCTCGGCCCGAACGGCGCGGGCAAGACGACCAGCTTCTACATGATCGTCGGTCTCGTGCAGCCTGACACAGGCACCATCACGCTGGACGGTGCGGACATCACACAGCTTCCGATGTATCGCCGCGCCCGTCTCGGTGTCGGCTACCTGCCACAGGAAGCCAGCATTTTCCGCGGCTTGAATGTCGAGCAGAACATCATGGCCGCCCTTGAGGTCGTCGAACCCGACTCGGAAAAGCGCGACCTGATGCTCAACGGCCTTCTGGCCGAATTCGGCATCACCCATCTACGCCGCTCGCCTTCGCTCGCCCTTTCCGGTGGTGAGCGCCGCCGTCTGGAAATCGCCCGTGCGCTGGCCAGTCAGCCGAACTACATCCTGCTCGACGAACCGCTCGCCGGTATTGATCCGATCGCCGTAGGTGAAATCCGCGATCTCGTCTCGCATCTGAAGGATCGTGGCATCGGCGTGCTGATTACGGACCATAACGTCCGCGAAACGCTCGAAGTCATCGACCGCGCCTACATCATGCACGGTGGGCAGGTGCTGATGGAAGGCACGCCCGAAGCCATTGTTGCGAACGAAGATGTCCGCCGGGTCTATCTCGGAGAGAATTTCTCGCTGTAACATGCCGGGATGCTTGTCCCGGGCCTGATCCAGCGTCAGTCGCAGTCTCTCGTCATGACGCCCCAGCTGCGTCAGGCGATTGCACTGCTGCAATACACGCAGATCGACCTCGCCCAGCACCTGCGGCAGATCTGCGAAGCCAATCCGCTCCTCGTCCTGGAGCCCGGCGAGACTGCGGTCGATCCCGCCCCCGCTCCGGAAGAGTTTCACGACGACGACCCGGACCGCTTCACCAGTGCCTCTGAATGCCCGGAAGCAGCGGCACCACCTCCGTCCGCCCGGGATGATCTGATCCTCCAGATCCGCCTGTCTTTTTCTCCCGACGAACAGAACGCGGCACTGCATCTTCTGGACAGTCTGGACGAAAGTGGCCGCCTTCCCGTTTCAGTAGCGGATCTTGCAGGCGACCTTCGCATGGAGCTCGCAAGGCTCGAAGCGATCCGCCAGAGTCTCATGCATCTTGAACCTGTCGGGCTTTTCGCCCGATCGCTTGAAGAATGTCTGGCGGCGCAACTCCGCGTCCGCAACCGCCTTGATCCCGCGATGCAGACCCTCCTCGACAATCTGGACCTTCTCGCCCGGCGCGACTGGCGCAGGCTGCGCGAAAAATGCGCTCTTGAGCAGGACGACCTGCTGGAGATGCTCGCCGAAATCCAGGCGCTCGATCCGCGCCCCGGCCTGACCCTGCCACCGCCTGAGCCCCCCAGCGAACCCGATCTGATCGTTCGCTTCAACGGCGCCGGCTTCCGTCTGACCCTCAACACGCGCCTGCTGCCGAAACTCCGGCTTGATGACACGATGCGCGCGCAGCTTGATGGACGCACGGATTCCGGCAAGACGCTTCTTGCCTGTGCGGCAGAGGCCACGGCCCTGATCCGCGCGCTGGACAGCCGCAAACAGTCCCTGCTCGCGGTTGGCCGCGCGATTGTGCAGCATCAGGCCGATTTCCTGCGCGATGGTCCCGCCGCCCTGCGCCCGCTGACCATGCGCGACATCGCCGAGCGCACGGAGTTGCACGAAAGCACCATCAGCCGCATCGTCAGCAGCAAATATATCGACACGCCACAGGGCACCGTCCCGCTCAGGCTGTTTTTCTCCACAGCCCTGACGTCCGAAGACGGCACGTCCCAGAGCGCTCACGCGATCCAGCATCGTCTACAGGCGCTCGTCTCGGCCGAAGGAGACAACGTCCTGTCCGACGATGCCCTGACGGTCCTTTTGCAAAAGGAAGGCTTCTCCATCCAGCGCCGCACGGTTGCGAAATATCGCGAGGGGCTGGGCATTGCGAAATCCAGCCAGCGCAAGCGGCTGCGCCGTACGGCCTGAAGACTCCGGGGCTTTGACAGGCTGACAGAATTTCCCTTACGGAGCCTGAATGTCTAGCGTCCCGCTGCCTCTCACTGAAATTCCCTGGAGACCTCCCGAACAGGCGCTTTCCGCAATGGACTCCGCCCCCTGGGCCGCGTTTCTCGATAGCGGAGGCCCGGACACGGACGAACGCGCCCGCTGGTCTTTTCTGTGCCTGTCTCCTGCCGAAACTCTCGACTGGCAAGGGGGGAGCCTTCGCAGGAATGGCATATCCATACAGGGTGATGTCTGGACGCATCTGCGCGATATGGCCGCCGCCTCGACCCGTTGCCCCGAAGCAGAGGATATCATCCCCTTCACCGGCGGGGCGGTCGGTATGATGAGCTATGAAGCGGGCATGGCGCTTGAAAAAGTTCCATCCCGCCATGTTTCTTCTGCGCCCAGACTGGTGGCGGCCTCTTTTGAAGATGTGCTGGCGTTCGACCGGCATGAAAAACGCTGTTGGTGGATCAGCCGGAGGGGACATCCCGCACCCGAATTAACCTCGCCGACGATCCGCCCCACCCCCTCCCTGCGTTTTCGGCCTGAACAGCCGCGGGACATCTGGATGGATGCGGTTCGCAGCATCATCGCCTTCATCCGGGCCGGGGATATTTTTCAGGCCAATCTGACGATGCGCTGGGTTGCGGAGTGTGCTGACGGTTTCGATGAGCTGGCTGCCTATCAAACACTGCGCCAGACCTCCCCGGCTCCGTTCGGGGCCTATCTGAAGACGCCGGATTTTTCGCTGCTCAGCACCTCCGTGGAACGTTTCATTTCGCTTTCGCGGGGCGGGCTGATCGAGACGCGCCCCATCAAGGGCACCATTTCCCTTGGATACACGCCCGAAGAAACAGCCCGGAACAGCCGGACACTGGCTGCGGACGAAAAAGAACGCGCCGAAAACCTGATGATTACGGATCTGATGCGAAACGACATCGGTCGTGTCTCACAGATCGGCTCTGTTCGCGTTCCCCAGCTGTCGAAGGTTGAGCAGTTTCCCCACGTCCTGCATCTGGTCTCGGTCGTTCAGGCGCAACTCCGTCCCGAACTGGACGCCATTGATCTGCTTCAGGCCACACTTCCGCCGGGTTCCGTCACAGGGGCACCAAAAAAACGCGCCATGGAGATCATCGACCTTCTGGAAGCCTCTGCCCGTGGGGCCTATTGCGGCAGCCTGTTCCGTATCGGCGAGGATGGAGCCATGGACAGTTCCGTCATCATCCGCAGCATGGCGCGATCGGGCGACACCCTTTCCGTCGGTGCGGGAGGCGGGATTACCGTACTGTCCGATCCGATGCGGGAATATGAGGAAATGCTTCTGAAAGTCTCCCCGATCCTGAAGGCGTTTGAGGCATGAGTACTCCTGTCTGGCTCAATGGCCGTCTCCTGGACGCGACAGACGCGCATATCGCTCCGAACGACCGGGGATTTCTGCTCTCTGATGGGCTGTTTGAAACAATCCGCGTCGCCAACGGACAGGCGCCACATCTGGCACGGCATCTGGCACGGCTGGAGGAAGGATGCACGATCCTCCGTCTGCCCACGCCGGACACGACGCTGCTGACACAGGCCGTTTCCGATCTGCTGCATGCCACGGGGCTGTCAGACGGATCGCTGCGCCTGACGGTCACGCGCGGCACCGGGCCACGCGGTTTGGTACCGCCTGTTACGCCGCAACCCACAGTCCTGATTCAGGCAACTGCTTCCGCGCTGGCCGTGCCTGCCCCCGTCAGGCTGGGGCTTGGCCGCTACCGGCGCGATGGGGGCTCTCCTCTGGCGCGCGTGAAATCGCTTGCCTGTCTGCCATCCATCATGAGCCGCATGGAAGCCGTCGCAGCCGGCCTGGATGATGCGCTTCTTCTGGGAATGACGGGGGCTGTTGCCGAGGCCAGCGCTGCAAACGTCCTGTTCCTGCAGGAAGAGCGTCTGCAGACGCCTCCCATCCATGACGGCGCGTTGCCGGGAACGTCCCGCGCCCGACTGCTGGAAGGGAGCTTCTGTACCGAAGGCCGTCTTTTGCCGCAGGACCTCAAAACGGTGACAGGCGTGTGGCTGGTTAATGCATTATCGCTGACCGCCGTATCGGGCATCGACAATTATGAGCTGCCCCTGCACCCCGAACGGGACAGGCGGCTGAGAGAGTTTCTGTTCTCTGTCTGAACCGGCCCTTGCCGCCACAAAAAAAAGCCGCTTTCCCGATGGAAAGACGGCTTTTCAGCGTTCAGCAGCAGGCTCTTATTTCAGCGCAGCAATCGCCGTCATTTCCACGCGCCATTCCGGAACGGCCAGCTTGGCTTCAACCGTGGCGCGGGCCGGTTTGCTGTCCGTGTCCAGCCATGCATCCCAAGCCCGGTTCATCGCCCCGATTTCCGCGATATCCGTCAGGAAAATCTGCACCGACAGGATCCGGCTCTTATCCGTTCCCAGCGAGGCCAGAAGCGCGTCGATCTGGCGCAGGATGTCGACTGTCTGCCCTTCCGTGTCGAGGGTAGCGTCGTCCGCGACCTGACCGGCCAGATAGGCCAGCCCGTTATGGACGACGACGCCCGCAAGGCGCTGCTCTTCGAGGTGACGGGAAATATCGGCGTTTTTGCTCACGGGCGTGGACTTTCTGACGTCGGTTACTGAGGCGGGAGGTTACTGAAGCAGGGTCGGGATCATTTCATGTTCGAGGATGGCGTCGAGTGCGCTTTCCTCATCTTCGGCAACCGCCATGGGTGTACCGTCGGCGGCATGAATGGCCACGAGCATTTCACCGTCATGCATGACGGATCTGACATAGGCGAGACGGGACATCCCCAGTGTCAGGAGCTGCGGTCCCGTGATGCGGCGCAGATCCGCAGGGAGTTTGTCGTCCGAACGATCACCGTTTTCGAAGGGATTGTTCAATTCAGGTTCCTTCTGAAGCCGCGGCGGCGTCTGCCGACCGATCTTGAGTTCAGTCTGTAAAAAATGCGACCGCGCGACCGGCCTTATTCGTCGTCGATATCGCGCGCAGGACGCGTCGTGCGCCGGGTTTTCACGACGGGCGGCACCACTTCGTGATGAACCGTCGGCGCTGGTGCCGGGCTGCGCCGCCCCTGCGAAATCGCAATCCGCTTGACCCGCACTTCCGGCTCCGGACGCAACAGATCGATATGCAGCAGGCCGTTATCAAGCCATGCTCCGCCGATTTCGATGCCTTCCGCCAGCACGAACGCCTTGTGAAACTGCCGCGCCGCAATACCGCGATGCAGGAAAATGCGTCCCTGGCTGTCATCCGTCTGACGGCCGCGAATCACAAGCTGGTTGTCTTCCTGCGTAATCTGCAGATCGTCCATGACAAAGCCCGCAACAGCCAGCGTAATCCGCAGGGCCGTAGAGCTGAGCTGTTCAATGTTGTAGGGGGGATACCCGTCGGACGTCGATTTTGCAGCACGCTCAAGCATCTGCTCGAGGTGATCGAAACCGAGGAACATCGGGGACGTAAACAGGCGACCGGACATAGGGCGAGAGCCTCCTCCATGAGCGAGACAGACAGGACCGGCCCCATTATGCGGCGACCGGCTGACCCTACGATATGGTGTCCACCCCCGCAGATGCAAGCTCTGCTCTCACCGGAGCATCTGCAAAACCGACGTTGATGGCATGTTGCACTGGCATTTGAAGCCTGCGCTCGCTACATCGCAGGGCATGAGCGAATTCGATTTCCTGTCCGGCATCGACGATGTGCCGCCCACCCCGATCCTGATCGCCCCCCAGCCCGTGCTGCGGGAGGTCACCCGCGACGTGCGCCCTGAAGACATCGCCTTCATCCGCGACCAGCTTCCGGGCATGTTTTCCGCCATGTACAAGGCCCCCGGCATCGGCCTCGCCGCGCCACAGGTCGGTCTTGGCATGCGCTTTGCTCTGGTGGATGTGGCCGAGGAAGATGCGCCTCGTGAGCCCATGCTGCTGATCAATCCGGAAATCGTTACGGATTCAGAGCAGATGGCTGCCCGCGAGGAAGGCTGCCTTTCGCTGCCGAACCAGTATGCCGAAGTTGTCCGCCCCGAATCGATCCGTGTCCGGTACCGCAACCTTGCGGGAGAAACGATCGAGCGTGATGCATCGGGCCTGCTCGCCACCTGCATCCAGCATGAGATGGACCATCTCGACGGCATCCTGTTCGTCGATCATCTCTCGACGCTCAAGCGCAACATGATCATGCGCCGCCTTGCCAAAGAGCAGAAGCTCGGAAGGCGCTGATCCCCGATGCGGCTGATTTTCATGGGAACGCCGGACTTTTCGGTCCCGGCGTTGCACGCTCTGCTCGACGCCGGTCACGAGGTGGTTGCGGTCTACACGCAGCCGCCGCGACCGGCAGGACGTGGCAAAGCGCTGCGTCGTTCGCCGGTTCATGAAGCGGCCGAAGCGGCCGGGATCGAGGTACGGACACCCGCGCGTGTTCGCCGGGACGCGGCGGAGCACGCTGCTTTCGCCGCCCTGAATGCCGACGCCGCCGTGGTCGCCGCCTATGGCCTCATCCTGCCCAAAGAGATGCTGGACGCCCCGCGTCTGGGGTGTCTGAACATCCATGCGAGCCTCCTGCCGCGCTGGCGGGGTGCCTCGCCCATTCAGTCTGCGATCCTTGCCGGAGACAGCCAGAGCGGCGTCTCCATCATGCAGATGGATGAAGGCCTCGACACCGGTGCGGTGCTGCTGGAGGAAGCCACGCCCATCAGCGCGACCGATACCGCCAGCACGCTGCACGACCGTTTGTCCGAAATCGGCGGCCGTCTGGTCGTGCGTGCCCTCGTCGAACAGCTGACACCCGCGCCGCAGCCCGCAGACGGCGTCACGTATGCCGAGCGCCTGACCCGCGATGATGGCCGTATCGACTGGACAAGATCGGCCTCCGAGATCGACCGCCAGATCCGTGGCCTCACCCCCTGGCCCGGCGCGTTTACGACGCTTGATGGTGTCGTGCTGAAAATCGGCACAGCCATCCCGTTGCCGGACGCAACCCACGGTTCCTCCCCCGGCGCCACACTCGACGACGCTCTGACGATCGCCTGCGGCACCGGCGCAATTCGCATCGACCGCATCCAAAAGCCGGGACGCAGCATGATGTCCGCTGCCGACTTCCTGCGCGGCCAGCCTCTCCCGAAAGGGACGCGCCTTGTCTGAAACGCAGGCCGCAGAGCCCTCCGCTCTGAACCGCTGGGCCCTGCGCATCGAATATGACGGCACCGGCTATCTCGGCTGGCAGAAGCAGAATGACGGCATCTCGATTCAGAGCCTGATTGAAGCCGCCGCCGCGAAGCTCGTGCGCAACCGTCCCGTCCCCAGCATCACCGCCGGGCGTACGGATGCAGGCGTTCATGCCGCAGGCATGGTCATCCATCTCGATTTCCCGGATGACGCCCCGATCGACGCCCGCCAGATCCGCGATGGCATGGGATATCATCTCAAGCCCCACCGCGTCGTTGTACTGGAAGCCGCGAAAGTCGGGCCGGAATGGAATGCACGCTTCTCCGCCACATGGCGCAGCTATCGCTACACGATTCTCAACCGCCCTGCCCGCCCGGGTCTGATGGAAAACCGCGTCTGGCACATCAAGCGCCCGCTGGACGTGGATCGCATGCAGCAGGCCGCGAACCATCTTCTCGGCCCTCATGATTTCACGTCATTCCGCGCGGTCGCCTGTCAGGCCAGAAGCCCCGTCCGCACGCTGGACGTTCTGAACATCCGCCGCGATGGCGAACTGGTCATGATCGACACGAAGGCACGCTCCTTCCTCCATCATCAGGTCCGCAACATGGCTGGGACCCTGATGATGATTGGCGCAGGCCTGTGGCCTGTCGAGAAAACTGTCGAGATTCTGGAGGCGAGAGACCGCTGCGCCGCGGGACAGACGGCCCCGCCCGAAGGGCTTTGCCTGATGGATGTCGGCTATCCCGACAATCCGTTCCGCAAAACCTAAAACGACACCCCAAGCAGGTCCACCATCGCATTGTAATGCGGCGGCAGAAGCCACAGCACCCAGAGCAGCGCTGCTACCGGCAGCGTTTGCAGAAGCGTCATGACGAAAGCCTGCCACCCCGTCGTCACAAGCCCGACTTTAGTCACATACCAGGTCAGCCACAGCGTATAGAGCTGTGCGCCAAAAGCGAGACCTGCCAGCGCTTGACCGGAGGCAGCAGCCCCCGGCATCACGAGATGCAGCACACCCTGCGCCATAATCAGCAGCACGAGCGGCAACCACCCACACCACAAGGACGCCGTAGCATAACGCGCCCACAGCCCCTTACGGCTCAGGAAAGCCGCATAAAGCTCCGACACCACAAGTTGCAACAGTGTGCAGACCAGCGGCACCACAGCCCGCACAAGCCCCATGATCCTTTCCGCGGGCGGCAGCATGAACGCCATCCACACACCGATGAGCGCCAGCGCGATCGTGGGTGCCAGAGCCGCGAACAGCGCCCCTGCTCCGGGCGCGAAACAGTTGATCCCTTCGGACCGCCCGCGCCCCAGAAGCCACACGCCCAGCGGAATGGCCATGGTTCCAGAGGGTGGAAACGGGCCCGGCCGTCCGGAATTCACAGCCCGTATCCTTCCATGAACGCCAGATAGATCCGAGTCAGATCCTCCAGCGTCCCAAGCTCAACATTCTCGTCCCGCTTGTGCATGGTTGCGCCGACAAGGCCGAATTCCGCAACCGCGCAATAGCGCGAAATGAAACGTGCATCGGACGTGCCGCCGCCAGTATCAAGCCGAGGTGTCCGGCCCGTCACCTGCTGCACGGCGTCCGAGAGGCACGTGACCGCCTCTCCGGGTTGCGTTAGAAAAGCCTCGCCACTGATGGACACCTGCACGTCCGCTGAAGGCGCATGATGCAGGACCACATCCTCGATCCACGCCGTTAGAGCGGATCCGGTGTGAAGGTCATTGAAGCGGATATTCAGCCGCCCGACGGCCTGCGCCGGAATGATATTGGTCGCGGAATTGCCCACGTCGATACTGGTAACCTGAAGCGAAGACGAATCAAACCACTCGCTACCCGCATCCAGCTCCCGCGCCGTCAGTTCGGAAAACGCTGCCAGAAGACGGTGAACCGGATTATCCGCCAGATGCGGATACGCCACATGCCCCTGCATACCCTGAACAGTCACGACGGCATTCATACTGCCGCGTCGGCCGATCTTGATGACATCGCCCAGAGCCTCGGGATTCGTGGGCTCACCCAGCAGGCAGAAATCCGGAAGCTCCTCCCGTTCCGCCAGCCATTCGATGACCGGTTTCGTCCCGAAATGCGCGGGGCCTTCCTCGTCTCCCGTAATTAGTAGGGAAACGGAACCCTTCAATGGCCCCTGCTCCAGACGCCGGGCTACAGCGGCCACGAAACAGGCCACGCCGCCTTTCATGTCCGCAATGCCGCGTCCATAAAGCCGCCCGTCCTGAACCACGGCGGCAAACGGATCATGCGCCCAGCCTTCGCCGGGCGGCACGACATCCGTATGGCCCGCAAAACAGAGCGTGGGGCGCCCCGTACCCAGCCGGGCATATAGATTGGGCGTCGGGGCCTCCGCGGGGCCGAAAGGAAGATGGACTGTCTCAAAACCCATCCCCTCCAGCACACCTGCCAGAAGCATCTGCGCGCCCCCGTCGGCCGGGGTCACGGACGGACAACGCAGCAGATCCCGTGCCAGTGCCACGGGATCTGTCGGCAGGTGTGATCCGCTCACGACACTCAGTCGCGCAGGAGGTCGTTGATGGAGGTCTTGGAGCGGGTCCGCTCATCCACGCGCTTGACGATCACCGCACAGGCCAGCGACGGCATGCCCGGCTCTTTCGGCGGCAGCGTACCCGGAATGACGACGGAATAGGCCGGGACGCGGCCCATGAAGATTTCGCCCGTTGCACGGTCCACGATCTTGGTGGACGCGCCGAGGAACACGCCCATCGACAGGACGGAGCCCTTCTCGACCACGACGCCTTCGGCCACTTCCGAACGCGCACCGATGAAGCAGTCGTCCTCGATGATGACCGGCGCAGCCTGCAGCGGCTCCAGAACGCCACCGATCCCCGCACCACCGCTGATGTGGCAGTTCTTGCCGATCTGGGCACAGGAACCGACGGTTGCCCAGGTATCGATCATCGTGCCGCTGTCGACGCGTGCGCCGACGTTCACGAAGCTCGGCATCAGCACCACATTCGGCGCGATGAACGCGGAACGGCGCACGATCGCCCCCGGCACGGCACGGAAACCGGCTTCGGCGAAACGGAACTGGTCCCAGCCATCAAACTTCAGTGGAACTTTGTCGAAAGCCGGTTCACCGCCGCAGCCGCGTTCCATGACACGGCTGTCGTTCAGACGGAACGAGAGCAGGACGGCCTTCTTCAGCCATTCGTGAACGATCCAGCCGTTTTCGGAGGGCTCGGCGACGCGCAGGGTACCGGCATCAAGCGCGGACAGGGCTTTTTCCACGATGTCGCGGTCTTCGCCTTCCGTACGGGCGCTGAGAGTCGTACGACGCTCCCACAGGGCTTCGATGGCAGTACGAAGAGGTGCATTCGGCATCAGGTCGGTCCGGTCAGAAAAGCAGAAATCCGCCGGAACATGCGGTTCCCGACGGTGCATGTCAACGGATCTTTACCTCCGATTCCGACCTGCACAGTTTCGTGCGTTGTTCATGACTTCTTAACCCGCCACGCTTATGAAAACGGAGGGCTTTGACTGGCTGGCCCGACCTCGAGCTTTCTGCGGGATATGTCACCCTTGCCTGATATGCGTTCCCTGTTGTCCCAGTTCATGAACCCGTCCGCACCCGACAGAAGTCCGCAGGATCTGCGGAACATGCTGGCGTCCACGCTGGAAAGCCGCGAACGCTGGCGGTCCCTGCTTTATCAGGCCGTGGATCTGGTCTTCGAAACAGACAGCCGAGGCCGCATCATCCTCATTTCCCCGGACACCTGGCTCGGGCAGCCGACTACATCCCTGATCGGGTGCCCCTTCAGCGCATTATGCGACTCTGTAGACATCCTTCAGTCCCATACGGGAACGGCGGCTACCATTACGACGCCACAGGGCGAGCCTCTGACGGTGATCCTCTCTTCCCGCCCGTTCCATGATGACGAGGGACAGATCACCGGAACACGTGGCACCCTCAAAGCTGTTTCGAAGCCGCTATACGCGTCTGCAAGCGGGACGGCCTCGCCTGCAGACCACGATGGGATTGCCATTCTTGCCGACGTGACGACCGCTCTGCGCAAGGCCATCGTCCCCCGACTGGCCGCCGCTGCTGCCATGGAAGCCCTACTGGAGCCGCTCGGCGCCGAAGGAGCCCTGCTTGATACGGCGGCTCCAGATACACTCCTGTACAGTTCTTCAAGCCTGACAGACGACATTCAGGCCGTTCTCTCCGCCAGCCCCTCGCAGACAGGGACGATCGTTTTCCGAGCCGGTACGCGTCATGCCATGATCTGCCGCGAGAACATCCGCAGTCTCGAACAGATGTGTCTTATCGTCTGGCGAGCCACCTCATGGTCACCGCAGGAGCAAAAACTGTGTCAGGCCGTGTGTTCGCTGCTGGCAGGTTTCTGGGAACTGGACAGCATTCATCGCCGGATCCTGTTCGACTCCGACTATGACATTTCGTCCAATCTTCTGAACTGGAAAGGGCTGAAGGCGGAAATAGAACGCCGCACCCGCCGTCTCGATCAGGAGGTCATGCCCGCGACCCTGATCATCGCGCGCGTTCCCGGTCTGACGGAACTGTCAAAAACACGGGGATTCGAAGCCGGTGAGGAAGCCCTCCGGCAATGCGTTGCCCTCCTCCGCAAGGCAGTTCGTCCGACGGATGCCATCGGTCGCATCGGCAACAATATCTTCGGCCTCTGGATGGATGGCGGCGACCGCTTCGCAGCGGCCGAGCGGGCCGAGCGCATGACGGCGCACGGAATCCCCATCCTGATCGACCCGCCTGTCCATCTTCCATTGCAACTCGGCCTCGTCTCCCGCGAAGCCAATGCAGAGGAAACGCCCGAGACCCTGCTGGAGCGTGGAATGCTGGCATTGCAGGAAGGGCTGGTTGAAAACAGATTATGGCGCTTCTCACACGAAGCGCCATAATCTGTAGTCCGGTCTGAACAACAGACCGGTTATGCCTTGATGAGCGTCCCCGGACCTGCCCGCGTGAAAAGCTCGAGCAGACAGCTGTGCGGCACCCGGCCGTCCAGAATGACGGCAGCTTTCGCACCCTGGCGAACGGCTTCAAGGCAGGTTTCGACCTTCGGAATCATTCCTCCCGAAATCGAACCATCCGCAATCCGGCGCAGGGCCTCCTCCGCGCTCAGTTCCTCGATGAGCTTGCCGTTTTCATCCAGCACTCCCGGAACATCCGTCAGCATCAACAGACGCGAAGCATGCACCGCACCTGCGATTGCACCCGCCGCCGTATCGGCGTTGATGTTATAGGTCTCACCGTCTGCACCTACGCCAACCGGAGCAATAACAGGAATCAACCCGGCCCCGAGGAGCGCATACAGCACCCGCGGATCAATCTTTTCCGGCTGTCCGACAAAACCGAGATCAATGACCTTTTCGATCTCGCTGTCTGGATCACGTTTCATCCGGGTCAGACGACGTGCCTGTATCAGTCCGCCGTCCTTGCCGGAAATGCCGACGGCCAGCGCCCCCGCACGGTTGATCAGCTCGGCGACCTGTTTGTTGACGCTACCTGACAGCACCATCTCGATCACATCGACCATCGACTGGTCCGTAACCCGGAGACCATCGATAAATTCGGAGCGGATCTTCAGACGGTCCAGCATCGCGCTGATCTGTGGACCACCACCATGCACAACGATCGGATTGATCCCGACCAGTTTGAGCAGCGCGATGTCATAGCCGAATGCATGCGCCAGCTTACCTTCGCCCATGGCATGACCGCCGTATTTGACGACAATCGTGTCCCCGGCATAACGGCGCAGGAAAGGCAGCGCACTGGACAGAATGGCTGCCTGCGCCTGCGCCTCTTCCGCGTTCACGACCGGCGGCACATCCGGCAGTTTGGCGCTGTGAGTTTTGCTGTTGTTTCCGCTTGAGGTCTTACTGGTCATGATCCGGACTGTCCTTCCCCTGACGTCTGGAGTGGCACGGCAAAACGGGCAATTTCCGCCCGCAGGTCCTCGATCCCGAACCCGGTCTCGCTGCTGGTGGAAATGATACGCGGATAGGCGGCGGCGTGTTTGAGCGCCAGCGCCTCGACTTCCGACGTCTTTGCTGCAAGCGCCTTCGGGCGCACCTGATCGCATTTGGTCAGCACGATCTGGAACACCACGGCCGCACGATCCAGCAGTTCCATGACGTCCCTGTCGGACTCCTTGAGCTCGATCCGCGCGTCCAGAAGTAGGATGACCCGCTCCAGCGTGGTGCGACCCCGAAGATAGGCGAACATCATGTCCTGCCAGTCTTCCTTGACCGACTTGGCCGCCTTCGCAAATCCGTAACCCGGCATGTCCACAAGAGACAGGCGGTCAGCGAGATTGAAGAAATTGAGCTGCTTGGTCCGTCCCGGCTCGGACGACGCCCGTGCCAGCGCACGACGCCCCGTCAGCGCATTGATGAGGCTTGATTTGCCGACATTGGAGCGTCCGGCAAAGGCCACTTCGGGTCGACCGACCGGAGGAAGCTGGTCGATCTTCTGAGAACCGAAGAAGAATTCGCATTCCCCCGCAAACAGAAGCCGCCCGTCTTCGATCTGGGCCTCGGTCGGAGGCCCTGGTATTTCTTTCATCATGCCTCTGGTCGGCCTCAGGTCCGGGAGACCGGAACGGGCAGACCGGTCCGGCGCTGGATGAACATCTGCTGCGCCACCGTCAGCAGGTTGTTCCAAGTGTAATAGACTAGAAGGCTGGCCGGGAAACTGGACATGAAGAACACATAAGCCAGTGGCATGAACTGCATCACACGCGCCTGTGCCGGATCAAGGCTCGCCGTCGAGCTGGTCTGGCGCTGCAGCAGCCAGAACGTCAGACCCAGCGCCGTGCCCCAGATGCTGACATGCAGGAACGAGGAATAGTGCGTCGGGTCGAAAGGGAGCAATCCGAACAGGTTGAAGACGTTTGTCGGGTCCGGCATCGACAGATCGCGGATCCAGCCGAAGAATGGCGCATGACGGGCGTCGATGCTGATGTTCAGGATCTTGTAAAGGCAGAAGAAGATCGGTGCCTGGATCAGCATCGGCAGACAGCCGCTGGCCGGACTCACCTTTTCTTCACGATACAGCGCCATGACCTTCTGGTTCATGGCCATCGGGTCGTCCTTGTTCTTCTCGCGGATTTCCTTGACCTTCGGCGCCAGCAGACGCATCCGCGCAGAAGACTGGGCAGCCTTTGAAGCCAGCGGAAAGAGAACGATTTTGACGATCAGCGTCAGCGCCATCAGCGCAAGACCGAAATTGCCGATATGCAGATACAGCCAGTGTAGAAGCGTCAGCAGCGGGCGGGTCAGGAAGCTGAACCAGCCGAAGTCGATCGCCTTGTCCAGATCAGGAATTCCAAGCTGTTTGCTGTAGGACTGCAAAAGGCTGAGCACCTTGGCCCCGGCAAAGACATGGCTCTTCTCGGTGATGGAGCCATTCGGCATGATCTGCTGGGGCGCCTGTGTGGACATCCCCACCTGATAGGATGCCGGCGCTCCCGGAACGTATGCAAAGCTTGCCATAACGGGCGTCCCGTCCGCAGGCGCCACGGCCGTCAGCCAGAACTTGTCACTGATGCCATCCCAGCCATTCGTTCCCGTGGACGACCAGGAGACGTGATCCGGATGATCAGCCCCCTTGCGCAGATTCTTGTAGCTCTCGTCCTGCATTCGGCCACCAACGACGGCGATCGGACCTTCATGCGCGGTGAAAGCCCCTTCCGGCGCTTCGTAGTCCCGCTGCACGCGCTGGAACGGCACAAGTGCCACTGGCTGTGCGGAATGGTTCTCGACCGTCTGGTTCACCGCGAACATGTAATGGTCGTCCAGCGCGATCTGGATGGAGAACACCAACCCCTGTCCGTTATCCCAGTGTAGCGTCACCGGATGGTCCGGAGTCAGCGTCTCGTCCGGACTGTCCCAGACCGTGTTCAGGTCCGGCACGCGGGCGTTTGAACCCGGAGCATTGGTCCAGCCGATCACGACAAAATTGGGATGGGTACTTCCGGCGGTGTCCAGCAGCCGCACAAGCGGGCTGTCTTTGGCAAGGGTCTCGCGATATTTCGTGAGGATCAGATCATCCAGCACCGCGCCCTTCAGGTTGAGGGACCCCTGGACATCCGGCCCCGTCAGAGGAATACGCCGCGCGGCAACCTGCGTCTCTGCCGGGGCTTCAGACGCGGCAGGGGCGCTGGTCTGAACCTGCGCAGCAGGCGCATGAGGGACGGAATGGGGATCGTCCTGATGGGGCTTCGGCATGAAATAGTCGAAACCGATCAGGATAAGGGCCGAGAGAAGTGTGGCCGCAATAATGCGCTTGATGTCCATCGGGCGGATGCCGGTCTTTCGTCTCACTGAATGGGGCTTGCGCTTCAAGTGGCCGAAAACCGCATCCAAAACAATAGGTAGCGGGTGTTTTTAATGCCGGTGTGGCTTCGGAGGCAGGTCGATGCCCCCTTCCGACCAGGGATGACAGCGCCCGATCCGGCGTATCGCAAGCCATCCCCCACGCACGGGACCATGCTCGCGGATCACCATCAATGCATAGGTGCTGCATGTCGGATCGAACCGGCAGTTCGTACCGATGAACGGACTGATGAAGAGTTTGTAGGCATCAATGAGCGACAGCATCAGGGCAGTGACGGCTTTCCTGATGACGCGCGCAATCATTTCGCCCGATTCCGGCTATAACTGGAATTTCCGGAAGGTTTTTCACGGAAATTGGCATCCAGCCCCTTGCGAAGAGCCTGCCTCAGATCGTCTTTGAGGAGAGAAAACTCACGCCCCCGGGTCTTGTCACGCCCGATAAGGACGAAATCGCCGGAAGGCAGACCGTCTTCCCGTGCAACGAGGCGGAGAGCCTCACGAAGACGACGGCGGGTGCGGTTACGGATGACAGAATTACCGACTTTTTTTGTGACTGTGAAACCCACGCGGGTTTCGGTCGCTGTGTCATCCGGAAGGATCTGCACAACCATACCGGGAGTGGCGACCTTGCGCCCTTTCCCGGCTACACGCAGAAACTGCGGCCGTTTTTTCAAACGGCTCGGTGTATGGGTTGTGCCGATCTGGGTCGAACTCAGGCGGAGAGCTTCTTGCGACCCTTGGTGCGACGGTTGGCCAGCACGCGGCGGCCGCCGACGGTTTCGCTACGCGTACGGAAACCGTGACGACGCTTGCGAACCAGCTTGGAGGGTTGATACGTGCGCTTCATGACGTTGATCCTTAAAAACCAGGCGGACGCCTCAACTGCTGGACATCCGCGTCGATCGGGCGCACGAAACGCCCGGTGATTGAGACCCGGGCTTGTAAGCACGCAGGCCCTTCATGTCAATGCCAGACCTACAGGAACTTGACCCCATGCCCGAGTCCAGCAACCATTCTGCTTCCAGCACACCGTCTCAGGATGCTGCCACCTTTCGTCACGACCTGCGCAATGCCTTGGCTCCTGCGCTTCTCTGCGCTGACATTCTCGGCACCCACAGGGACAAGGCAGTCCAACAGAACGCACAGACGATAATCGACGCGCTGGAAAACGCCCTGAAACTTCTGAAAAACGTTACGATTTCTCGATAAGCTCGATTTTGTAGCCGTCGGGATCTTCGACAAAGGCAATAATGATCGTTCCAAATTTCAGCGGACCGGCTTCGCGTGTCACCTTGCCGCCACCCGAACGGACCGTTTCGACCAGAGCCGCCACGTCAGGGGCGCCAATCGCAAAATGGCCGAAACCGGTCCCAACATCGTAATCGGACTCCTGATCCCAGTTGTAGGTCAGTTCGATTTCGGCCTGCCCATGCTCGTTATCGGCGAATCCGATGAAAACAAGCGTGTAGCGCCCTTCCCGGACTTCCTTGCGGCGAAGCTCCTTCATCCCGAGCAGCTTGTAGAATGCCAGACTCCGGTCAATGTCCCGGATTCTCACCATCGTATGCAGAAACGTATTCATCACTTGTCCTTCAGATCTTCCGGCGTCAGCCCATACAGGAAGAGCCCGTAACGATCCGCCAGCTTCACGCAGCCCGCAGGATCCGTCATGAGCGTCACTCCGGGCTGGAACGCAACGCCCCGCAATCCGTTCCGGGCCGCATTTTCCAGCGTCTCCGGCCCGATCGTCGGCATGTCCGCCCGAAGGTCCTGTCCGGTTTTGGGCATCTTTACCAGAACGCCACCACTTCCCGCCTGCATGAGGCGCCCGCAGCGGCCCAGCATGGCATCCGTCCCCTCCAGAGCCTCGACCGCCAGTACAAGCCCGTTCTGGACCACGCATCCCTGACCGATATCCAGGACGGCCATCGCCTTGAGAACATCGACACCACGGGCGATGTCCTGTCTGGCCTGAGTGTCAGGGAGCACACGCCCCAGGGTTCCTGAACGGCCGGTGGCATGTTCGAGAAACTCGTGCGCACCCCGGACATGAAAACCTTCTTCGCCGAGGACACGGACGATCGCGCCGAGAAGCCCGTCGTCTCCGGAAAAGATCGCCCGCCCGAGGCGCGCGAGAATGCGGGCCCCTTCCGCATCGGGACGCAGGTCCCGCCATGCGGGCCGACGGACCGGCCCGATCAGGACCAGTTCGCGGCAGTTATTTTTCTTCAGAGCGCCAAGAATATCGCCTGCGGCGGCAAGACGAATGATTTCGTGCGGGTAAGGATCAAGAAGCGCGCGATCGGCGAAGTCACGGAAGCCAATGACGAAAACCTTGCGGCCTTTGGCGATGGCGGCAGCGGCGACCTGTGCGGGAAGCGGTCCCGAGCCAGCCAGAATGCCGATGCAACCCCGGTCGCCCACGATCAGGCGCCTTCGGTTTCAGACTGCCCTTCCTGACGCGCAACACGTGTCAGGCCGCGACGGCTTGGAGCCTCCATGAAGTCCAGCATCTCGGCAATGCGTGGAAGATGTCCGTATTCCGCCCTGACTTCGGCAATGCGGCTTTCCAGAACGGCTTCCGTCGCCCCATGCCGTGGGTAAAGCGTGCGGAACGCACGGCGCATGGCCTGCATTTCTTCCGGCCCAACCCCCGAACGCTTCAGACCGATCCAGTTCAAACCGACTAGACGGGCACGGTTTCCGAGCACGCTTCCGTAAGGAATGACGTCCATTTCGACGCCACAGACACCGCCGACCACAGCCCCGCGTCCGATGCGGACGAACTGGTGCAGCGCTGCCGAGCCCATAACCTTGGCGTCGTCGTCAATTTCGACATGACCACCCATGACGACATTATTGACGATGATGACACGGTCCCCAAGAACGCAGTCATGGGCCACATGGGAATTGGCCATGATCAGACAGTTCGCGCCGATGCGCGTAAGCGCATGACCTTGCGCCGTACCACGATGGATCGTTACGTTTTCGCGGATGACCGTATTGGCGCCCACTTCGCAGAGCGTGGGTTCGCCAGCATATTTCAGATCCTGCGGGGCAAGGCCGATCGTCACGAACGGATAGACTTCCACGCCTTCGCGCAGGGTCGTGTATCCGTCCACAATGACCGATGCGTGCAGGCAGACCCCGTCACCAATGGTGACGTTGGGGCCAACCAGACACCAGGGACCGATGCGCACGTTTTCACCGATGCGCGCACGCGGATCAACGAGAGCGGTCGCGTGGATTTCGGCGGTTTCGGGACGCTTCCCTGCCATCTGCATCAGCGTCAACCCATGATCATCGCACTGAAGGTCGCTTCGGCCACGGCAACGCCATCGACACGGGCCACACCCTTGAACTTCCAGACATTGGCGCGGGAGCGCTCCTTGTCCACATGGATCCGGAGCTGGTCTCCAGGGCCGACCGGACGGCGAAACTTCGCGTTTTCAATTGTCATGAAATAGACCAGCTTGCCTTCAAACGCTTCACCCAGGGTCATGACAACCAGCGTCGCCGCTGTCTGGGCCATGGCTTCCACGATCAGGACGCCAGGCATGACGGGGTGGGACGGGAAATGACCCTGAAAAAACGGCTCGTTGACCGTCACGTTCTTGATGCCGATGGCGGACTGTCCGGCATGGATCTCGACCATCTTGTCGATCAGCAGAAACGGATAGCGATGCGGGATCGACTGCATGATCTTGAGGATGTCGATGCTCTGCGGAAGCTGATGCCCTGCAGCGGCGGCGTCTGTCGCGGGAGTCATCTGTTCGGCTGGAGCGTCAACTCGGTCCATCGTTTTACCATGCCCTTCAAGCGGTGTTGTCTGTCAATCGCTGCCAGAGGGCAGCGCGAATGGCTTCCCTTAGCAAACCTGAGGGGGAGTTACCATCCGCGCTACAGGGCAGCTAGTCGCTGCTTTTGCGGGAAAGCTTCCGCAATGTTGCGACATTGCGGAAAAACTCGCGGAACGGCATGGCAGGACTCCCAATAACATCGGCCCCTGCATCCACGTCCGACATGACGCCGCACTGGGCACCGATGCGGGCCTTGGAACCGATCTTGATGTGTCCGATCAGACCGGCCTGCGCAGCAATGGTGACGAAATCGCCCAATTCTGTAGAGCCAGAAATACCAGCCTGCGACACGACGATACAGCATCGTCCCAGACGGGCATTGTGACCGATCTGAACGAGGTTATCGATACGCGTGCCCGCGCCGATCAGCGTATCCCGCATGGAGCCACGATCAATGGTGGAGTTGGCGCCGACTTCCACACCATCTTCCAGAACGACCAGCCCCAGTTGCGGTACGGTTTCAAACCCTTCCGGCCCTACGGCGAAACCAAAGCCGTCCTGTCCAATACGAACGCCAGGATAGAGCGTGACACGATCACCAATACGCGCATGAGAAATGGCAGCATGAGCACCAATGCGGCATCGGGAACCAATTTCAACGCTCTGACCAATGCTTGCGTGACTGGCCACGATGGTATCACGGCCGATACGGGCCCCGCTGCCGATTACAGCAAAGGGGCCAATTTCGACGTTTTCGCCAATGTCTGCGTCATCTGCAATCCAGGCCGTTGGGTGACGGACTCCGGTAGACTTTGGATCGGGATGAAACAGCGTGGCGACACGGGCCCAGGCGAGATAGGGCGCCTTGCAGACCAGTCCCGCCGTATCGGGCGGTAGCTTGTCGGAAAACGCTGGCGACAGGATAACGGCGCCGGCCTTCGTTTCAGCCAGAAGCGGCAGATAGCGACGGTTATCGAGAAAACTGACCTCGTCAGGTCCGGCCACATGCAGGGGGGCCACACCGCGAAACGCCGCCACGCTTTTACCTGATGCTGCGGCAACCACGTCGCTGTCGGATGCTTTAGCCAACTGCTCCAGACCAAAGGGTCCGGAGCGTTGAAAAAAACGGCTGTCGCCGGGGCGGGTCTCGCTTGCTGTCATATCAGACACGGACATTCGCCTCAGTGATGCTGACGCAGAACGGACTCGCTCGGTGCGGAAGCCGGAGCCTGCTGGGGCGCCTGACCCTGCGGCCCCTGGGCCTGTCGCTGTTCATCGGCTGTCGTCGGCATCTTCCCTGAGCGGGCAAGCTGCTCAGGGTCAACACCGTCATCGGGAATGAAGACATGCGGCAGAGTCTTGTTGAGCTGCGCGCCGACTTCTTCGGTGATATCCTGACCGCCGACATGCAGTACGACCTGCTCAGCATGCAGGATCAGATTCATGTTATGCGCTGCCGCAACAGCAGCGATGATGCCGTTGGGTTCTTCCAGTTCACGCTCGATCTGGTGCATGGCGACCTGCGCCGCTTCCTGGATGATACGGGCCTGGCTGCCGAAATCGTGCTGGTCCTTGGCACGGCGTTCCTGAAGGTGACGCTCACGCAGCTGGATCTGGTCGGACGTCAGGGTCCGGGCCTGGGCCTGCAGTTTCTGCTGTTCACCACGCCATGCGGCCTCTTCACGCTGGACGGCCTGCGCCAGACGATCGCGACGGGCACCCAGAACCTGCTGGATTTCCTGCCAGGCGCTGGAAATCTGCATGACGGCTTGAACATTGATGACGCCAATGATGGCAGCCGGCGGGGGAGCCCCCTTCGCAATGCTCGGAGGCGCCGGGATAGGCGGAAGAGGCAGGACCGGAGGCGCCTGCTGCTGATCAGACGGAGCGGACTCTTCTTCCTCTTCAGGAGCTGCTTCCGGAACGCGACGCTGAACAGGACGCGGCGGCGGGGCGTCGGGGTGCGCGGCCTTGGGAACGAACCAGCCACCGTTGCCGCCAGCGGCCTGCGCGTGAGCACCCGGAGCGGAGACAAGAATCGACGCAGCCAGAAGCGCGCCGGCCGAAACCGTGCGCATCAGGGAATTGAGGGTCATGACCACCTCTTGGCAAGGGGTTGGAAAACAGAATGGCAAAGTTTCGGACAGCTTAGAACTGCTGACCGAAACCAAAACGCAGCGGGTATAGACGGTCGCCGTGTTCTTTGCGGATCGGCACGGCACCATCAATATTAACAAGACCGAACGGGCTCTTCCACGACACACCAAGGCCACCGGAAACGCGCGGAATCAGATTGTCACCGGTGATAGGAGTATAGTTGTCCCCATCATTCGTACGATTCGTATAAAGATGCTTGACGCGAAGACCCGCAAGGCTACCCGCATCAATGAATCCACGACCGGAAATTCCGAGATCATCACCCATAGGCAGCGGGAAATTGAGCTGTGCGGAGGCCGTATACATGAAACGGCCACCCAGAAGATCTTCCTGGCCCTGTGCAGGGATATAGACGCCGTTGATTTTGAGATGTCCAGAACGTGGACCGACACCGCCCTGAAGGAATCCTCGCAGGTTTTCACCACCAAGATAGAAGTTATCAATGATGTTGCGGTTTCCGCTGGAGCTCCAGTCGCCCATGTAACCCACGCCGCCCTTGAACTGGAAGGTCCAGTCATGATTGCCGGTCAGGTCATCAAGCGGCAGGTAATAAGCGCCATCAGCCTTCACGCGGGCGTATTTGGAATTACCACCCAGACCTGCGAAGTCGCCACCAACCTTGAACATATAACCGGAGTGCGGCTTTGCCCGCTGGTCGCGACGGTCGTAGGTTACGGACGTACTGATCTGCGAGAGCAGTGACCAGCCCGCAGACTGCTGGACGTAAATGGATGGGACGTAGGCCTGGTCAACATCCTCGGATGAGGCATCGTAGAAATTGCCGACCTGACGATCAACGAGAGTGTAGTTCCAGGATTGCGACAGATAGCGGTTATAGGCATAACCCAGACGCAGGCTCATGCCGTACTGGGATTCCTTATAACTCTGATACGTCTGGTAGTTATTCTGGATGAAATAGAAATCAGCACCAGCAACAAGGTTCCGGTTCAGAAAGTAGGGATCCGTGATCGAGATGTCGGCCTGTTTTTCATAATAGGCGACCGTTCCCGAAATGCCGGCATCCACGCCCGTTCCGAGCAGGTTATGCTGCTTGATCGAGGCGTTACCGAGAATACCGACGTCCGTCGAATAACCACCACCCAGCGAGAACTCACCGGTCGGCTTCTCCACCACGTTTGCAGAAACGTTGACGCGATCGGGTGCGGAACCCTGTGTCTGGTCAACGGAGACCGAACTGAAATAGCCGAGATCCTGAAGGCCCAGTTTGGAATATTTGCGATCGAACGGGGTGTACGGGTCCCCTTCAGCCATCGGCAGGTTCCGGCGGATCACGTCGTCATGCGTAATGGTGTTGCCGTTGATGTCAATACGCTCGACATACACATGCGGACCTTCTGTGACGTCGAACAGCAGGTCAACAACGTGCTTTTCCGGATTTCGGGCGATTTCCGAACGGACCATGGCGAACGGATGACCGGTGGCCTGCAACCATTCCTGCATGTTCTTGGTGTTGTTCTGGATCGCCGTACCATCATAGATCTGGTGCGGGAACAGCTCGACATGCGGACGGAGCATTTCCGGCGTGACATGGCGCACGCTTGAGCGGACGTCCATCTTGCCCAGACGATACCGGTCACCTTCGTGAACAGTGAAGGTAATGTAGAAAGACTTGTGATCGGGAGCGAGCTCACCCGTTGCATCGACCATGTGGAAGTCCACAAAGCCGTTATGCAGATAGAAGCGGCGCAGCAGCTCCGCATCGTATTTGATTCGCTCGGGGTTATATTCGTCAGCCGACGAGAAGAAGCGGTACCAGATCGACTCCTTGGAGGAGATGACCTGCGCCAGACGCGCCTCACTGAAGGCATGATTGCCGACGAAAACGATCTTCTTGATCAGTGTCTGCTGCGCTTCGTTGATGTTGAACACCACATCAACGCGATTATGGGACAGCTTGACGATCTGCGGCGTAACGGTCGCACCGAAGCGGGCCTTGCCGGCATACTGGTTCAGGATCTTCTGGCGGTCGGCAGCGGTGGTCTCCGCCGAGAACACCGCGCGCGGGCGCAGGCTGATTTCCTTGCGGAGATCCTCATCCTTCAGCGCATGATTGCCTTCGAAGACGATGCGGTTGACGATCGGGTTCTCGACCAGATCCACGAGCAGCGTATCGCCATCGCGGTGCAGGGTGACATCCTTGAACAGGCCGGTGGCGTAAAGCGTCTTCAGCGAGCGGTCGAGGTCGTCCTGATTGAACGTGTCACCCGGCTGGGCGACCATGTAGGACAGCACCGTGCTCGTCTCGATCCGGGTATTTCCCTTGACCGAAATGGCTCTGATGATGTTTCCGCCGGGCGTTGATGCCGGGGCCTGATGACGAACGGAACGCGCCTGAGCTGTTCCGAGGACGACCGGCAGCAGGCAGGCTGATGCGAGAAGCAGCAGACGCGTGTTCGAAGACCGGGAACCTCTTGACCGTGATCCTGACAAACCGGCTTTCCTTGTAACATATTTTTTGCAGGCGACTGACACGTTACGCCACTGGCCGAGGTATCCGATAACCCCTGCCCCGCGCAAGATGCCCTGACGTGTTCAACTGTATCACAAGTCTTTTCAGAATATTTAGCTTACTGCGTGAAAGATCCAGTGGAACAGCCCGATATTGGTCAGATCGTTGAATGTCGAGAAGAGGAAAAGGGCGCCGATCAGCGCCATTCCGACCTGCATGCTGATCTCCTGGACCCTGCGCGAGACCGGCCGCCCACGGACGAGTTCACACGCATAAAAGACCAGACGGCCACCATCGAGCACCGGAATTGGAAAGAGATTGATCAGGCCCAGATTGATCGAAAGCAGCGCCATGAAGGAAATGATGCTGGCCAGACCATAGCTGGCGACCTGTCCCGAGAGTTGTGCAATGCGAATCGTACCCCCGAGTTCCCTGGCGCTCCGCTGGCCGCTGATGATCTGCCACACACCCTGCAGCGTCATGACCGATTTATCCCAGGTTTCCTGGATGCCCATAATGAATGCCGAAGGAAGCGAAACAGGATTTCCACGGGAAATGGCAAAAGCAACCCCGAGGCTGCCCGTCTCGTGGCCGCCGCTTTTCACGGCATCGAACGTGACGGGCAGGCTGAGATCCTCGGTGCCGCGATGGATACCAAGGACCGTCTGCTGCCCCGGATGGGACGAAACGGTATTCATCACATCCTCGGCGCCGAGGATGTGGGTTTCTCCGATCCGGGTGATTACGTCGCCAGGCTTGACGCCGGCATGTTCCGCAGGGCTTCCCACAACGACCTGTGAAATATCCCCGTGAAGTTCCGGCTTGCCGATGACTGCGAACAGCACCGTAAACGCCAGAATGGCGAAGATGAAGTTGAAGATCGGCCCCATGAGAATGACGATGGCCCGTGAACCCACGGGCTTGTCGTGAAACGTCCGACCCGGAATCCACGCAGCTTTCTGTTCTTCGGTCGCGTCTTCCGGACCTTCAAACCCGTGCGGTTTGACGAAACCGCCCAGAGGGATGGCGCTGATGCGCCATTCAGTGCCGGAGCGGTCATGCCAACGATAGAGTGCAGGGCCAAAACCGATGGAAAACGTATCGACCTTCACGCCGCGCCAACGCGCCGCCAGATAATGCCCAAGCTCGTGAATGAAAACGAGAATGCCCAGAATCAGGACATAGGCCAGAATGGTCCGCAGAAGATCATGCATTCAGGGCGGCCTCACTGACGTGGTTTCGCAGATGTCCACTGGCCCGCAGGATATGGGCCTCGGCAAGGTCGCGCCCCCGTGCGTCCCAGTGCAGGACGTCATCCAGACTTTTGAGCTCGGGATTTTCAGTCATGGCCTGCAGGGCAGCGTCGATTGTCTCGCCAATGCCGAGAAATCCGATACGACGGTTCAGAAACGCCTCGACGGCGATTTCGTTGGCGGCGGAGAACACGGCCGGTGCCGCCCCGCCGGCCCGCAGGACCTGTCTGGCGAGGCGGAGGGGGGCGAACCGGACCTCGTCCGGCGCCTCAAACTCGAGGCGGCCATAAGCAGCCAGATCAAGGCGTCCACAGGGCGTGGTCATGCGCTTTGGCCAGGCGAGCGTGTGAGCGATGGGAATGCGCATGTCGGCAGACCCCATCTGGGAGACGAGGCTGCCATCCCGAAACTGCACAAGACCGTGCACGACAGACTGCGGATGAACCAGAACGTCGATCCGGTCTTCGGTCAGGCCGAACAGACGGGCGGCTTCGATGACTTCCAGCCCCTTGTTGGCCATGGAGGCCGAATCGATCGTGATTTTGGCGCCCATCGACCATGTCGGATGCTTCAGGGCCTTTTCCGGGGTAGCTGCTCGCATCTCTTCGAGTGTCGATTTACGGAAAGGGCCGCCTGACGCCGTCAGAATAATCTTCTCAACACTCTCCATATCACAGCCGCCCAGAGACTGGGCGATGGCGTTGTGTTCCGAATCGACGGGCAGAAGGGTGGCACCGGCTTCGGAGACGGCACGCAGCATGACATCGCCCGCGCAGACGAGCGCTTCCTTGTTTGCGAGTGCCACCGCATGTCCGTTGCGAACGGAGGCCAGTGTGGGTTCCAGACCCGCAGCGCCCGTAATCGCAGCCATGGTCCAGTCAGCTTCCATGGCACCGGCTTCAATCACGGCCTGGCGGCCAGCGGCCGTCCGGATGCCGGTGCCTGCAAGCAGGGATTTCAGTTCGTCGTGACGGCTTTCGTCATGCAGGACAGCCACTTCAGCATTCAGGCGACGGGCCTGTTCGGCCAGAAGCGCCGCGTTGCAGCCTCCAACCAGCGCCCGGACCTCGATCTCATTCGGAATCCGGGCAAGGAGATCGACCGTGGAGGTTCCGATACTGCCGGTGCTGCCCAGCACTGTGATGCGACGGCGTGTGGACCGTGCAGAACCGTCAGTCATGCGAAGAACTCCCGTAAGAAGTGGGTAAGTGTGCAGGAAGGATGGACCACCAGAAAGGCTGCGTTGCCACCGCAAGCGACAACAGGGCCGCCGCAGGAGCCGCTGCGAGAAGACCGTCAAAGCGATCCAGAAGGCCGCCATGTCCGGGGATGAGGCGTCCTGAATCTTTCACGCCCAGCCGGCGTTTGGCCGCGCTTTCCAGAAGGTCCCCGCTTTGGGAAAAAACTCCCAGAACCGCACCACAGATCAGACCGCCGATCTGCGTTCCCGGGACAGCCAGCCACGCAACAAGGCCGCCCGCCAGAGACGCTCCAAGAAGCCCTCCGATAGCACCCGAGCGGGTTTTACCGGGCGAGATGGACGGAGCCAGCTTCGGACCACCGAAAATACGACCTGTCAGATACGCGAAGCTGTCGCTGGCAATCACGACTGACAGCACGAAAAGAACCGAGGCCATACCAAAAGGCAGATGACGCAGCCACAGAAGCGAGAGGCCCCCAACAATGGAGACGATGACGGGAACGCTGGCGGGAAACCCAAAAATCAGGGTCGGCCAGATCATCCAGAAGGCGGCGCTCCACTCCCCTTTCAGGGCAGCAAGACCGGCAATTACGGGCCAGGCCAGTAGCAGACCCCCGCGCCATGTTTTCAGGGGCTGGCGGATAAGCGTCTCGCCCTCCCAGACCAGACCGAACATCGCCAGCAGGATCAGGGCATCATAGACCAGACCGCCGCGCCAGATGCAGAAGGCTGCGACAGGGACAAGAACCGCGGCCGACAGAAGACGCAGCCGCAGATCGGACCACCGTGCGGAAGCACTGCTCATGCGGGGCGTCCACCAAATCTGCGCTGACGACCGGCAAAACGCGACAGCGCATCCAGAAATTCGGGCTCGCCAAAATCGGGCCACAGAACGTCCATGAAGATCAACTCGGCGTAAGCACTCTGCCAGAGCAGGAAATTGGACAGCCGACATTCGCCACTGGTCCGGATCACCAGATCGGGATCGGGCATGTCGGCTGTCTGCAGGGCATCGTGAAGCGTGTTTTCCGTGATGCTGTCAGCCGTAATCCGGCCCGCAACCGCATCTTCGGCGAGACGGCGGGCGGCTTGCACGATTTCAGCGCGGCCGCCATAGGACAGTGCAAGCGTCAGGGTCAGGGTAGTGTTGTGAAGCGTGAGGGTTTCAGCACGGTGGAGTTCTTCGCGCAAAGGCCCCTCGAACCGCTCTGGCTCGCCGATGACCCGCAGCCGCACACCTTGCCCGTGGAGTTCGTTGATCTTGTGGCGCAGATAAAAGCGCAACAGAGAAGTCAAATCTCCGACTTCTTTCGTCGAGCGACGCCAGTTCTCGGACGAAAATGCATAAAGCGTGAGATATCGCACGCCCTGCTGGATGGCCGTACGGACGCATTTCTGCACGGATTCCGCGCCCTGGCGGTGTCCTGCGATGACCGGGAGCCTGCGCGCACGCGCCCAGCGGCCGTTTCCATCCATGATCACGGCGACATGGACGGGAACGGCGCTCGCTCCCCCCCCGATGGGAGAGGAGACCGTGCCTTCAGAGCGGGGAAAAGATCCTAAGGGCAAATGCGCAATCAGACCTGTTTGATCTCGCGTTCTTTGTCCGCGAAAATATCGTCCACTTTCTTGATGTACTGGTCCGTCAGCTTCTGGATGGCGTCAGTCCAGGTTTTCATATCGTCCTGACTGATCTCGCTCTTCTTTTCCAGCGCCTTGGTCTGCTCCATACCGTCGCGACGCACGCCACGTACGGAGATCTTGCCGTTCTCGGTATAGCGGGCGGCGGCACGGGCCAGTTCATTACGGCGCTCTTCGGTCAGGGCCGGAATGGGAACGCGGACCGTCTGGCCGTCCGTGGACGGGTTGAGGCCGAGACCACTGTCGCGGATGGCGCGCTCGACGGCACCAACGACCGTGCGGTCCCAGACGGAAACTGTCAGCATCCGGGCTTCAGGTACGGCGATGGAGCCGACCTGCGACAGCGGCACCTCGGACCCGTAGGCTTCGACGCGGACCGGCTCAAGGAGGTTCGGGCTGGCACGGCCCGAACGCAGGCCCGAGAGGTCCCGGCGCAGGCTTTCGATCGCACCGTCCATACGGCGCGTCAGATCGGCGATGAGGTCATTCAGGTCAGCAGGCATGAGCTGTTCCTTTCAGTTCGACGTTGGTCTCAGGACGGAACCTGAAGATTTCGTTGAAAATGCGAAGATCAGTCCGCTTCGATGATCTTGGTGAAAAGCCCTTCCCCACGCATGACGGCGCTGAAAGAGCCGGGAGCATGCATGTTGAAAACCACGATGGGCAATCTGTTTTCGCGAGCCAGACTGATGGCCGCAGCGTCCATGACGTTTAGATCGCGGGCAAGAACTTCGAGATAGGTCAGACGGTCGTAACGCTGGGCGTCCGGGTTGCGGCGCGGATCGGCGGAATAGACGCCATCCACCTGCGTCCCCTTGAAGAGCGCATCACATTCCATTTCGTTGGCACGCAGGGCGGCGGCTGTATCCGTCGTGAAGAACGGATTACCCGTACCGGCCGCAAAAATGACAACGCGGCCCTTTTCCATATGGCGCACGGCGCGACGGCGGATATAGGGCTCGGCGATGGAGGCCATCTGAATCGCGGTCATGACACGCGTTTCCATGCCGCGGCGCTCCAGCGCATTCTGCAGCATCAGCGCATTGATGACAGTGGCCAGCATACCGGCATAATCGCCCTGAGCACGGTCCATGCCCTTGGCGGCCGCTGCCAGACCGCGGAAAATGTTGCCCCCCCCGACGACGAGGCAGACTTCTACCCCCGAAGCCCGCACTTCAGCGATATCGGCGGCAACCATGTCCACCATCACGGGGTCTACTCCCGACGGCCCATCGCCCATCAGGGCCTCGCCGGACACCTTGAGCAGGACGCGTTTGTAGGAGGAGCTCTGTTCTGGGTTCTCGGTCATCATGCCCGTCTCCGGCTGGATGTGGTGTCTTGATTTGCGCCCGTCATACAGACGTGGCGGCATTGGAACAAGCGATGTCAGGATCGCCGGATTTCAAACGCTCCGGCACCTGTCTTTTTCAATCGTCCAGACCGATGGCACGCAGCCGGGCCTTTTCCTCGTCCCATCCTGCGCGTTCCTTGACGTTCAGGAAAAGATGGCACTTGCGATCCAGCAGTTCCTGAAGCTCCATCCGTGCCCGCGCACCGAGGGATTTAATCTTGTGGCCGCCTTCGCCGATCAGGATGGCCTTGTGTCCGGGACGGGAGACGTAGATCGTCACCTCGATCCGCACTGAACCGTCCGGACGTTCCTTGAAGCTCTCCGTCTCGACCGTTGCCTGATAGGGAATTTCCTCATGCGTCTGCATGAAAATCTGCTCCCGCACCAGTTCGGCGGCCAGAAGGCGATCTGGCAGATCGGTCAGGTCATCTTCAGGATACAGGAACGGACCTTCCGGCAGTTCGGTCGCCAGACGGGCCATCAGGTCGTTAACGCCCTCGCCCGAACGCGCGCTCAGCATGAAGACATGCTCCACGCTGATGAGACCACCGATCTCCTGAGTCAGGGGAAGCAGCTCTCCCCGCTCCACCAGATCCGTCTTGTTCAGGATAAGCCAGATGCGCCCTTTGCTCCCCGCAAGCTTTGCGATAATTTCGCGGACGTCCTCGCGCAGGCCCGATTTCGCATCCACCAGAAGCAGCGTCAGATCCGCGTCCTGCGACCCCGACCAGGCGGCATTGACCATGGCCCGGTCAAGGCGGCGCCGCGGTTTGAAGATACCCGGCAGATCCACGAGAATGATCTGGGCATTGTCCTGCATGACGATGCCCAGTGTCCTGAAACGGGTCGTCTGCGCCTTGGGGCTGACGATGGACAGCTTGGCTCCGGCAATCCGGTTGAGCAGGGTGGATTTCCCCGCGTTCGGAGCCCCGACGAGAGCCACGAAACCGCAGCGCGTGGTCATGTTCTGATCCTTTGTTGATGACATCTCAGGACGCCACATTCTGACCGAGACGTTTCAGCAGGGCGGTTGCCGCTGCCGTTTCTGCCAGCCTCTTGCTGCCGGCCTCGCCCGTTCCCGTCTGCCCGAGCGTCGTGACGCTGACTCGGAAGACTGGAGCATGGGAAGGACCGTCCGAAGACAGGAGTTCATAATTTGGAAGCGGCAGCCCCTGCGACAGCATATATTCCTGAAGTAGGGTCTTGGGCTCCTTGTGCGGCCGGTCAGCACTGTCCAGCCGGGACTGCCAGTACTGGCGAACCACCCGACGCGCAGGCTCCAGCCCACCATCCAGATACAGTGCGCCCAGCAGGGCCTCCATCGCGTCCGCACGGATACTCGATAGACGCCGGATCCCGGCATCTTCCTCATGCGGAGAAATCTGGAGGGAGCCGGAAAGCCCGACCTGATCGGCGATTTCAGCCAGAACCGTACGCGACACCAGATGGGCGTGACGCGGGCCAAGCGCGCCCTCCTGTTCGTCCGGGTAACGTTCCAGCAGCCATTCGGCCATCAGCAGACCCAGAACACGATCCCCGATGAACTCGAGACGTTCGTTCGAACCCGTGCCCTTGGGACGCTGGCTCCGGCGCGTCCGGCGCGGATCGCGGCCGGAAACGGCGGAACGATGGGTCAGCGCTTCGCTCAGCAACTCAGGCTTTGCAAAATCATGCCTGAGCGCTGCCTGCATCGACGCAAGGGCGTCTGTTGAGGAGAGTTTCATGTGACGAGATGCAGGAAACGGTTCCAGCGGATTTCGGTCGGCCAGTACCAGAACTGCCATGCCGGATGGCGCATATCCATTGAGAACAGGACGACCGGCGCGCGACCGACAAGGTTCTGCATGGGCACGAAACCAAGATCGTCCGGACCATCACCCTGAAACCGGCTGTCGGCGCTGTCGTCGCGGTCATCGCCCATGGCGAAGAACGATCCCTCCGGAACCACATATTCCGGCGTATCGTTTGCGAAACCTTCATCCGTCAGCTTGAGAATGTCATGATCGACCGGCGGACGTCCGCCGCTGCCAGGAAGGCTCTCACGATAGAGTTCGCCACTGAGGAGGCGGTTGTTCTCGTCCAGCACCTCGTAATGACCAAGTGCCGTCCGGGGAACTTCGATTCCGTTGAGAATAAGATGCCCTCCCGTGACCTGGATATGGTCGCCGGGTAGCCCGATGATACGCTTGATGTAATCAACGGACGTATCCCGCGTGAAACGGAAGACCGCAACATCGCCACGATGAGGCTCGGCCCCAAGAATCCGGCCACTGAAGACGTTTGGCGAAAACGGAAAGGAAAAACGGGAATATCCGTAGCTGAACTTCGAGACCAGAACGAAATCACCGATCTGCAGTGTCGGGATCATCGAACCGGAAGGGATATTGAAAGGCTCCACCACAAGGGAGCGCACGGCAAACACCGCCAGCAGCAGCACGCAGAAATAACGGATGCTTTCGCCAAGCGTCTCTTCGCGGCGTGCGGGCTTGTCACCCGTACTTTCTGAACCCTGCACGGGTCTGTTCTCCTTGATCATCAGACGCTCTTAACGCAGCTTGGCGACGTTGGCGAGCGCTTCAATCGGTCCTGGCCGTCCGGACGCCTCCGGCGGTACCGATTGGATGATGACCTGCGCCAGGGCGAACGGCGGGTCATCCGTCAGGCTGACGAAAAGCTGGGCGTTCTGTCCCGGAGGCGTCAACTGGGACAGGACTTCCCGCGCCCTTCCTGAAAGCCGCAACTCGGGAGCACCGCTTGGTCCGTTACAGACCCCGATATCCTGAAGTTGGACTCCGTAAGCAAAGCCTGTGCCCAGCGCTTTCACGCAGGCTTCCTTGGCGGCCCAGCGCTTGGCGTAGCTGCCCATGCGCTCCACTCCCGAGAGCCGGTCAGCATGGCTGCGTTCGGCCTGCGTGAAAACGCGGTTGAGGAAGCGGTCGCCAAAGCGCTCGACGCTTTTCTCGATACGCGAGATCATGCACAGATCCGTCCCCATCCCGAGGATCATGGGGTCATCCCTTGGCGCGCTCGACCTGCATGACACCTACAGCCGTCCTGAAGGCCGCGATCATGGACGAGAGATGGCGCAGGTCCTTCACTTCCAGATCTACCAGAATTTCCATGAAATCGAGCTGGCGGTTTACGATCTTGAGGTTGAGGACGCTGCCATTGTGCTTTGCAGCCACATTCGTCAGGGTCGCGAGAACCTCGGGCTCGTTGGCCGCGACCACCGACAGTCGGGCCGTATAGGGTTCGGCACCCTGACGGCGGCCAAGAGCTTCGTAATCCCAGTCCACTTCCAGAAAACGCTCGGGCGTGTCCGCGAAGCTGGACAGGTTCTGACAGCCGCGTCGATGAATGGTGACGCCCTTGCCCTGTGCGATGATGCCGACGATCGGGTCTCCCGGCAGCGGCCGGCAGCAGCCCGCGAAACTGATGGCGATCCCCGAACCGATCCCCTTGATCGTGCTTCCGGAATGCGCCGTCGTCTTCGGGGCGCCATGACCCGAGCCCAGCATGAGGGAGTGCCCGAAACGGGGCGACAGTCCCGGCACCATGCGGGGCGCACGAACGCTCTGACGCAACTCGGGATACGCCGTGTTGACGACGTCCTTGGGACCGAGCTGACCGTTCCCGACCGAGACATACAGATCTTCGACTGAAGCCTGACGGAGTTCCTTGAGGATGCCGTCGAGCACCTTTTCGGAACCATCCACGCCTTCCTGACGGAACGCCTTGGCAATGGCGGCACGGCCATTATCGAGATGCACCTGCCGCTGCTGCTGCGTCACAAAACGCCGGATACGGGCACGGGCCTTGCCCGTTGCGACGAAACGCTCCCACGATGGCGACGGCGTGCCGCCACGGGCCGTCATGATCTCGACCTGATCGCCATTCTGCAGCTCGTGCCGCAAGGGCATCAGGCGTCCGTTGACCTTCGCGCCGACGCAGGTATCGCCGACCTGACTGTGCACGGCATAAGCGAAATCAACGGGAGTGGCGCCGCGCGGCAGGGAAATCAACTGCCCCTTGGGGGTGAAGCAGAAAACCTGATCCTGATAGAGTTCCAACTTGGTATTTTCGAGGAACTCGTCCGGAGCCTGACTGTCCTCGAGGATTTCCAGAAGATCCTGCACCCAGCGCAGCTTGCGGGTCGGCGCGCCAAAGGCGGACGACAGGGCCGCGGCTTCGCGTTCGCTCGGGGTTGCGTGTTCCTTGTAAGCCCAGTGAGACGCCACACCGTTTTCAGCCAGATCGTGCATTTCGGCAGTCCGGATCTGGACTTCGATTTTCTGGTTGCGCGGATGACGCAGGGTCACGCCGGTATGGAGACTTTGATAACCGTTGGCTTTGGGGGTCGAGATGTAGTCCTTGAAGCGCCCGGCAATCATCGGATAGGCGCCGTGGATAGCCCCCAGCGCCATGTAACAGGCATCACGCGTGGGGACGAGCAGGCGAAAGGCCATGATGTCCGAAAGCTGCTCAAACGCCACGTTCCGACGCTGCATTTTCTCCCAGATCGAATAGGGAGATTTCTCGCGTCCCGTGACCTCGACTCTGTCGATCCCGGTTTCCGCACACAGAGCCATCAACTCCTGACGGACCTGCTCAATGACGTCAGCGCCCTGCCCGCGCAGAAAATTCAGCCTTGCGCGGATCGTCGCATCGGCTTCGGGCTCGAGCTGGGCGAAGGAAAGATTCTGAAGCTCCGTCTTGACGCGGTCCATACCGATGCGCTCGGCGAGCGGCGCATAGATATCCATCGTCTCGCGGGCGATACGCTGCCGGCGGTCCGTACGCTGCACATAATGAAGTGTGCGCATGTTGTGCAGGCGATCGGCAAGCTTGACAATCAGGACGCGGATATCCCGCGACATGGCCAGAACCAGCTTGCGGAAATTTTCGGCCTGTTTGGTGCGGTCGGACTGGAGTTCGAGCCGCGTCAGCTTCGTCACACCGTCAACGAGCGCTGCAACATCCTCGCCGAAGCGGGCTTTCAGGGAATCACAGGAAACGCCGGTGTCTTCCACGGTATCGTGGAGCAGCCCCACCATAATGGAGGTTGCGTCCATGCGGAAACCCGCAAGGATATTGGCGACGGCAATCGGGTGCGTGATGTAGGCGTCGCCATTATCACGGCGCTGCTCGTTATGGGCGTTGGCCGCAACATCATACGCGGCTTCGATCTGCGCGAGATCGGCCGATGGATCATAGCTTTCGATTCGTCGCAGCAGTCCGGCAATGGACGGCTTGAAGTCCCCGCTTGCGACAGGCGGGGGTGCAGTCGGAGGAGATGCATCAGGCATGCAGCATTCCTCCTCTTAGTAAAACCGGTCAGAGATCAGCGACGACCCCGACCACCCAGTTCGGCTTCAATGGCAGCGGCTTCGTCTGCAGACATGTTCTCGGCCATGTGAGCATGCTCTTCCTCGGCGGAGACATCCTGCAGACCAAAAATGTTCTGGTCCGTCGGGATCAGATCCAGCACCTCTTCGTCCACGGGCTCCGGCTCGGGAGCGCGCGCCAGAGAGCGGATGATGCCTTCGCGCAGCACGGGGAGGCTTACCTTGTCTTCGGCGATTTCACGCAGGGCGACGACCGTATTCTTGTCGTTTTCACGATCAAGCCGGATTTCCTCGCCGCGCGACAGGCCACGGGCACGCTGGGCGGCCAGCAGGACCAGTTCGAAACGGTTAGAAACCTTCTCGATGCAATCTTCGACGGTTACGCGCGCCATGCGACAGGCCCCCTTCGGGTAAGACAAAAGAATAAAATAAGAGAGAACGCTGGCAATAACATGCAGTTCATGCGAATGCAATCGGCGCCTGCCCCGCCTCCGGAATTGAACCCGAGTGCCTCCACGCCTGGTCGCAGCTGGACGGCAGCCTCTCCTGCGCAGGGCGACATATTTTACATACCGGGATTACCTTCATGCTTTTGCGCCAGAACGAACGCACTGCCCTTTTCATCGACGGCGCCAGCCTCCATCACGCAGCCCGCAATTTGGGTTTTGAAGTCGATTTCCGCAACCTTCGCAAACTCTTTGAAAATGCGTCTCTTTTTCAGCGCGCCTTCTATTATGCCGCCATGCCTGAGACGGATGACTATTCCCCGATCCGCCCCCTGACGGACTGGCTGTCCTATAATGGGTATCATCTTGTGCTGAAAACTGCGCGGGAGTTTACGGATCCTTCAGGAAGACGGCGTATCAAGGGGAACATGGATGTCGAACTGACAGTGGATCTTCTGGAACAGGCGGGCCGCCTCGATCACGCCGTGATCGTCAGCGGCGATTCTGATCTGCGTCGTGCCGTTGAGGCGGCGCAGGCACGCGGGGTCCGGGTTACGGTCATTTCCTCGATGCGCTCGACGCCCCCCATGATCGGAGACGATCTGCGGCGTCAGGCAGATATGTTCGTGGAACTGGCGGACATCGCGCCGTCGTTCACACGGCGTCAGGCTGAACCGCGCAATCCGCCCCGACAGGGCCCGGTTCGTCATCCTGCCGACATCAACAGCGACGAGACCAGCGACTCATGACCCCTCGGGCTTCTACCGGAACGATCCCCGCCCCTCCTCCGCTCTCCGCCTTTGCAGAAGGCGCGCGGTCAGGAACCGGGCCGCTCTCAGCCGAAATGCTGATTGTCTGCCTCGATCCGGAAGATGCCACGGAGACCCTGGCGTCCTTTCTGGACGCCAACAGCATCGTCTTCGACCCGGCCCTTGCCGGGCCGGAGGCCATTCTTGGACGCATCACCAGCGTCATGCAGCCCCTGTCGCCACAACCTCTGGCTCTCCCGTCAGAGCTCGAAGCCTGTAGCGCCGCGCTCTGTACCGAGCTTCAGAGCATGCCCAGACTGAAGCTGGTCCTCACACTCGGAATCAGCGCCCATATTGCGGTTCTGGGCGCATGTGGCATTCCGTTATCGCGGCTTGATTTCCGGCCTGGCGAAATCACCCATCTTCCGGATGGCTTGCTTCTGGCCGACGGATGCCACTTCCCGAGCAAGCCTTTCCCGGCTGACATGATGGCGCAGCGTCGCTCCGCCCTGACTGAGCTATCGCCCAAAATTCGCGCAGCATTGCGTCCGACCCTGTAAAAAACCCGACGGGCTCTGGATCAGAGCCTGTTTATACGCGTCTCTTCGGCAGGATGCGGCACGCCAGAAGCAACGCCAATGCCGCAAGATAGGGCGCAGAGACCGAGTTCAATGTCTTGAATGACAAGAAGAAGTGGATGCCTGCCAGAACTGCGGCCGGGTAGATCAGCCTGTGCAGAAATTTCCATCGGCGCTTCATCAGGCGCATAGACAACGCGTTTGAGGTCAGCGCGAGTGGAATGAGCAGAACCAGAGCACTCATCCCGAGAATGATGAAGAAGCGGTGCGTGATGTCGGTCCACAGAACGGTCCAGTCGAACCCGTGATCCAGACCGACATAGGCCAGCACATGCAGACTGGCATAAAAAAACGCCAGCAATCCGGTCAGACGTCGGTATCGAAGCAGATTAACGCCCGCAAAACGTCTCAGCGGAGCCAGCGCCAGACAGGCCAGCAGAAAACGGAAGGCCCAGAGCCCTAGTGACCGCTCGAACACATTGACCGGGTCGGCGCCGAGCGCGCCATGCTGCCCCTGCCAGACGAGCCACCCGGCCGGGATCATGCCGAGCGGATACAGGATCACGCGCCAGTGCCGTTGCAGCATACCGCTTCTGGCTCTTGAGGCAGACATCCCCTCTGACGGCATCAGAAGTTTTTCCGCAAGTCCATGCCGCGATACAGATCCGCCACCTGCTCGCCATATCCGTTGAACATCAGCGTCGGCTGCCGTGTGGCACCGAAGAGGGAGTGCGCGCCTATGACGCGCTCTGTCGCCTGACTCCAGCGGGGATGATCGACCTGTGGATTGACGTTGGCATAAAAGCCGTATTCGTCGGAGGCGAGGCGATTCCATGTCGTGGGCGGCTCGTGGTCCAGCAGGCGAATACGCTGAATCGACTTGATGCCTTTGAAACCATATTTCCACGGAACAACCAGACGAATGGGCGCGCCGTTCTGGTTTGGAAGCGTCTCGCCATAAACACCCAGCGCGAGTAGCGTCAGCGGATTCATAGCTTCGTCCAGACGCAGACCCTCCACGTAAGGCCACTGGATGCCCGACAGGCCGTCACTCTGTCCGGGCATTTCCGACGGACGCAGAACGCTCTCGAAAGCGACATGGGTGGCGCGGGGATCGGGATCAGCGTCCTTCAGCAGGCTCGCCAGCGGGAGACCGTCCCACGGGATGACCATGGACCACGCCTCGACACAGCGCATGCGGTAAATACGCTCTTCCATTGCCGCAGAACGCAAAAGCTGCTCCACGTCCAGACAGACGGGCTTGCGAACAAGACCCGTGATCTCCAGCGTCCATGGAAGCGGATGAAAGTCCTGCGAGTGGGCCGCAGGATCGGCTTTGCCCATGCCAAATTCGTAAAAATTATTATAGTGCGTCACGTCTTCGTGTGGCGTCGGCGTGAGATTGCCGGAATACGGCCCCGGATGCGTCTGGAGGGATGCGGCGTTTGCCGCGGTGGCAAGCGTGCTCAGGGCTGCCGCACCGCCGATCAGGGCACGTCGGGAGAGATACATCTCTTTTGGAGTAATCTCGGATGGCAGCGGCCTGGGGTACTGAAAAAGTGCCATGATCAATTTCCGGACTCTGAGAAACTCTGGCACCTATGATGCGTGAGTCTGTCGTAACGCATCATAAGGAGCCAGTATCCATGCCCCGTCCTAAAATCGGTTTTATCGGCTACGGTGCGATGGCCCAGCGTATGGGCGCCAATCTGCGAAAGGCCGGCTACCCGGTTGTCGCGTTCGCGCCGTCAGGGGGCAAGGATGAAACGGAAATGCTGCCCTCGCCCCGTGCGATTGCCGAAGCGGCCGAGATCATCATTTTCTGCGTACCGAATGATGCCGCGGAAAATCAGTCCCTGCATGGCGAAAATGGCGCGCTCGCTGCCCTGACGGCTGACAAGCTTGTCCTCGATACATCCACAGTCTCGCCGGATCAGGCGGACGCCTTTGCAAAACTTGCTGTGGAACATGGGTTCTCCCTGCTTGATGCCCCCATGTCCGGCAGCACGCCGGAAGCCGAGACTGGCGATCTGGTCATGCTGGTGGGAGGCGATGAGGCCGTGGTCAAGCGGGCGCAGCCGGTTCTGGACGTGATCGGCAAGCTGACGATCCATGCCGGGCCTGCCGGTGCGGCCGCACGCCTGAAACTGGTCGTGAACGGCGTGATGGGGGCGACGCTCAACATCGTGGCCGAAGGCGTATCGTACGGGCTGGCTGCGGGGCTGGACCGCGATGTCGTGTTCGAGACGCTTCAGCAGGTGGCCGTTGTCAGCCCGCATCACAAGCGCAAACTGAAGATGGGCCAGAACCGTGAGTTCCCGTCGCAGTTCCCCACACGCCTGATGTCCAAGGACATGGGGCTGCTGCTCGATGCCGGACGCAAGGTTGGCGCGTTCATGCCAGGCATGGCCGTGGCCGATCAGGCTCTGGCCCTTTCCAACCGGCTGCATGCGGATGAGGATTACTCGGCCCTCATCGGTGCGATGGAACACAGCGTTGCCAATCTTCCTCATAAATGAGAACGATACGCGGGAGCACCCGTCCCTGAGGACGGTCATCTCGCCTTATTCTGCCAAGGAGTGACATCATGGCCTTTGAACTTCCCACCCTGCCCTACGCCGAAAATGCTCTCGCTGATGCGGGCATGTGCCAGGAAACGCTGGAACTGCACCACGGCAAACACCATCAGGCCTATGTCACGGCCCTGAACGGTTTCGTGGAGAGCAAGCCGGAACTGGCTGGCAAGACGCTTGAGGAGATCATCGCGTTCTCCCACGGCAAGCCTGAGATTGCCCCGGTCTTCAACAATGCGGGCCAGCACTGGAACCACATCCTGTTCTGGAAGAATCTGTCTCCGAAGGGCGGCAAGATCCCGACCGGTCTGGAAAAGAAGATTGCTGAAGACTTCGGGTCTGTTGAAGAGTTCAAGAAGCTCTTCAAGCAGGCTGCCACGACGCAGTTCGGTTCGGGCTGGGCCTGGCTGGTACTGGACAAGTCCGGCAAGCTTGCCGTGACGAAAACGGCAAACGGCTCCAACCCGCTTGCTGAAGGTCAGGGCAAGACGCTTCTGGGCCTCGATGTGTGGGAGCACGCTTACTACCTCGATTTCCGCAACCGTCGCCCGGACTATGTCACGAACTATCTGGACAAGCTCGCCAACTACGAGTTCGCGGAAGCTGAACTGAAGTCTGCCTGATCCCTTCGAGGTTCATCAGACAAAAAAACGCCCCGTCCGGTTTTCCGGGCGGGGCGTTTTTCATGAACGGATCGCAAAAGCCCGGTTCAGGAAGCGCTGGGCGTTTTCTCGCGCGACGTGATGGTCGTGATCGTGCTGCGGACGATTTTCACGCGTACACCCTGTGCGATCTCGACATCGACTTCATCGCTGTCATCACGCGTCGCCTGCACGACGCCCACGATGCCACCGGCCGTGACGATACGATCACCACGACGCAGCGAGCCCTGCTCGTCACGCAGTTTGCGTGCGCGCTGCTGCTGGGGGCGGATCAGCAGGAAATAGAACACCACGAAGATGAAAATCATCGGGGCGAACTGAAGCACCTGCGGATTGGAAAGCAGACCACCACCATCGGCGGCCTGGGCGGAAGAAATAAACAGACTGCTCATGGATGTCGGGGTCCAGTCTTGAGTGAAGCTGGCGGGGACCATATCGTCCGGGGGCTGCCCGTCAAGCGTGGCGCCGACGTCTTTTGATCTCAACTCCTTTCAGCCCGGAACCGTTTTCCATGACCGACCACGCCCTGCTCAACGCTCTCGAACGTATTGCCGACAGTCTGGAGCGCATGAGTCCGCCTCCGCCGAACGCGGATATCCTGCACAAACATGACGCCTTTCTGTGGCAGGCCGCGCTGGGCGTACTGACTCCGGTTGAGAAGGTTTCGGGCGTGCCCCTGTCCCTGCTTCAGGGCGTGAAGCGTCAGATGGATCAGGTCATGGCCAACACGCGGCATTTCGCGGAGGGCTTCAGCGCCAACAATGTCATGCTCTGGGGCGCGCGTGGCATGGGGAAGTCCTCGCTCGTTAAAGCCTCCGTTGCGGCTGTGAACGCGGAGCAGCGTGCGAAGAACGGCGGGACGCTCGCACTGATCGAGATCCAGCGGGACGAACTTCCATCGCTGCCGAAACTGCTGGCTGTCCTGCGGACCACGAAACGCCGCTGCATCCTGTTCTGTGATGACCTTTCGTTCGAAAGCCAGGACGCAGATTACAAGTCACTCAAATCCGTGCTCGATGGCGGGATCGGCGGACGCCCGGAAAACGTCCTGATCTATGCGACGTCCAACCGCCGTCACCTGATGCCGCGGGATATGATCGAGAACGAGACGGGAAGCGCAATCAATCCATCCGAAGCGATTGAGGAAAAGGTCTCTCTTTCGGACCGGTTCGGTCTGTGGATCGGACTGTATGGCGCGACGCAGGACGATTATCTGGCGATCGTTGAAGCCTATGCGGCTTATTACAACCTGCCGGTTCCGCGTGAGAACCTGCGACGCAAGGCGCTTCAGTGGGCCATGGCGCGGGGCAGTCGGTCCGGCCGCGTGGCCTCGCAGTTCATCAGCGATCTGGCTGCGGAACTGGGTATTCCGCAGTCGTGAGGACGGAAAAAACCATGAAGATATTCCACGCCCTCGGACTCCTTGCCCTTCTGGCCTCTGCCATGAATACGGCTCAGGCCGGAGACAATCCACGCCTCAAGGCCATGTTCGACGCCGATCAGGCAGAGCGTGAACAGGAGCCGATCAACTGGGACACCCTGATCCCCAATGACATGAAGCGGCGGGCCGAACTACACAGGATGCTGGAGCAGAATGTCGTCACGACGGGGCTGGACTACTACGAAGCAGCCTTCATTCAGCAGCATGGCCAGAAACCGGACGATTACCTGCTTGCGCACGTCCTGGCCATGGCCGCACTGGCAAAGGGGTACACACAGGCCCGCTGGATCGCAGCAGCGACACTGGATCGCTATCTTCAGCAGAACAGGCACCCACAGATTTTCGGCACGCAGACTGTCATCCGGAGCGTGGCCGGAACCGGGAAGGAAGAAACTCCCACACGCGCACCATTTAACGCTGCACTGATACCTGACAGCCTTCGTGCCACACTTGGCGTCGCCGATCTGAAAACACTTGCGAACCGCCTATCCAAAAAGGACTATAATTCTTCGGATGGCGAGAACTGAGGTTACGTTCATGGCACCCCTGATACTTCTATGCCTGTTTGCTGCGGTTTTTCTGGCCTACGCCGCACCCGATACGCCGGTCGGCAGGATCTGTCGTGATCGGCTTGTGACGCGTCCCTGCAGATGGATAAAAGAATTTCCCCATGTTGTGGGAATTCTTGCGCTGGGGATTATTCTGCTTGTGGGTTGCGCCACGTGGTTACTGGGCCATGATGGTTTTGCCACAAGCCTACAGATGGCTCCGGATTTTCTGACCTTTGCCACCAGCTTTGAAGTCACGTCTTTTATCGAAGCGGCATCCAGCCTTGCGTTTGTGATGCTGACGACGGGAGTCGGAAAAAATATCCTCATTCTGCGGGAGCTGTTCCGACGCACGGCAAGACGGAGCAGGCGTGTTGCGAGTGCAGCCCGCTCACGTCTGACGGGACAAAATGCAGACGACCCTGACCCGGCAGCTCTCTCAGCTTTTTCCTGATGCTGAAAGCAGGCGGACCGAAGCGCCGCCTGCCTTGTCCGTCGTTCAGAACGACGCGCTGACGGTGCCGAAGAATTCGCGGACAGCACCGCGCTCCATGGACTGGTAATCGCCCACAGCGGGATTATCGTTCTCACCCATCATGGAGATGTATTTGGTGTTGAACAGGTTGTAGACATTGAAGCTCGCCGTGACATCCTTGAGAACGCTGAGCTTGCCGAAACGATACTGCGCACCGGCATTAGCCAGCCAGTAGCCGCCGATCGACGTGTCGTTCATGAAGCTGTAATAGCGGCGGCTGTAGTAGTTGGCATCGAAATGCGCTGTCATACCCTTCCAGCTATAGGCAACCGATGTTTTGTACATCCAGGCGGGATAGTTGACGATATTCTTGCCCGCGAGCGCGTAATAGCCGCCGACCGTATCGACGTTCCGATCGTAGGTACCTTTGTTGTAGCTCAGGTTATTGCTGATGCTCAGGCCGTCGATGGGGGTAATGGTGATATCGCCATTCGCACCCGTCATGGAGATATGGCCGAAATCAATGACCTGCGAGACCGGGTTGGTCAGAGAGCCAACGGCCGCGGCCAGGATCGGGTGGATCAGGCTGGCGTGGTAGACCGTCGCGTTCACCTGAAGGAGCTTCGACGAATAGCGATAACCACCGAGATAGACCCAGGCCTTTGACGGCTCTAGAGACTTCTTCTGCGCCTGGAACGTAGCCTGATCCTGCACGGAATAGACCGAGTTTGCGACACCATAGGCCGAGACCTCGTAGGCGCGCATGTTCTCGGCCACGTCAACATAGATCTCGTGGTGGCGGTTGATGTGCCAGTCCAGATTGACATGGGGCAGGAAGGCCTGAGACGCAGTCAGCGATCCGTTCGGCAGGGCGTCAGCACCCGTCCAGTCAGCATTGTTATACTGCGCGCCGCCGGATGTGGTAGCGGTCATGGACTTGAAACCGGCATGCAGGGTCAGGCCTTCAGCAAGCTGGATGCTGTCCTGAAGATGGAACTGCATGACATTGGTGTTCCACTGGAAGTTGTAACCTTCCAGGTAGGCCGGGCCATAAACGTCATAAGGCCCGACGGCCTTGAGCGGTGCACCCTGCCCCAGAATCGGCTCGCGGTAATTGAAGAGCCCTGCCTGCTGGTTGTTGTTCTCGTACCAGACACCGCCTTCGATCGTATGACGGCCCCATTTGTAGCGCAGGCTGGTATCAAAACCGTAGCGTTCCTGACGGTTCTGCCAGACTTCCTCGGACAGGGGTGCGCCGCCCTCGACCTGATCGTCGGGGTCGCTGTCGGTATAGCTATAATAGCCGGTCTGGCTGTGGCCGTAGAGCGTGCTGTTCCAGGTCAGATGGTCGGTAAGGGCAAGATCGAAATGCAGCCCGCCCATGTAATTAGTTTCGGCCTGACCGCCGTCATACATGGCGATATTGGAGCCATCGATACCCGGAACACTGTTGTAACCCGCCGGATAGGGGCGCGTCCCATTGGCGATGCCGTAAGCCAGACCATAGTTCGGATAAAGATGGGGGGTACGCCAGCCGAGGTTCTTCAGGATGCCGATGGACGTATCGGGATAGTTCCACTGCGCAAGGCTGGACCAGTTGAAGAAGGCCGACATGCGGCTGCGTTCATTGATCGGCTGTACGAGCTTAGCATCGACCTGCTGCATGAACTGGTCGCCACTGCCCATCCACATGCCCTCGTCGGTCCGGGCATAGGAGGTGTAGAGCTTCGTGCCGGTCTGGTTCAGCTTGCCGGAATCCAGGCGGACATAGGTGCGGTAGGAGCCATAGCTGCCAAAGGACTGGCTCACCTTGCCACCGCGTTTATCGTCGGGATCCGAAGATCCGATCTGGATCGTCCCGCCCAGCGTGTTCATGGAGGGCAGCTCAACGGAGCCTGCGCCCTGCGACATGCGCATGGACTGGATGTCATCGGGAATGATGGCAGAGGCCAGGCTCATGCCGCTGACGGACTGGTAGGTCTGGTCGTTCAGGGGAACGCCATCCACCGTCACGCCCATCTGATTCATGAAGAACCCGCGCACGTAGAGATTGGCGCCGAAGCTGTCGATACCAAACGGGTCGGTGGAAGTGAAGCTCACGCCCGGCGTGCGGTCCAGCATCTTGTAGGCACTGGTTCCGGGGACGTACTGGCGCATGATGGCTTTCGAGACTGCCTGCTCGGCATCACGGCCCGTCAGTTGCCGCCCCGTGACGGCGACGCTTTCGGTCGCGCGGGATTCCAGAGCTCCGGCCTTGCGACGAACCGGTGCGGCGTGCTCCGCGCCATTCCGTGCAGATGCGCCAGAAACAGCTTTCGGGGCATGATGCTTTGCCGGATGCGCGGACACCAAAACCGGCGAAGCATCATCCGCTGCAGGAAGGGGCTGATGCCCTGCCGCCAGAGCTGACTGGCGGACTGCAAACAGTGCGATGGAGGAAAGCAGCAGGGATCTGGTTCGCACCGTGGACGAAACTCCGGAATCTGGGTTTTGTAAACTTTGGGAAGCGGTGTCCTAAACGTGCCTGCACACTGCGGAAAGCGCCAGCATTGCTAGATGATGTTTCAATGACACGAAAACGGTGGTTTTTGTGCCGCATGTTGCGGGAAAGACGCGCTCTGCGGGCATGAATGATCGCTTCCTGTAGGGGGGCTTTGCCTGTTAGGTTCACTCTCAGCAAGACGATGTCGCGGTTTCATTACGGATCAGGATACTCATGTCGCAGACGCTTTCTGTCTCTTCTGCTGCCGAAAACTCTCCTTCGGGCACAGATCGGGTGATCGACCCGAATATCGGCGAATATTCTCCAGTCGAGGATGTGGTCCGCAAGACAGGAGATCTTCGGCGCGTTCTGGCCAACCCCGATTACTGGTATCCGGTCGCCTGGTCCCGCGAACTCAGGCGCGGCAAGACTATCGGCACGCGGTATGCGGGGCAGCCGATCGCGCTCGTGCGCCCGATGGACGGCAGCGTGTTCGCGCTGGAAGACCGGTGCGCGCACCGACAGGTTCCCCTCAGCCTCGGCAAGGTCAGCGGTGAAGCAGTGCAGTGCTGCTATCATGGCTGGGCCTATGGACGCTCCGGGCGATGCATCGACGTGCCGTATCTGGGCAAGGGCAAGCTGCCGAACGGCGTGCGGACCTATCCGTGCCGCGAAGAAGGCGGCCTGATCTTCATCTTCCCGGGCGATCCCGCGAAAGCCGAAAGCACGCCGTTTCCGCAGATGGGATCGGTTGGCAATCCCGAATACAAGACGCGCCGTTTCGGCGAGACGGTCGCGTGCCATTACAGTTTCATGCATGAAAACCTGATGGATATGAACCATCAGTTCATGCACATGAAGCAGATGGGCCAGATGAAACCCCGCTTTCTGGGCGGGCGGGACGAACCCACACTGGTCGAGGCGCGCTACAGCTTCGCGCGTACCGGCGGCAAGCAGCCCTGGGGCGAGACGTTCATTTTCGGCGAGCGCCGCGACGCGAGCGAGAAATACGCTCATAAAGACGTCATGACGATCCGGACGGAATATCCGTACCAGACACTCCGCATCGCCACGGGCGACGAACCGCCGGTCATGGATCTGTGGATCGTCTATGTCCCGCAGGATGTGGAACAGAAGACCTGCCGTGTCTTCGGACTGCTCTCGATCCGTCGCCCGAAGGCCAAGCTGGTTCTGGACATCGCCTGGCCCTTCCTGGTTGCGTTCACGGAGCGGATCTTCAAGGAAGACCGGGATATCGTGGAGTTGGAACAGGCTGCGTGGAACGAACAGGGCGGCGACCGCAATCAGGAAGTCTTCCCGGTCATCAACATGCTGCGCCGGCTTCTGGCCCGATGCGGCGTTCCAGCCGACAAACCTACAGCCCAGCAGGTTTCACAATCCTGACATGACACCTGAACTCAAGGCAGGGGGCCTCGTTCTGCGCGCCCTGCAGCCGGAAGACGCCCCGGCCGTCCATCGTCTGATCAATGACTGGAGCGTCGTGCGGATGCTCAGTCGCCTGCCCTTTCCGTATCCGCGCGATCTGGCGGAACAGTGGATCGACTCCACCCGTCATGACAGCGCGCAGGGCAGCGCACATCATTTCGCCATCACCCGTGACGGATCGCTTCTGGGCGCAATCGGTCTCGTGCTGTCTGACGACCGGCGTTCCGGATCGCTGGGCTACTGGCTGGCTCCGAGCGCATGGGGACAGGGCCTCACCACCCAGGCGGCCCGGCGCGTGATCGAATGGGGGCTGACGGTCCTTCGGCTGGAGAAAATCACAGCAGATTCAGCGCAGGACAATGCAGCCTCTCTGGCGGTTCTGACCAAGCTTGGTTTTGCAAAAACAGGCACATCCAGCCGACGCTTCGTGTCACGCGGGCAGGATTGTCCTATTGATCTGCTCGAACTGCCCCGGACGACATTTCTTTTGGAAGCGCAGCCACCAACTGAAACTCCTGTGCCGCCGACCGAAGCGGTTCCTGTCGCTATGGAACCACCTAAGCCGCGTACGCTGCTGGTCGTGGCCGCAGCACTTCTGGACGCGCAGGGACGGATTCTTCTCGCCAAAAGACCGGAAGGCAAACGTCTGGCAGGACTTTGGGAATTCCCCGGCGGCAAGGTCGAGCGTGATGAGACGCCAGAGCAGGCGCTGATCCGGGAAATGCGCGAGGAACTCGGACTGGATCTGACCGGTTCCTGTCTGGCGCCGTTCACGTTCGTCAGCGAAAATGCCGGACCGTTTCATCTGCTGATGCCGCTTTATGTGGTGCGGCGCTGGCGGGGTGTTCCCACCCCGCGTGAAGGCCAGACTCTGGAATGGGTGGCCGCCACCGATCTGGGCCGTTATCCCATGCCGGACCCGGACCTTCCGCTGATCCCGCTTTTGCAGGAGCTTCTGGGCTAGGTCAGCCGTTCAGACGGAAAACCTGCTGATCCACACCTGCGACATCCGTGCGAAACACGAACAGCGAACCGGCCTGCGGCTCCTTCGCAAGCGTTTCCGCATCCAGTCCTTTGCGTGCCGTTGTCACGAAAACGGTCTTCAGGTCGTCGCCACCGAACGCGACCTTGGTCACGTTTGTAACCGGCATGGGAATAGACGAAAGCTCCGTGCCATCCGGCCTGAAACGCGCCACGCGCGAGCCGCCCCAGACACCGGACCAGAGCGTCCCTTCGCTATCGGTCACGATTCCGTCGGGATATCCCTGTTCCAGCCGCGCAAAAACCCGCTCGTTCGCGAGTTCGCCATCGGACTGGATATCAAAGGCGTAAATCGTCTGTTCCGGGCTGTCACAGACGTAAAGCGTCTTCCCGCATGGGGACACGGCAGGCCCGTTGGAAACGGTATAACCTTCATCATGATGGGTTATGTTCAGGCCGTTCCCTTCATGCACAACGCGATAAATCGAGCCGGAAGGCTGCTCCTCGCCGTCATCCATGGTCCCGAACCACAGACGTCCCTGTGGATCGACACAGCCGTCATTCAGGCGGTTGCCGGGTTTTTCAGGCTCAACAAATTTATGATCGGAGAAAGCACCTGTTCGCGGGTCGAAACGGCGCAGACCGTCAGGCATGCCCGCCAGAGATGTCCCATCTTCGACCGGCAGGAGAAAGGCCACACGGTCCGGTGCACTCCAGCTTTCATGAGCCCCTGTCTCGGGCGTGAAACGGTGAATCCTCGCTTCGGGGATATCGACGAAATAAAGGGATTGTTCGCCTGGAATCCAGACAGGGCCTTCCCCGAGTGTTGCACGCAGATCCAGGAGGCATTCGGGCTGATGGAGCGGGCTGGTGGTCATGGTTCCTCCTGATGAAAACCAAAATGCGGGACGGGTTTGTTCTCGACAACGCGGGACGACCCGTTACGTTCTGTGGCGAAGACTATCAGGAGCGGACAAATGCTTCAAAAAACTGCCTGTTTTCTCGTTATTGGCAACGAGATTCTCTCGGGACGCACACAGGATGCCAATACGCGCGTTCTGGCTCAGGCGCTCAACGCGCAGGGAATCCGGCTCATGGAAGTCCGTGTCATTCCCGATATCAAAGACTGGATCGTCCGGACCGTCCGGGAGTGTAGCGCGGCATTCGATGTCGTCTTCACGTCAGGCGGGATCGGGCCGACGCATGACGACATCACGGCCGAATGCGTCGCCACGGCCATGGGGGCACCACTGGTCCGACATGAGGAAAGCTTCCGGTTGCTGGAGGCAGCGCTTGGGGCGGATCGCTTCAATGTCGCCCGTCAGCGCATGGCCTATCTACCGGAAGGGTCAACGCCAATCCTCAACACGGTTTCCGTAGCGCCCGGTTTCAGCATCGGCAATGTGCATGTGATGGCCGGAGTGCCGTCGATTTTTGCCTCCATGGTCGCATGGCTGGTTCCACAGATGGAGAAGGGCGCGCCCCTCGTTTCCGCAAGCTGGCATGCCGCGGGACTGAAGGAAGGCGATTTCGCGTCCGATCTGGCAACGTTGCAGGAGAACTTTCCGACGATTGATCTCGGCTCCTATCCCTATCACCTGCCGGATGGGGCGAGTGGCGTAGCCCTCGTGGCCAAGGGTTATGACAACGCGATCGTCGGTCAGGCCGCACAGGCGATCCATGATCTCATCATGGCGCATGGACGTGAACCCCTGTCGGGTGAGCCTCCACACAAACAGACGGCCTGAAAAAACAAAAGCCGCTGCACGAAGCAGCGGCTTTCATGAAGACCTCAGTGAAGAGGTGTGCGGGTCATGGACAGGAACTTGTCCCGACGCTTCTGGATCAGCGCCGGTCCTGTCAGTCCCTTGAGGGACTCGAGTTCTTCGGAAATCGCATTCCCGATAGCCGTTACAGCTTCTTTCGGCGCGCGCTGGGCGCCACCGATGGGCTCGGGGACAATCCGGTCGATCAGGCCGAGGGACTGAAGATCCTGCGCGGTGAGCTTGAGAGCTTCTGCGGCGGCAGGGGCCAGCTTCGGATCCCGCCACAGAATGGAAGCTGCGGCTTCCGGCGAGATCACGGAATAAATCGAATGTTCGAGCATCAGGATGCGGTCACCCGCACCGATGGCGATGGCACCGCCCGAACCACCCTCGCCGATCACGGTCGCGATCAGCGGTACGGGCGCCTTGAGACACACGTCGATCGACTTCGCGATGGCCTGGGCCTGTCCGCGCGCTTCGGCGTCGATTCCCGGCCAGGCACCCGCAGTGTCGATGAAGCTCAGAACCGGCAGGCCGAAGCGTCCGGCCATTTCGATCAGGCGCTGTGCTTTGCGGTAACCTTCGGGACGGGCCATGCCGAAATTATGCTTCAGACGCGTCTCGGTGTCGTGACCACGCTCGGTACCGACAATGACGACCGGCTCTCCGCGGAAACGGGCCAGACCACCGATCATGGCGTCATCGTCACCGAAGGCGCGGTCGCCGGACAGGGGGGTGTAGTCTGTCGTCAGCAGACGCACGTAATCCAGTGCCTTGGGGCGCTGGGCGTGACGGGCCACCTGCACTTTCTGCAACGGCGTCAGCTTGGAGTACGTTGAGCGGAGCTGCTTGTCGGCCTTTTCGGACAGACGGGCAATCTCGTCATCGATATTGATGCCGCTGGTGCCTGAGGCCTTGCCCTGGCTGCCCATCTGGCGGAGTTCGTCGATTTTGGTCTCGAGTTCGGCGACCGACTTCTCGAAATCTAGGAATTGGCGCATGGCCGCCCGATAGCACGCCTGCGCGCCGGGAAACAGTCCCTGAGACAGGCGGAATGCTTCTGTCAGTCTTCCGCGAGCGCAGATACCCCTTTGCGGGCGAGCGGATGATGCGCGCTCACAGCCTGTCGCAGACGTTCGGACATGACCTGCGTATAAATCTGGGTTGTCGCGATATCCGCGTGCCCGAGCAGCATCTGAAGCGCCCTCAGGTCCGCCCCATGCGCCAGAAGATGACTGGCAAAAGAATGCCTCAGAACATGCGGGCTGACGCGGTCGGGGTCGACACCGGCCTTGAGGGCGCAGGCGAGCAGGATCTTGTCGAATCCCTGCCGCGTCAGAGGTTTTTGCGGATTGCGTCCCGGGAAAAGCCACGGACTTCCCAGATCCCTGTCAAAATGCACAAGCTGGTCGGCCGCCTCCCGCGCGCTCCGGGACAGAGGCACCAGACGCTCCCGTCCGCCCTTGCCCCGCACCAGCAGCATGGGACCGCGCACATGGACGCAGGTCGCGGGCAAAGCGAGAAGCTCGGAAATGCGCAGCCCCGTCGTATAAAGCAGTTCCAGCGCAGCCCGGGAGACGACGTCCCGGCGTTCGTTTTCATGTCCTTGTGTGCCGGTTTCGAGCAGGAGGCGGATTTCAGCCTCGTCGAGCGGTCTGGGCAAGGAAGATCCAATTTTAGGAGCCTGCTGCCGTTCGGTCGGATCGTCTTCCCGCACCGACTCGAGCATCAGGAAACGATAGAACTGACGCAGACAGGACAGCCGTCGCGCTGCGGTTCGTGCCGCCAGACCGGCGCGGGACAGTTCGGCCAGATAGGACTGAACCTCCCTCCCCTGCGCGTCGCAGAGGGACATGGGCGCGCAGTGCGCCGCAAAATCAGCGAGATCGGAGGCGTAAGCCTGCCGGGTTTTCAGCGCCGCGCCGCGCTCGGCAGCCAGCATCTCAAGAAAGGCCTCGACATGCCTGCTGTCACCGGAGCGCGACACGACAGGATGCTCAGTGTCGGGGAGCGGAAGCCGGTGCGACCGGAGCGGCAGGCATGGACTGCGCTGGAGCAGCCTTGGGAGCAGGCATTGTTGGCAGTGGAGTCGAAGGGGTCAGGGGCGCGGCGGCAGTAGCAGCAGCCGGGGCTGCCGGAGTCGTTCCAGATGCAACAACAGAGGCAGCCGGGCTCTGGGCCGTCGTCTGAACCGCGGTCTGGGCCGCAGGCACGGGCGGCATGGCCGGAAGTTCTGCCTGCGGCGCGGTGGAGCTTGCGAAAGCCGCACCCGACAAATCCTTGTGCACCATGGTCTGCTCCGGCGGAGTGGCAGTCATGCCCAGACGCAGAAACGCTCCGCCAGCGCCCAGAACGAGAAGGACGGCAATAGCTCCGCCAATGAACGGCAGGCGGAAAATGGAACGATCAATATTGGCCATGGAAAAGGTCTCGAAGTGAGGGCAGGACGTGCCCCTTCTCCTATGATAGGTAGCAGGGCATGTCACGCCTGCCTTTCTCCCTTTCAGCCAAGTCGGAACCCTTTTTCTCATCCGATGGCATACCGTCGCGCACGGTTGTCCTCGTCGGGATGATGGGGGCTGGCAAAACCACTATCGGACGGCGTCTCGCCCAGATCTGCGGCCTGCCCTTCGTCGATGCCGACGTCGAGATCGAACGCGCCGCCGGAAGCTCGATTCCCGAAATCTTTGCCCGACATGGCGAAGCCGCGTTCCGGGACGGGGAACGGCGCGTCATCCAGCGCCTTCTTGATGGGCCACCGTGCATCCTGGCAACGGGAGGCGGTGCCTGGATGGACGCCCAGACCCGTCGGCTGGTGCGCCGTCATGCGGTCTCGATCTGGCTGCGCGCGCCCGTGCATGTGCTGGTCAAGCGGGTTGCAGGGCGCCCGGGGCGACCGCTCCTGGCCCAGGGACGTCCCGACGAAGTTCTGGAGCGGCTCGTCGGGCTGCGCTATCCGGTTTACGCCGAAGCAGACATCATTATCGATTGTGGAGACGAAACCGTGGAACAGGGCGTGCATCGGGTACGGGAAGTTCTGGAGGAATATCGCAGGCCGGAGACGGTGCATGTTTCGCTCAGCCATCACAGCTATGACGTGCTGATCGGGCCTGATCTCATTTCCCGTGCCGGCGCGCTGCTCGCCCCGCATCTCCCCCAGAAACGCGTGGTCGTCATTACTGACGGCATCGTGGCCGGCCTGCATCTGCCGCGTCTGCTGGCGTCTTTCGAAGAAACGGGCATCCGTGCGGACGTGATTTCGGTTTCCGGCGGCGAGGAGAGCAAATCCCTCGCCTGCTACGCCGATGTGATGAACCGGCTTCTATCCACGGGCATCGAGCGCAAGACGACCATTGTGGCGCTGGGAGGTGGCGTGGTCGGAGATCTTGCCGGTTTCGTTGCAGCTACGGCCCTGCGCGGACTGCCTTTCGTGCAGATCCCCACAACGCTGCTCTCACAGGTGGACAGCAGCGTCGGAGGCAAAACCGGGATCAACGCAGCGGCAGGCAAGAACTTGATCGGGGCGTTCCATCAGCCTGTCGCGGTTCTGGCAGACACGTCCGCCTTGGCCACCCTCCCAAGACGTCAGCGCATTGCCGGATATGCCGAGATCGTCAAATCCGGCCTGATCGCAGACCCGGACCTGTTCGCATGGTGCGAAAACTACGGGCAGAATGTTCTGGAAGGTGATCCTGCTGCACTTGCGGAAGCCGTTCGCCGCGCCTGCGCCTTCAAGGCCGCTGTCGTGGCTGCCGATGAAAAGGAACAGGCCACTGTCGGAGGGCGCGCCCTGCTCAATCTGGGGCATACTTTCGGCCACGCCCTGGAGGCGGAACTGGAATATGACGGGCGCCTTCTGCATGGCGAAGGGGTTTCAATCGGCATCCATCTGGCCATGGCGCTTTCCGTGGAACTGGGTTACGCCCCCGCCGAAGACCTGCATCGGCTGGACCGGCACCTGCGCAGTCTGGGTATGCCGGTGAGCTTTGACTGGTTCAGGGACTCGTTCTCGGCGGAAATACTTCTGCACCACATGACTCGCGACAAGAAAATGCAGGACGGGAAGGTTGCATTCGTCCTGCTGCGCGGGATCGGGAAAGCCTTCTCCACACGCGAAATTCCCGCAGAAACAGTGCGTAATCTGCTCGTAAGCGAGGGTTGCCGTCCGTGATGAATGTTAAAATTTCGTCATACCTCGGCTAAATAGCTGTTTTGCCACCGCTTTTGCATAGCTGCTTTCTGCGGGAGGCTCTGGCGTCGGCTGAAACCTTGAGCTAAGGCAGCATAGACGCGAGGCGTAGATCGTGAAGCGGGCGAAATGGATTGTGGCTTTTATGTCACTCCCCTTCCCCGAGTAGAGCTGGAACCCCCTGAGTGGCTTTGTCGCCGGGAACTCTGAGTTCTATATGCGCTTATGCATCGCGCTGGGTCCGTTGGTGAAAGCATTTTCCAACGGCTCGAACGTTAGTCACTAAGAGGACGAAAACATGCGTCTCCGCACGGCACTCCTTGCCATGACGTCGATGGTCGCCGCACCGTCGCTTGCCATGGCCAGCACGATCACCGGCCCCTATGTCGACCTGGGTGGTGGGTACAATCTGGTCCAGAACCAGCACGGTCACTTCTCGCCGACGACACAGGCCGATGGCACAGGCAGCAATGCCGGTTCCAGCTCCCAGTACCGTCACCATGACGGCTTCACCGGTTTCGGTGCATTCGGCTGGGGCTTCGGCAATGGTCTGCGCGTTGAAGTTGAGGGTCTGTACAACTACTCTCAGATCAACCACCGCGCCCACACTGCAGCAACGGGTTCCACCCGTGGTTCCGATCAGGCCTATGGCGGTCTCGTCAATGTCCTGTATGACATTGATCTCGCCAACTTTGGCCTGAACGTTCCTGTCACGCCGTTCGTTGGTGTTGGCGCTGGCTACCTGTGGCAGCACTACAACCCGACCACGACCCAGTACGACAACGGCAATGTGAACCGCATGGGCGGAACGCAGGGCAGCTTCGCGTACCAGGGCATCGTCGGTGCAGCCTATGACATCCCGAATGTTCCGGGCCTTGCTGTCACCACCGAATACCGTTTCATCGGTCAGACGTTCTCGGACGGCCCCTATCGCTCCACGGCGTATAACGGTTCTGGCGTCCACAAGGGCAACGTGAACTTCGACCAGCGCTTCTCGCACCAGTTCATCCTGGGCCTGCGTTATGCCTTCGACACGGCTCCCCCGCCGCCGCCGCCGGCTCCGGTCATCGTTCCGCCGGCTCCGACCCCGGCCCGCACGTATCTCGTGTTCTTCGACTGGGACAAGTCTGACCTGACGGGCCGCGCCCGTGAGATCGTTGCCCAGGCAGCTCAGGCTTCCACGCACGTCCAGACGACGCGCATCGAAGTCAACGGCTACACGGATAACTCCGCTGCCCATCCGGGCCCGCGCGGCGAGAAGTACAACCTCGCCCTGTCCAACCGTCGCGCTTCCAGCGTGAAGGCTGAACTGATCCGTGACGGTGTTCCGGCTGCTGCCATCGACATCCACGGCTACGGCGAGTCCAACCCGCTGGTTCCGACCGGCCCGAACACCCGCGAGCCGCAGAACCGTCGCGTCGAGATCATCCTGAAGTAATTCAGACATGATCTGACGCCGGGGTCTTCGACTTCGGTTTCGGAAAAAAGGCGTCCTTCGGGGCGCCTTTTTTTATGCGCTCATGTGGACTGAAAACAGAACGCCCTTGCATGCCTCTTTCCCAGCACGCTAGAGCCATCCCAACCCGCCCCACCGGAGACATACTCCTTGCGACGCAGCCGTATCTTTTATCCGCGCAGCCGCCCGGAAGTCATTGACCAGTTCCTGCGCTTTGGTACCGTGGGTGCAATCGGATTTCTTGTGGACTGGGGAACCGTCTCCCTGCTGCGCCAGCCGACAGGACTGATCGCAGCAACCCTGATTGCCTATTTCGTCGCGGCCACCGGAAACTGGTGCCTCAACCGCTTCTGGACTTTCCGGCTCTCAGCCGCCGACAACCAGCACATGATCCTGCAATGGCTCCGATTCCTGCTGGCCAATTCGTTCGGCTTTCTCCTCAACCGCGGAATGGTTTTCCTTCTATACGCTACGGTTCCGCTGACCGTGCATTTTCCTGCCTTGGCGCTGGCGGCGGGAGCGCTGTGCGGCATGGTTGCCAATTTCAATCTTTCGAGACGCCTCGTCTTTCGTGCTCAGACCCCGGAAACTCCGCTGGAACTCGTCCAGATGGCTGTAGAAATCCCCGCCGCCGGACTGACAGCACCGGAACCCGAACCGGACCTGTCGGGCCTTCAGGATCACAGCCTCAGATCGCATGACCGCATTGACTGACGGCTGCATTTCCAAGGCGGCCACAATAGTCTAGGACAGACAGCATATTTCCCTGTCTTCCCGGAACTGACGCTCCCTTATCATGACCAGCACCAACGATATCAGATCGGCCTTTCTCGAATACTTCGGTGCGCAGGGCCACCGCATCGTTCCTTCGGCGTCCCTCGTGCCGCAGAACGACCCGACCCTGCTATTCACCAACGCTGGCATGGTGCCGTTCAAGAACGTCTTCACCGGTCAGGAAACCCGCCCCTATTCCCGCGCAACCACGGCGCAGAAAGTCGTGCGCGCAGGCGGCAAGCACAACGATCTCGACAATGTCGGATACACGGCGCGCCATCATACGTTCTTTGAGATGATGGGAAATTTTAGCTTCGGGGATTACTTCAAGCCCGAAGCCATTGAATTTGCCTGGACGCTGCTGACCCGCGATTTTGGCCTTCCCAAGGACAAGCTGCTCGCCACCGTTTATGCGGAAGACGAAGACGCAGCAGAACTGTGGAAGAAAATTGCTGGTCTGTCCGATGACAGGATCATCCGCATCGGCACGTCCGACAATTTCTGGCGGATGGGCGATACGGGACCGTGCGGTCCGTGTTCAGAGATTTTCTACGATCATGGCGACAGCGTGTTCGGCGGTCCTCCGGGAAGCCCGGATGAAGATGGCGACCGCTTTGTCGAGATCTGGAACCTCGTGTTCATGCAGTTCCTCGATCAGCCGGACGGTTCTCGTGATTCTCTCCCCCGGCCTTCCATTGATACCGGTATGGGACTGGAGCGCTTTGCCGCGATCATGCAGGGCAAGCGCGACAATTATGATACCGATACAATGCGAGCGCTCATCGAAGCCTCGGCCGATGTCATGCATCAGGACGCGGATGGTGCTTTCAAGGCCAGCCATCGCGTTGTCGCCGACCATCTGCGCTCTACCGCTTTCCTGATCGCCGACGGCGTCCTGCCGTCCAAGGAAGGACGTGGCTATGTGCTGCGTCGTATCATGCGTCGCGCCATGCGCCATCTGCATATGATGGGCGCGAAAGAACCCGTCTTTTATCGCCTGCTCCCGGCGTTGATCCAGCAGATGGGCGCGGCCTATCCCGAACTGGTTCAGCATCAGGCACTCATTGCCCAGACGATGAAAGGCGAAGAAGAACGCTTCACAGCCCTCCTGGAACGCGGCCTCACGCTTCTGTCCGACGAACTGGATCGTCTGGGTGAGACGGAAGCCCTTCCCGGTGATGTGGCGTTCAAACTGTATGACACGTTCGGTTTCCCCCTCGACCTGACGCAGGACGCCCTGCGCGAAAAGGGACGCACGGTTGACGAAAGCGGCTTTGAAACCGCCATGGCCGAGCAGCGCAAGCGCGCGCGTGCGGCCTGGGTCGGATCGGGCGACACCGCTGCCGAGACGGTCTGGTTCGATGCGCGGGACAAGCACGGCCCCAGCGAGTTCCTCGGCTATGTTTCGGAAAAGGCCGATGCGGAAGTGCAGGGCATTTTCCGCGGCAATGACGAACTGGCTTCGGCGCCTGTCAGCGACGATACGGTTGCGATCCTGTTGAACCAGACACCATTCTATGGCGAAAGCGGCGGTCAGGTCGGCGATCATGGAACGCTGACGGCTTCTGGTTTGCGCGTCGAGATTACGGATACGCAGAAGCGTAACGGCGATCTGATCGTGCACTACGGCAAGGTTGTCGAAGGTACGCTGAAGCCGGGCATGGCGGTTCATGCCGAGATTGATCATGCCCGTCGCACGGCGGTTCGTGGCCACCATTCCGCGACCCATCTGCTGCATGAAGCCCTGCGCCGCCAGGTCGGAACCCATGTCACACAGAAGGGCAGTCTGAATGCACCGGAGCGTCTGCGCTTCGATATCAGCCAGCCACGTCCGCTGACGGAGGAGGAACTTGCGGCAGTCGAGGCGGAGGTCAATGCCCGCATCCGCGAGAATGCTCCGGTCGAGACGCGCCTGATGACGCAGGAAGAAGCCGTTGCGGAAGGCGCCATGGCGCTCTTTGGCGAAAAATACGGCGACGAGGTCCGCGTGGTGTCGATGGGCAAGGGCGACGATGATCGTACGGCCTATTCCATCGAACTGTGCGGTGGCACGCATGTGGGCCGCGTGGGCGAGATCGGACCGTTCCGCATCGTGTCGGAAAGCGGTGTCTCGGCTGGCGTACGCCGGATCGAGGCGGTCTGTGGTCTGGCAGCGGAAGCGCTGGCACTGGAAACCGAGAACCGCCTGAAGCAGATCGCGGATCTGCTCAAGGTTCCCGTGACCGACGCTGCCGCCCGCGTGGCCGCACTGCTGGAAGAGCGCAAATCCCTGACGTCCCAGGTTTCCGATCTTCAGCGCAAGCTGGCGACCGGCGAAGGAGCGAGCGCCACGGAAAGCATCAACGGCATCACGCTTTCGGCGCGCGATCTGGGAGATGTCAGCCCCAAGGAGCTCAAAGGACTGGCAGAAAGCATCTCCCAGCAGATCGGGTCCGGCGTGGTGGCGCTGATGTCCAATGCCGATGGTCGTGGCAGTATTGTGATTGCCGTGACAAAAGACCTGACGGACCGTCTGGATGCGGTCAAGCTCGTCCGTGAGGCGTCTGCTCTAATGGGCGGAAAAGGTGGCGGCGGACGGCCGGATATGGCTCAGGCTGGCGGTCCGGATGCCAATGCGGATGTGGTCTTTGCAATGCTGCGCACGACATTGGGAGCAGCATAAGCAATCGCATCATGGTATGTCAGGGCAGTGACAAAGCATGGGTTGGCCGGAATCATGCTTTACCTGTCCTGATAAAGCCTTCTAACTGCCCGGTAGTTCAAGATGAAGGAGAACACCATGGCCTGTGGTCGTGATACTCTGGCGAAACTGCTGGGCGGCGTCCGGAAATTCGAAACCGACGTTTATCCCGAGAGTGCGGAACTGTTCGAGAGCCTGGCCTCCAGCCAGTCTCCATCAACCCTGTTCATCACCTGCGCAGACAGCCGGATCAGCCCAAGTCTCATCACCCAGACAGAGCCGGGTGAGCTGTTCATCGTACGCAATGTCGGCAATATCGTGCCGGCTTATGGCGAAATGCTAGGTGGAGTATCGTCCGCGATCGAATATGCGGTCGGTGCGCTCAAGGTGAAGAACGTCATTATCTGCGGGCATTCCAACTGTGGCGCCATGGGCGCCCTGATGGATCTGAATTCCCCAAAGCTGGACAATCTTCCGACGGTCAAGAGCTGGATGCGTCATGGCGAAGCGGCCCGGGCGGCCCTTGGGAATCTCAAGGCCGAAGATGCCGGTCCGGAAGATATCCGTTCTCTGGCCGAATACAACGTCATGCTCCAGCTTGTGCATCTTCGCACCCACCCTGCCGTCGTACGGGCACTGGCGCAGGGCGAACTGAAGCTTCAGGGCTGGTTCTACGATATTCCCAAGGGCGAGATCCTCATCATTGATGAGAGCACCCGCAAGACACGCTCCGTCGAGAACGTGCTTGAGGAAATGTGCGCCACCGAAGGACAGGCGGCCTGAAACAGGCCACTGCTTCCATGCTGGCCGGTCTCATCGGGATCGGCAGCATGGGAACGGCTTCAGCACATATTCTGAAACTCTCGACCTGGAACATGGATTGGCTGACCCTGCGCCCTTCGGGCGATGAGGCGCTGCCCGATGATGTTCCAGGTGGAGAGCATCGCGATTTTTCAAAGCTCGCGGCCTATGCCAGACATCTGGATTCAGATGTTGTGGCCTTTGAGGAAGTGGACGGTCCGATCGTCGCTTCCCGCGTTTTCAGCCCCAAAACATACCAGATCGTCATGACGCCTGATGCGGTGGTGCAGAGGGTGGGGGTCGCCGTACGGCGCGATCTGCATGTAACAGTCAATGAAGAACTCTCTGCCCTCAATGTTGCTGCTCCAGACGCACCTCATCAGTTACGCGGCGGGCTGGATGTCACCATCAGCGACGCGCATGCTACTTTGCGCCTGCTGGTCGTGCATTTCAAGACGGGATGCTGGGACCAGCCGCTGAACCAGCGCCAGCACTCTTGCCCTACCCTGTACCAGCAGGTTCGCGTCATGCAGGACTGGATGCTCGAACGACAGGACGAGGGCGAGGCCTATGCCGTTCTGGGAGATTTCAACCGGCGCCTGACGCTGCATGACCCCCTGATGCAGCAGATCGAGACTGAAACGCCCGTGACACTGACGACTGCGGGCAAGGCCAGTCCCTGCTGGGGCGGCGAATATTTCATCGACCATATCCTGCTGGGCAATGCCGCACGCAACTGGCTCGTGCCGGACAGCCTGCGGGTCATGACTTACAGAAACGATACGATCCCCGCCGGACTTTCGGATCACTGCCCGGTTTCGGTCCGGCTGGACATGCCCTGAGAGGCGTTGCGGGCCCGGAGGTTCCGGTCCATGAAAGAGCTCTTTCCGCCGTCCTGTCCGGAGCGACCGATGCCAGATTTCCGATCCGCATGGTTCGTGACCCCTTTAGCCCCTCAGGTCAGGGTTCAGGTTGAGCGGGAAATGCCGGAACTGCCTCCGGAGATCGAAAGCCGTGTGACATCTCACTGGAACGCAGCACTTGCGCAACATCCCACGCTCTATAACGGGCGCGTTTTCTGTGCCGACGTGATCGGAGCAGAGATCATCAGCGGGCACTGGTCGGAATACCGGCGGGTTCTGGCCCAGATGCGGGACCCTGATATTTATGGACCCGAAGTTCTGCGTCCACTGGCGGTTGTAGGACTGCTGCGAACAACGGACGGGATCGTGATCGGGCAGCGGTCGGAGAACTCCATCTATCTGCCTGGATACTGGCAGGGCGCGCCAGCAGGGAATGTGGAAAGCCGCGAAGGTGAAACCCGGATTGATCTGGCCGCACAATTGGCGGCGGAATGTCTTGAAGAACTGGGGCTGACAGATGTGGCATGTCAGGTCGGAGCGTGTCTTCTGGCCTGCGAACATCCGCAGACGCATATCGTGGATGTCGGGATGAACATCACCACCTCGCTGGATTTCGAAACGCTGAAAGAGCGTTGCAGCCGTCTGGGCAATGCGGAATATCAAACATTGATGCTGATCCGGCCTGAGATGACACTACCCGCCCCCCTCGTCCCAACCCTGTCTGCCATGCTGGAGCAAAACCGATGACCTATCGTATTCTGGACGCTACAGGGCTGCGGGAATGGCTTGCACAGCAGCCGGATCTACCAGAGCGGCTTGGAGGTGAGGCTGCGGACTGGACCATCCGGGAGGTCAGCGACGGCAACCTCAACACGGTATTTCTGGTCACGGGTCCGACGGGGGCACTGTGCTGCAAACAGGCGCTGCCTCATGTCCGCGTGGCGCCGGACTGGCCCATGCCGCTGGAGCGGGCTCTGTATGAATCGCGCTATATGCAGACTGTGGCGCCTGCAGTTCCGGGGCTGATGCCGGAATTGTTCGCCTATGATGCCGATCTGTTTCTGATCGTCATGGAATGCCTGACGGTCCATGAAGTCCTGCGATCGGCATTGATCGCGGATCGGGCCGTGCCGGGATTTTCTGCCGTCATCGGGACGTATGTCGCCAGAACGGTGCAGGCGACGGGATGGGTGAACCAGCCATTCGAAACGGGCGCGCGCCTGCTGGAGCAGTTCTCCGGCAATACCGCCCTCACCCGCATTACGGTCGATCTGATCCTGACGGACCCGTATCGCGTCTGCGGCCGCAATCCGGCGCCGGAAGCCGGTCTGTGTGAGGATGTGAAAGCGCTTCAGAACGACCAGACGCTGCATCTTGCTGTCGGCCGACTTCAGGAGCGCTTTCTGACGGTAAGACAGGCGCTCCTTCACGGCGACCTGCATACCGGTTCCATCATGCTGGACGGTTCGGATGTGCGCGTCATTGATGGTGAATTCGCGACGATGGGGCCGATCGGATTCGATTGCGGGCTTTATCTGGGCAATCTGGCGCTGCATCTCTGCGCAGCACCCCACAAGGCTACGATGCTTCGAAGCGAAATGCTGGCCTTCTGGCAGAGCTTCTCAAAAGAACTGCGCTCTAGCCTCTCGAAGGAAGGTGGCGATCTGTGGGCGCTTTCCGGCCCTGCGGCTCGTCAGGACCTGATCGAGACATTCCTGAACGGCATCCTGCGCGATACGGCAGGGTTCTGCGGGCTCGAGATGATCCGGCGCACAGTTGGCTTTGCACAGGTCGCCGATTATGGATTGTGCAACACGGATGCAGCGCGCCTGCTCGCACGCCAGAAGGCGCTCCAGATCGGACGGACGCTGGTTGTGCAGGGGACGCCGCTGCGATCTTTTGCCGACATCCTGTCCCTGATGGGACTGTAAGAAAAACCCCCGCTCCTTACAGAGCGGGGGTTTTCCTCTCAGGCGGCTGACATGCCGATCTGCTTGATGTCGTGAAACGCCAGATCGGGGTTCATCTCGATAGTCCGGCGCATCATGAAGGAGGATGTTGCGAGGAAAACCGGATCTCCATCCAGATCATCGGCCATGGCGGAGCGGTTCATGTCCTGGAACATCTCGATCTTGGTGCGGTCTCCGGTCACCCAGCGGGCCAGCGAATAAGGCGTGCTCTCGAAGCCGATGGTCACACCATACTCGCCCAGAAGACGGGACTGGAGCACGTCAAGCTGAAGCGTTCCAACCACGCCCACGATCGGCGAAAGGCCGTCCTGCGGGCGGAAAAGCTGGACAACACCTTCCTCGGCCAGTTCCACGAGGGCCTGACGCAGCTTCTTGGCCTTCATGGCGTCATCAAGACGGACACGCCGCAGGATTTCGGGTGCGAAGTGCGGCACGCCGGTGAAACGCAGGTCTTCGCTCTCGCTCAGCGTATCGCCGATCCGCAATGTGCCGTGATTTGGAATACCGACGACGTCACCACCGAACGCCTCTTCGGCAAGCTGGCGGTCACGGGCAAAGAAGAACTGCGGCGTGTGCAGGGCGAACTGCTTGCCGGTCCGAACATGCTTCAGCCGCATCCCGCGGGTCAGACGACCGGAACAGACGCGGGCGAAGGCCATACGATCGCGATGGTTCGGGTCCATATTGGCCTGGATTTTGAAAATCAGTGCCGTAACCTGATCTTCGGAAGCCTTGACCTCGCGGGTTTCGGTCTGCTGCGCGCGGGGTGCGGGACCGTAAGCCACAAGCGCGTCGAGCAGGTCCGTCACGCCGATTTCCTTCATGGCCGAGCCGAAGAATACCGGAGACAGATGGCCCGCATCGAAGGACTCCCGATCGAACAGGGGCAGTGCAGCTTCGGCAAGCTCGACTTCCTCGCGCATCTGGATGATACGGGGGTCGTCTTCGCCGACGGGCTCTTTCGTATGCACTGTCTGCGTCCGCAGATCGTACGTGCCAATGAACTTGGCGGCGCGTCCAATCGGCCATGTGGCCGGAGACGTGTCCAGCGCGAGCGTGTTGGCAATTTCGTCGAGCAGCGCAAAACAGTCCTGTGCTTCACGGTCCATCTTGTTGATGAAGGTAACGATGGGAATGTCGCGCAGGCGGCAGATCTCGAACAGTTTGCGGGTCCGGTCTTCAATACCCTTCGCAGCGTCGATGACCATGACCGCACAATCCACGGCCGTCAGGGTACGGTAGGTGTCTTCGGAGAAGTCTTCATGGCCCGGCGTGTCGAGCAGGTTGAAGACGCAGTCGCCATATTCGAAGGTCATGACAGAGGTTACGACGGAAATGCCACGGTCGCGCTCGATGCCCATCCAGTCGGACTTCGTGCGGCGGCGCTCACCCTTGGCGCGGACATTGCCCGCCATCTGGATCGCACCACCCGCCCGCAGGATGCGTTCGGTCAGGGTCGTCTTACCGGCATCCGGATGGGAGATGATGGCAAAGGTGCGCCGACGTGCGATCTCGCGGTTAATTTCTGCGCTCAACGCCTCTGACATGATGCCTCCGGTAAAAAGAAAGACCCGGGACTGGAACCTTCATGGTGCCCAGACAGAGTGCCCAGGCAGGCAGATCACCGGGCAGCAGAAGCAGAGGACAACCCTGATCGAAGCCTATTCCATCGGGAGGCGGCAATGTGCAGAAGGACCCCTTCCCCGTCAAGAGACCGGAGGGCTACTCTTCCGGGAAATGCCGGTTTGGCGGCACCTCTTTCTAGTCCACGGTGTTCCCATGGGGTGCGATCCCGCTTCCCATCGGGCCGGATGTTGCATAGGCCTCGCCGAATTTCCCGATGGCGCTCCCTGAAACAGGGTCATGTAGACTGCCAGAATTAGAGATATCTCCCTTCCCGCCGGGCAGAACGCTGCGCAGGAACTGCCAGGCTTTTCCTGCACGCGTGAGACGGAGTGGGGGCGGCGCCATGGCCCGTGCCTGCGGGGCGTCCACATAATGCCCGGAACCTTCAGAGGTTTGCGCAGACGTCACGGCGTAATTCCGTGGAAGGTCGACCGGGACGTGCACTGGCGGGACAAAAGTATTGATCCCTCGGGAAAGGGCAGGCGCACTGATCAGCGCCGGAAGCATCAGGCATAATCCCCCAGCGGTAAGAGCGCGCATCCCCGGATCCTTTGCAAACGTCATGCAACAGTAATGACCAGTAGACTATCCGTGCAACAGGATACGGCAGCCTGCGGCTCGGGCACAAAAAAAAAGCCGGATGGGAGAACCCATCCGGCTTTTTCCGGTCGCATTCCGATCCGGGCAATAAAGCCCGGCTCAGGATCAGCGGGAGTAGAACTCGACGACCAGGTTCGGTTCCATCTGCACCGGGTACGGCACGTCCGAAAGAACGGGAACACGCAGGAACGTGCCCTTCATCTGGCGGTGATCGACTTCAACGTATTCCGGCGTGTCGCGCTCACCCGTCTGGACAGCGTCGAGCACAATGGCGAGCTGCTTGGAGGTGGAGCGGACTTCGATGACGTCGCCTTCCTTCACGAGGTAGGACGGGATGTTCACCTTCTTGCCGTTGACCGTAACATGGCCGTGGCTGATGAACTGACGCGATGCGAACGGCGTGATCGCGAACTTCAGACGGTACACAACGGCGTCCAGACGACGCTCGAGCAGACCGATCAGGTTCTCGGACGTATCGCCCTTGCGACGAACGGCTTCGTCATAATACTTGCGGAACTGCTTCTCGCTGATGTTGCCGTAGTAGCCCTTGAGCTTCTGTTTGGCCATCAGCTGGATGGAGAAGTCGGACGGCTTCTGCTTGCGGCGCTGACCGTGCTGGCCGGGGCCGTATTCGCGACGGTTGACCGGGGACTTGGCACGGCCCCACAGGTTGACGCCGAGGCGACGGTTGATCTTGTACTTGCTCTCAAGACGCTTTGACATGGGTTGACCCCTGTACTCATCAGAACCGCCCCATGCTGCATGGCGGTCCGTTTTGTTGTGCCGGTAGGCCCTCTCCCGGATTGGAAAGGGCGGGCGCGCACCCAGATGCCGGACCGGCGGGATTGCAGACTCCCGCGCTGTTGGACCGGCCGGTACGTCCACGTTTCCGGCTGTGCCGTCGCGCCTACAGGAGTCCCCGGACGGGGTCAATCAAAACCTGCTTGCAAGCCATGTCATTTTCTTGCAGTGGGGGCGCGGAAAGTACGCAACCACATCAACTCCGGCTGCGCTAACTGTCCGGAACTCCCCTTCGCTTTTTCCCGAGCACTCCTGAAGGGGAGCAACACGTTTTTTCGAGTTTCCGCATGAAAACCTACCGCTTCAATCCCAAAGCCGGCCGTATCGGCGAAGGTTCCCTCGAAGGACTGGTGCAGTCCCTTGATGCGCCTCTGCCCCCCAAGCCCGGGGAGAGCGTCATCAAGCGTGCCTTCAAAAGATTCGGCCTCGCCCAGATGCACATGTCCCATCTGGTGATCGACGACCGCACGATCTATCTGCGCGGCAAGGCGGACAACGCCAAGGACCGCGACCAGATGATCCTTGCGGCAGGCAATGTCGCGGGCGTCTCGGCGGTTGAAGCCGAAATCGCCGTTCCGGCCGGAACGCCGGAGCCGGAGTTTCTGGAAATCAAGACGAGCAAAACGCTGGACGAAGTGGCTGACAAGCTGCCGCAGGACATCACCGGCGATGAGCTGCTTGACGCAAATCAACCGCTTGTCACAGCCAAGGATGACATTTATCCGGGTCAGACCATCCGACTGCCGACCGAGAACTGATCTGTTCGTCGCGGCTCCTCCGAGATGGGGAGCCGCGACAACGTTTCACGATCCGGTACTGGCAGGACGGTCCTGACCTCCATTCCCGGAATTCCCCTTATGGACTCCATCGAACCTCTCGACGTCGAACGGGTGCGCCCACCCCACGGTGTCGGACCGGCCATGCTGTCCCTCATGCTGGCAACATTCACCATCGGCACCGGCGAATTCGCCATGATGGGTCTGCTGCCGGAATTCTCGCACTCCCTGAACATCACCATTTCGCAGGCAAGCTGGGCCATTTCGGCCTATGCCATGGGCGTCGTCATCGGTGCCCCGCTGATTGCGATCCTGGGCGCGCGCCTGCCACGCCGCACGCTCCTGCTCTGCCTGTTATGCCTGTTCATTGCGGGCAATATAGGCAGCATCCTGATGCCCAGCTTCGCGGGCATCGAACTCATGCGCTTCATCACGGGCCTGCCTCACGGGGCTTTCTTTGGCGTTTCGGCTCTGATCGGCGCGTCGATGGTCGAGCGTGCCCGACGCGGACGGGCGGTCGGACGGGTGCTGTCGGGCATCATGATTTCGACTGTTATCGGGTCGCCCCTCTCGACCTATGCCGCCAATCACGTGGGATGGCGCGTGGCCTACGGCACGATCGCGGCTCTGGGCGCCGTATGCTTTGTGGGGATCTGGTTCTTCGCACCGCGTGACAGGCCGCATCCGGGCGCAACCGCACTGACCGAACTCGGTGCGTTCAAACGCCCGCAGGTTCTGCTGACGCTGCTGACCAGCGCGGTCGGGTTTGGCGGGCTTTTCGGGATCTACACGTTCCTGACGACCGGCCTGACGGAGGTCACACAGCTTCCGGGCTGGCTGGTGGCCGTCTATCAGGTCGTGTGGGGACTGGGCATGGTGGCGGGCAATGCGTTTGGCGGGGCCATGGTTGACCGCAGCATCGACCGGACGGTGATCGTCTCCCTGACGGCAAGCATTGTCTTCATGCTAGGGTTCTGGCTGCTACTGCCCTCGCCCTACGCCATGCTGCCAGTCACTTTTCTGGTTCCGGCCGGGATCATCATGCTCTCCCCTGCCCTCCAGACCCGCCTGATGGAAGTCGCCGGGGATGCACAGACCCTCGCCGCCTCGCTCAACCATTCGGCGTTCAATCTCGCCAATGCCTTCGGAGCATGGCTGGGGGCGGTGCTGGTCAGCTCAGGGCTCGGGCTGGGATCCGTTGGCTGGGGCGGGGCGCTGTTCTCTGCGCTGGGACTGGTGATCTACGGACTCACGATGTGGCAGGCACGGGCTTGCGCATCACGCGAAGCAGCCTGATCCCGAAGGCCACACAGGTCGTGGCCAGCGCCAGCGCCATGCCGATCCAGAGGCCTTCCACGCCTACATGCTGGTGGAAGGCCAGCCATCCTCCGAACACCAGACCGACCAGACCATAGCTTGCCACGGCAATCAGCATCGGCGTCACGGCGTCTCCGCAGCCCCGGAGTGCGCCGCTGAAGACGCATTGCAGGCCATCCGCGATCTGGTAGAGCCCCGCAATTTTGAGAAGCGTCACGACCAGCGCCGTGGTTTCGGGGTCCGGCGCACGATTCGAGAAATAGAGCGGCAGGATCTTTTCCGGCCAGAGCAGCAGTAGCGAGGAAGTGGCCAAGCTCCACATCAGGACGATGCCGATTCCGGTCAGAGCCGCACGACGCCCCTGCTCCATGCGGCCCGCTCCCCGCCAGTACGCCACGCGCACATTCGTCGCCTGACCGATCGCCAGACACACCATAAACAGCAGCGAACTGACATTGACCGCCACCTGATGGGCCGCGAGGCTGTGTGTTCCGAGCTCACCGGCGCGCAGACTGGTGATCTGGAACATCAGGATTTCGGCCGCCGCCCCCATCATCATGGGACCGCCCAGCTTCAGCAGATCCTTCATGACAGCCCACTGCACAGGCGCGGGCTTCAGCACCGCCCGCACGCGCTCATGGGTCAGACAGAGGCCGAACAGGGCAAAACTGACGACCCAGCCGGTCAGGGTCGTCGCCGTTGCGGAACCGTAAAGCCCCATCGCGGGAAGCCCCGCCCAGCCGTGGATCAGCGCCGCATTGGTCAGCCCGTTGCAGATCGCCATGGCCGGCATGATCCAGAGCAGCAGCGTCTCGGCGCCCAGCGCCGGCAGCGCGACACGCAGCACCCCGATAACGGCCAGATCAGGCAGAAGTGACAGCAGCAGAATATCAATGAAGCGGCTGCCATGCGTGATCACTTCCGCCGGTTCGCCGATGGAAGTGAAGATGGTTTTTGAAAATGCCAGCAGCAGGGCACACGGAATGAAGACCGCGATGGCGAGCGCGAGCGTCGCGCTCATGACGCTGCGCCCGTCATGGGACGTGCGGCCATGATCCTGCGCGCCACGTCCATGTGACAGAAGCACTCCTGCCCCGCCGAGAACGGCCTGGAACGTCACCATCGTCGTGAAGAAGAACGTGCTGGACAGGCCGCCAATGGCAAGTTCCGTCACCCCGAGACCACCGAGCAGGACCGTATCCGTCACGCCCATCGCCATTTCGGAGAGCTGTGACAGGGCCAGCGGCAGCGCAATCCGCACGAGCGTCAGGGCATGGCTGCGCGGGGTTGTCGGATCGGACGGCGGATGACTGGAAAAGGTGCTGCTCATGCCCTCCTAATACAGGCGTCAAACCTGCCGACAAGAGTAACAAAGCCTGTTGCACCTGAACCAAGGCTGGCGCATTGATCGGCATATGGCCGATCCTGCTGCACACGTGCTCCGCCTGCACGACACCCATCTTCGCGAAAAGCGACCGTTCACGCCCCTCGATCCCGGGAATGTGCGCGTCTATTTCTGCGGACCGACCGTCTATGACCGCGCGCATCTGGGCAACCTGCGCGCCATGATGTGCGCGGATATCCTCATCCGTCTGCTGCGGACGCTGTATCCGCGCGTCACTTACGTCCGCAACGTCACCGACGTGGACGACAAGATCAACGCGCGCGCAAAGGAAAACGGGGAGGACATTTCCGCCCTGACCGAACGCACGACGCAGGCCTTTCATGAAGATCTCGCGTCGCTCTTCATTCTGCCGCCCGATATCGAGCCCCGCGCCACCCATCATATCGACGATATGCTGGAGATGATCGCGCAGCTGATCGAAACCGGACATGCCTATGAAGCTGAAGGGCATGTGCTGTTTGCAGTCCGCAGTTTCCCGTCCTATGGCGCGCTGTCCGGCCGCTCGCTCGATGACATGATTGCGGGAGCCCGTGTTGAAGTCGCGCCCTACAAACGCGATCCTGGCGATTTCGTGCTGTGGAAGCCCTCCGAGCCGGATCTGCCGGGCTGGGACAGCCCCTATGGGCGCGGACGTCCGGGCTGGCATATCGAATGCTCGGCCATGTCACACCGTTATCTGGGCGAGAGCTTCGACATTCATGGCGGCGGAGACGATCTGCTGTTCCCACATCATGAGAACGAACGCGCGCAGTCGATGTGCTGCCATCCGCATGGCAGGTTCGCCACGCACTGGGTCCATAACGGGATGCTGCTGTCGAACGGCGAGAAAATGTCGAAATCGCTCGGCAATTTCTTCACGATCCGCGAAGTGCTGGACCGCTCTCCCGCAGAGCCGCTGCGCCTGCTCTATCTGGGCGCGCAGTATCGCTCCACGCTGGATTTCAGCTGGGACAAGCTGGAGGAAGCCCGTCGGGTTCTGGACCGGCTGTACCGTGCCCTTGAACGCGGCGATGCCCAGCCGGGTGCCGCTGTTCCGGCAGCGGTCATGGACGCGCTATGCGATGATCTGAATACGCCGCTGGCCATCGCCGCCCTTCACCCGCTGGCGGATACCGCCATGCAGGGCGATCAGGATTCTGCCTCAAGCCTGCTGGCCGCCGGAAAAATGCTGGGTCTGTTCAATGTGACGCCTGCAGAGTGGTTCCAGTCCGGTGTGGATGCTGGCGCCATCGAAAAGCTGATCGAAGAGCGTCTTTCAGCCCGCAAATCCCGCGATTTCGCCCGCGCCGATGCCATCCGTGCGCAGCTTGCGGCAGATGGCATTACCCTTGAAGACGGCCCCGGTGGCACAACCTGGCGGAAGGCGTAACCATGACCGGACGTGACGGCGGGGCGGATATCGGCCCCCTTGGAGATTTTGATCCGGTTGTGATCCTGGTACGCCCGCAGCTTGCCGAGAATATCGGTACGACGGCGCGCGCCATGGCGAATGGCGGCCTGTTCCATCTGCGCATTGTCGCCCCGCGCGACGGCTGGCCACAGGAACGCGCCTGGTATGCATCCTCGGGCGCGGACCGGATCCTGGACGCGGCTCAGGTGTTCGAGACGGTGGACGATGCCGTGGCCGACCTGCACCGCATTTTCGCGACGTGCCCGCGCCCGCGCCATGTGGTCAAGCCGGTCATGACTGCGCGAGGTGCCGCCGCCGAACTGCGTGTCGCCTCCACCCGTGGCCTGCGCACCGGCATTCTGTTCGGGCCCGAACGCGCCGGTCTGGATAACGAGGATATGGCCCGCGCCGATACGCTGGTCCGCTATCCGCTCAACCCGAAATTCATGTCGCTGAACCTCGCACAGGCCGTGCTGATCATGGCCTATGAGTGGTTCCTGACCGAAGACATGACGCCACCGCGCGAACTCATGACCAACGAGACGCATGTGGCGACGAAGGGGGAGATGGAGAATTTCATGTCCCACCTCGTCCGCGATCTGGATGAGACCAATTTCCTCAGAAATGAGCAGAAACGCCCCGGAATGTTGCGGAACCTGCGTCATTTCTTCACCCGAGGCGAAGTGACGGAACAGGAGCTTCGCACCCTTCACGGCGTTGTCAGCGAACTGAGCAGCGCTCGCAGGAACAGGAGCTGACCCCATGATTCACTGGCGCCACCGGAAACGGATGCAAGCCCGACCTGATCCAGGGGCGCCAGAATCACAGCACGGACATCCCACCGTCGTCGAGACGGTCAACAGGATCCGGGCGCATGTCCTCGAAGAGAACGGCCGCAGCGACATCATCCGCACAGGTCTGGATTCCGGCGCTCTTGGAGACCTCTATCATACCCTGATGACCATGAGCTGGTTCATGTTCTTCTGGGCCTCGATCGGGCTTTATCTGGTCATCAATATCGCCTTTGCGCTGATGTATTACGTCATCCCGCACAGCGTCAGCGGCATTGCGGACGGGGATTTCCTCGACGATATTTTCTTTAGCGTTCAAACGATTTCGACCGTCGGTTACGGCACCATGTCGCCCGTCGGACGCCTGACGAACACCATCGTCTCGTTCGAAGTTCTGGCAGGCATGATGCTGAACGCGCTCGCCACAGGGCTGGTCTTCGCCCGCTTTTCCCGCCCCCGCGCCCGCGTGCTCTTCAGTCATGTGGCGGTCGTCTCCTATGACGACGTGATCCCCACTCTTACGATCCGCATCGCCAACCAGCGCCGCACCCTGATCCTGTCCGCCAATATCGAGATGACGCTCACGCGCCTTATGCCGGACGAGCGCGGACGTCTGGTCCGGCGGTTCGACCGGCTTACGCTGGTGCAGTCCCATATGCCGATCTTTCGCATCAGTCTGAACGCGACCCATCTGATCGACGCACAGAGCCCGCTTTTCGGTCTGTCAGCCGAGACGCTGATTGATCAGAACGCGGAAATCATCATCACGATGGACGGCACGGACGAAATCTCGTCCCAGACCGTTTTCGCCCGTCATGCCTACGAAATCGGACATGTGAAACACGGCTACCGTTTTTCGGATATGATCGCCAATCGTCCGGATGGACGCGTGGAGGTCGATTTCCGTCGCTTCCACACGACCGAGCCGGGCGATACGCCGCAAACGCCTGATCCTACCCCCTGACAGGAGACATCCCATGACGGATATCGTGACGGACGACAGACATGATTTCGGGACCGGCCTGCTGAAGGCCTCGGTCAGGAGCCATGGCGCCGAACTGGTCGCCTTGCATAACGGGACGGACGATCTGCTCTGGAACGCAGGACCGGCATGGCCGAGACAGTCGCCGGTCCTGTTCCCGATCATCGGCAGGCTCCCCGAGCATGAGATCACGCTCGATGGCGCCCCCGTCAGACTGAAACAGCACGGCTTAGCGCGGGACCGGGTCTTCCGCTGGATCGCGCGGACGTCGGAAGGCTGCACGCTGGAACTGGTGGACGACGTCGAAAGCCGTGCGATCTTCCCGTCCGCCTTCCGGCTGCGACTGGTCTATCTGATCGAGAACAACACCCTGCGCGTCTCGTATCATCTGCATAATCCGGACAGCGCCAGCACGCTCCATGCCTCACTCGGCGCGCATCCGGCCTTCCGCTGGCCGCTGAAGCAGGGCGTGGCAAAAGACAGCTACAGGCTGGTTTTTGAATATGACGAACCCTTGCCCGTCCGGCGCATTGACGCTGACGGACTGCTTTTACCTGAAAAGCAGCATACGCCGGTCCTGGACAACGTGCTTGCGCTGACGGATGCGCTTTTTGAAAAAGACGCGCTCATCCTTGAGAAACCCGAAAGCCGGTCCGTGGACATGGTCGGCCCGGATGGAGCGGGCATCCGGTTCGTCTGGGGCGGCTTCAAAGAACTTGGCCTATGGACGAAACCCGGAGCCGATTTCCTGTGCATCGAGCCTTGGTACGGCTATGCGACGCCAGTGGGCTTCAAGGGCGATTTTTCACAGAAACCCGGCCTGTTACATCTGAAGCCGGGCGAAAGCTGGACGGCGTTCTGGTCTGTCAAGGCGATCTGAAGAGATCGACCCCGTCGCGGTTGTTGAAAAGCGCGACGGGGCAACAGGGTCAGGCCTGAATGGCGTCCCGCAGACGGGCCACCGTGCGTTCGCGCCCCATCAGGCCGAGCAGAACGTGCAGTTCCGGACCGGCATCTTCACCCGTCAGGGCCAGACGCAGCGGCATGAAGAGGGTACGCCCCTTGCGGCCTGAAGCTTCTTTGAGCGTGTTGGTCCAGTCCTTCCAGGTGTCCTCACCCCACGGCTCGGCGGGAAGGGTGTCGAGGGCCTGCTGAAGAAACTCACGGTCTTCCGGCTGTGAGGGTGGGACGATCGTGCCATGCACCACATCCCACCAGTGCGGGATCTCGGCGGAGAGGTCCACGTTTCCGCGCACCGCGTTCCAGAACGTCTCGTCAGCTTCCGGCGGAAGATGTGCCTTCGCGGCCTCAAACGGCAGGCTGTGCAGCGCGCGACGGTTCAGGGCGAGAAGCTGCGTCATGTCGAACCGCGCGGCCGACTTGGAAACATGCGAGATGTCATAGGCCGCGATGGCCTCGTCCATCGTCATGACCTGCGGATCATCTGACGATCCCACGCGGGCGAGATAGGAGACGATCGACATCGGCTCCAGCCCGTCCTGACGCAGGGACTTCAGCGCGAGCGAGTCGAACCGCTTGGACAGCTTCCCGCCATCGGAATCCAGCAACAGCGGCAGATGCGCGAAGGTGAAACGGTTGGGCTTTGCACCCAGTGCCTCGGCAATATCGATCTGCACGCCCGTATTGGTCACATGGTCTTCACCACGGACGATATGGGTGATCCCCAGATCCAGATCGTCGATCACGGAGGCTAGCGTGTACAGGATTGTGCCGTCCCCGCGCACCAGAACCGGATCGGAAATGGCCGTCAGCTTGACCGAGCACTCATCCATGACGAGGTCGTTCCATTTGCGGCTGCCATCGCTGAGGCGGAAGCGCCAGTGCGGGGTCTTGCCGTTGGCTTCGGCACGGGCACGCTGATCGGCCGTAAGCTTGAGCATGGCACGATCGTAGATCGGTGCCTTGCCGCAGCGGATGCGGGCTTCGCGCTTGGCGTTCAGCTCGTATTCCGTTTCAAAGCAGGGATAAAGACGGCCTGTTGCCTTCAGCTTTTCAATAACTTCGGCATAACGGTCTAGCCGCTCGGACTGGCGGACGTATTCGTCCCATTTCAGCCCCAGCCAGGACAGATCCTTGCCGATTGCCTCTTCATATTCGGGCTTGCCCCGGCTGGTATCGGTATCGTCGATCCGCAGCAGGAACTTGGCGCCGTTATGGCGTGCGAAAAGGAAATTGGCGACGGCAAGGCGCGCATTGCCAACATGCAGGTAACCGGTCGGGGACGGAGCGAAGCGCAGTTTCATGACGCCTTAATGCCGCATGATGCGCCGCGTTGCCAGAGCGGGTTTTCAGGAAGGCCGCGCAAAGGATGGGGAGCCTCCCCATCCTTCGTGCCGGATATTCAGTGACGGATCACTTCGTGACGGTTTTCGTCATCTTCGTCATCATCCTCATCCGGCGGACCATTGATTTCCTCGTCGTCGACCAGGCGACGCGGATCAATGGCGCGCCAGTCACGCTCCATCGGCGTGGCGCGGCTGGCCGCGAAGTCTTCGAGCTCGGTGGAGGACTTCCAGCCATCTTCGCCGGCATCCACGACTTCGGCGTTTTCACCGAACGCCAGCCAGTTCTCGATAACTTCCTTACTGCTCGCACCCGGCGTCCGGCAGCGCTCGATGCTGTCGCGAACATAGGCGCGGGCATAGGCGTTGGCGTGCATCAGGTCGATGAAGTCCTTGACCACCTCGACCGTATCATCCTCGCCTTCCGTCGCGCCTGACAGGTCGATGATGCGCACGTTCCACGTCCCCGCCTCAGTGCCGTTTTCGGAGGCGCCTTCGACAGGGTCAATCGTATCGTCGGTCATGAAATGTCCTTGGATGTCTCGTGGCTGTCACGGACCTTCTGGAGCAGGAACTCGCGTCCGAGCTTGACGCGGGGCTGCCCGTCATAGGCCACGATATCAGCCGTTGCATAGGTTTCGGACCAGCGGTCGGGAATGAAGGACCCGCTGCCGATCACGTCGATCGGGGCATGAGCGTCCCGCATCGTCGAACATTTGGCGACGTTGAATCCGGAAGACGCAACGATCCTGACATGATGGAACCCTGCATGGTCCAGAGCCTCCCTCATGCGCCAGATTGCTGCCGCCGACACGCCCGTTCCCACCAGATCGCGCAGCTCCTGATCGGAACGGTAGCGGCGGATGGTGCCCGGCGTGTGACGCTCAAGCACACCATATGAGGTCTGGGGGTCCAGTCCTTCAAGGAAGCGACCGCCATGAGTGTCCAGACGGACACTCAGATGACCCTTCGCAGCACGTTCGGGAAAGCGGCGGCAGACGGCGAGCGCATCCGTGATTTCCTGTCCGAAGTAATCCACCAGAACCGTCAGCGGATCATTCGGATACACCTCGTCATACATCTCCGCCGCACGCAGCGTGGAGCCTGCATAACCGATCAGGGCATGGGGCATCGTACCTAAGCCCGCCTCGAGACCGAAGAAACCAGCCGTGGCGTCATTGGCGTTGCCGATGAAGCCGCGTGCGCCTTCCTTTCGGGCCGCGCGGGAGCCGACACCCGCTGCATAGGCCATCTGTTCCTGCATCTCAAAGCCCGCGCAGTGACGGGCGTCCATGGCAAGGAACGGGATGGAGGGCAGTGCCATGGCCATCTGATAGGCATTATGTGCGGCCACGCAGGTCGAGCCGATCCGCTGGAGCACCAGCGTTTCCAACGGCGCCAGACGGCTGAAACTGCCGCTCAGGTAGAGTAACGGTTCACCCGCGCCGACCCACTCGCCTTCGGCGTACATTTCCCGGCAGTCAAGGTCGAAGCCCTGCGCTTCCGCCACGTTCTTCAGCCACTGCGTGACCAGACCGCAGGCCGCAATCACCGGACGGCGGATGAACACCGCATAGGTGACGCGGGAATCCCCGAAATGCTCCACAATGTGCCGCGTTCGCCCGAAATAGGCGTCCGTCCGCGCTTCGATGGTTTTCTCGTCCAGCGGGCCGAGAGTGCCAAGCGCGCGCCGGAGCGCGGCTTGTGGAGTCTTCTGGGGATCGGAAGCGGTCATTATTTCTTTCCTGCTCGTCCCGTCAATTCCTGAGCAAGAAGGAAGGCCATTTCAAGGGACTGCTCCGCATTAAGGCGCGGATCACAGAATGTTTCATAGCGACCAGCCAGATCGTCTTCGGTAAGGCACTGTGCGCCGCCGATGCATTCCGTGACATCCTGACCCGTCATTTCAAGATGGATGCCACCCGGACGACGGCCTGCCGCCTCGAAGACATCGAAGAAGCCGAGCACTTCGCCAAGGATGTTGTCGAAAGAGCGCGTCTTGATCTTGCTGGACGTGGTCGTGGTGTTGCCATGCATCGGATCGCACAGCCAGGTCACGGTGCGGCCCGTGCGGTTCACGGCATCGAGCAGCGGCGGCAGATGCTCGCGCACCTTGTCTTTGCCCATGCGCGAGATCAGCGTGATGCGACCGGCCTCGTCATTCGGGTTCAGGATTTCGAGCAGCTTCTCGAGATCCGCAACCGTCGTGGTCGGGCCCACCTTGATACCAATCGGGTTCTGCACACCGCGCAGGAACTCAACATGCGCACCGTCCGGCTGGCGCGTGCGGTCACCGATCCACAGGAAATGTGCCGAGCAGTCATAGTAATCGCCGCTCGTGCTGTCCACGCGGGTCAGGGCCTGTTCATACGGCAGCAACAGGGCTTCGTGAGACGTGTAGAACTCCGTCTCGTCGATCTGCGAAGCCGAGCCGTCGAACCCGCAGGCACGCAGGAAGGACAGCGTCTCGTCAATGCGATGGGCCAGATCCTGATAGCGCGCGGCGAGCGGCGAGCGCTCCACGAAGCCCAGATTCCAGCTATGGACCTGATGCAGGTTCGCGTAACCACCATGCGCGAAAGCACGGAGCAGGTTCATCACGCCGGCGGACTGGAAATATCCGGTTTCCATACGGCGCGGATCGGGAATACGGGCTTCGGGCGTGAATTCCGGGCCGTTGATGATGTCACCGCGATAGCACGGCAGCGTCACGCCATTGATCGTCTCGGTATTGGACGAGCGCGGCTTGGCGTACTGTCCGGCCATGCGCCCGATCTTCACGACCGGAACCTTGGCGGCGAAGGTTAGCACGACCGCCATCTGGAGCAGGACGCGGAATGTGTCGCGCACGATGTCGGCGGTGAACTCGTCGAAGCTCTCGGCACAGGCGCCGCCCTGCAGGACGAAGGCCTCCCCGCGCGACGCCGCGGCCAGACGCGTCTTGAGACGGCGGGCTTCCCCCGCAAAGACCAGCGGTGGATATCGATGCAGACGAGCTTCGACAGCAGCAAGCGCCGCTTCATCCGCATAGGATGGAGCCTGGACGATGGGGCGGGAACGCCAGCTTGCAGGAGACCAGGACATCGTGTTGGTGGACGTCGGGGTCTGGCTCGAGGGGTGCATCAAATGCCCTCCGGAAGGATGTGAATGCAGGAGTTGCGGGGGGCTGGTTATGGCCGAAAAAGCGCGACGTTGATAGCGCGAAACGTCAGATTGTATCGCATGGCACCTGTCTGCGGATGGAATGTTTCGCGAATGCGGGAGACCCCGTGCCATGCAAAGCGCGATGCCCCGCCCCAGACCACGACATCCCCATCCAGAAGTTCGATGATACGCTTCGGATCACTCCGGCTCGTGCCGCCAAACGAAAAGCGTGCCGGGATCCCGAGGGAAACCGACACAACCGGCGCTTCCGGCCGCCCCTCATCGCGATCCTGATGGAGCCCCATACCCGCTCCCGGCATATAGCGGTTAATGAGGCAGGACGCCGGATCGAAGCCATCATACCCCGCTTCCGATGCGGCCCGGATGGCAAGATGACGAAGTGCGTCCGGCATTGCGGGCCAGGGCTCGCCGGTTTCGGGATCGGTCCGGGTATAGCGGTATCCGGAGGGATCGGCCGTCCAGCCGCAGGCTCCGCAGGAGGTCATGGCGGCGGACATCGCCCCCATGCGCGTGTGGAAATGCCGGAAGGGCGCGATGGCGCTCACATCCGCAATGGCCTGATGGAGCGCGGGGGCATCCGGCAAGGCAAAACCGGGCAGCCATACCGCACCTTCCGCCAGAACGGTCCGGGGACGCAGAGAGGCGAAAAGATCCTCCATCCGGTTATTCCTCAGACGCTTTCAAACGGCGATAAAACCTCTCGAATATCGGCATGACTTTCATATGGGAGCCTTCTGCGGCCTCTGTCAGGGGAAAAGAACTCTTGAACCCGGCTCAAAGCAGGCCGATTATAGTGTCATATGCCGTCTTGCCGGGAATGTCGGAACATGACGTTCTCTCTCGTCCGGAAGGCAGTCTTGTTGTTATGATCGGCCAAGGACTGGATCACATGTTGTCCTCTTCCCGTTTCTTCTGCCATGCCCTGCTGGCAACTGCCCTGGTGGCCGGGGCGGCACAAGCCCAGACCGCGACATTCGGTCAGCCTTATGCCTCCGGCACGACCCTTCCCGTGCAGCCGGATCAGGGCCAGACGGATGCCAAGCAGCAGGCCACAACCGGCGGCGAGCATTTCCGTGCGCGCGGCCATCGCAAGCCGCCTCCGGGCTATTCCGATACGCCGTCCAACGATTTCGAGCATGGTCCGGACCCGGATCACGAGGCCGGAGTGGAACGTGATTCCGTAACGGGCGCAAACCTGTCCAAGTTCGGATCATCCTATCAGGGCAGCAACAACACGCAGTCCGGCCAGCTCGGCGACGCCACCGGCAACGGCTACGTCGCACCGCGCGGAAACGGCTGGTAAGACACGCAACCAAAACCCCGGCAGCAAGTTCTGATCCCCGTATGAACTCCTTCGAGGATCAGAACCATGCCGTATATCACCGCCACTGATGGAACCAGCCTTCACGTTAAGGATATGGGCGCAGGCAAGCCCGTTGTCCTGATCCATGGATGGCCCTTAACCGGGGACATGTGGGAAAAGCAGACGCTGGCACTGGTGGAAGCGGGTTATCGGGTCATCACCTATGACCGTCGCGGCTTTGGCCAGTCCGGCCATCCGATCGACTGCTACGACTACGATACCTTCGCCGACGATCTGGCTGTCATTCTCGAACAGCTCGATCTGTGGGATGCGACGCTTGTCGGATTCTCCATGGGGGGCGGTGAAGTCGCCCGCTATCTGAGCCGCCACGGCCGCTCGCGCATTTCCAAGACCGTTCTGCTGTCGTCCGTCGTGCCGTTCCTGCTCAAGACGTCCGACAATCCCAAGGGCGTGGACATCTCTGTGTTCGACGGCATCAAACAGAAAATCCGTCAGGACCGTTTCGGCTTCCTGAAAGACTTCATTCCCGAATTCTACGGCGTCAGCATGCTCCATCACCCTGTCAGTCAGGGCGTGCTGGACTGGTCCTTCCTGCTGGCTAGCATGGCCAGTCCGATGGCCACGCTGGACTGTGTGGATGCTTGGGGCACGACCGATTTCCGTTCGGACCTGCAGGCCTTCACCGTCCCGACACTGGTGATCCACGGCACGGCCGATTCTGCCGTTCCGGCTGGCATCTCCGGCGAGAAAGCCGCGGCCGCCATTCCGGGCTCGACCTGGATTTCCTATGAAGGCGCCCCGCACGGACTTTTCATGACCCATGCCGAGCGCGTGAACGAAGATCTGCTCCGCTTCCTCGCCACGCCCTGAGACGCGTCAGAACGCCCCTTTGAGAAACGCCCTGCTGACCGGCATTTCAGTGCGCACGATCAGCAGGGAACCAATGGCCAGAACCAGATCGTGGCGGATCGACGGATCCTGCGACTGGCGTTCCAGTGCATAAAGTTCATCCAGCGTCGGGTCGATGGTCGCTGTTGTATGCGTCAGAGGCAGCTTGCGGCGGGACAGGTTGCGGACCAGCCCGTCCACCGCCGCCACTGCCGTGTCCGGCAGGCTTCCATGCTGTGCCAGCTTGCGCAGCATCAGCACGTTTCGCCCGACCGTCAGCACCGAGAGCGTTCCGCGCAGCATGGCCTCCGCCCGGTCGCTGGACAGAGAGCCCGCAAAACGCACGGCGCGCTCCATGCTCTGCGTGCCTTCGTTGATCCAGACATATTCGTCCATCACGACACCCGGCAACGCCAGACGTCGCAGGCTACGCTTGAGCTGATAGCGCAGCACCTCGCCCGCACGGGCGGGCGTAAACGGCAGGATGGCACGGAAGATCACCACACCCGCCCCGAGGCCCAGCAGCAGGGCAATGGTGGTATTGAACCAGCCGAGCTCGTTGATGCGTCCCTGATTGTCCATCCCCAGCAGGAACGGAAAGAATGTTCCATAGGACGCCGCCATGACCGCCGTGGACGGATTGCGGGCGGCCAGCCCGCCGATCATCATAAAGAACCCGACCACGAGGCAGAAGAACGGATAATTCGCCGTAACCGGCATCACGATAAAGACCGGGATGATGCTTCCCAGAGCCGCAAAAACCGCCCCGTAGAAAAATGCAGAACTCAGCAGCACGGTGTTTTCAAAAGTTGCGAAACGCGCGCAGACCACGGCGATGAAGGTCAGGAACACACTGCCCTGCGGCCAGGCCGTGACTTCCCAGACATAGGCCCCGAACAGCAGTGCGACCGTTGTGCGGATGCCGTTACGCATGGATGCGCGCCAGTCCGGATTCCGGGTCAGGCGATGCCGCTCCGAGACCGGGGCTCCGTCCACGCTGGCCCGATAGGACCGCAGGGTCTCGCACAGGTCGGACAGCATGACTTCCACGCCCGTGAGAATGATTCCTTCGTTCAGGGAGTCCTCGTCGTCGCGGGGCAGAACCGTCTGCATGCGCCCCCGGCACTCCGCCAGAAGGGCTTCGGCCTGCATCAGGGCGCCGATGCCGCGACGATCCGTCACCAGACGCTCTGGCAAGCCGTCCAGAGCATTGGCCATGCTTTCCATGAAGGGGCGCAGGGCTTCGGGCTGATGCGTCACGGACGTCATGCGGGTGCGCAGACCCAGTCCACGCGACAGGACGCGCGCAACCAGCCCGAGCGTGACATAGGCGTGCTCGACCTCGTTGCCCTCGCTGCGGATCTCAATGCGGCTGAATTCGATCTGATCGCTGGAGGCCTGCAAAGATCCCAGCAGCGCGGACAGATCATCCGTCGCGCCCGTTTTCTGGCGCAGCACGGCCGTCAGCGCCGGGACGGCGCGGGTGAGAATGGCCTGAAGACGGTTGCGCAGCTCTTCACGCGCACGACCGGCGACATTGGGCAGCGCGATCATACCCATCGCCGTCTCGCAGATCACGCCGAGGAAAATATAGGTTCCCCGCGCCATCGCGATGTTGAAGACGTGATCCGGCTCTTTCACCGCGCCCAGCGCGATAATGGTGCAGGTATAGCCCGCAAGCACGAGCGCATAACCGCGGAAGTTGTGTGTCAGCGTGGCAAGGCCCGCGCACAGCCCGACCCAGATGGCGAGAGCCGGCAGAAACAGCCATGGAGACTGCGGGAACGCTGCCATGAGCACGATGGCCATCACCATCCCGATGACGGTGCCGACCAGACGCCAGCGTCCTTTGGAAATACTCTCGCCGCGTGAATTCTGGGCGACGATCCAGACGGTCATGGCGGCCCATTGCGGCTCACCAAGTTCCATCCACAGCGCAATCGCCAGCGCCAGAAGCGAGGCGACCGTGGTGCGGAGGGCGAACATGACGGACGTGATGGACGGGGCAAACAGCCAGCCAAACTTCATGCCCGGTCTTGCCCTTCAGAAATTCTGTGACGGCCCGACTGCCGGGCCTCCGTGAGACCAGTACGCGCCGTCATGATGTGTCAGCCTGCTTTTCGGGGAACGTGGCGCGTGAGGCTCCGCATGGTCACGAACTCCTCCGCACTGGTCGGATGCAGGCCGATCGTGCGATCGAAATCCCGCTTCGTCAGCTTTGCCGTGATCGCAATGGCAAGGCCCTGAATGATTTCCGGTGAATCCGGGCCGACCATATGGGCGCCAAGCACGATCTGGCTCTTTGCGTCCACGACCAGCTTCATCAGGGTCTTGCCCTTACTGCCCGACAGCGTCTGGCGCATCGGGGTGAAACTGGATGTGTAGATGTCCACGTCATGCGTCTGCACAGCGTCTTCTTCAGTAAGACCCACCGTAGCAAGCGGCTGGGAGAAGAACACGGCCTTGGGCGTCGTGGCGAAGGACCATTCGCGGCCCGGCTCGCCAAAAAGACGCTCGGCCAGAATGTGACCTTCGGCAATGGCGGTGGGCGTGAGGTTGTAGGTATCCGTCACGTCCCCGATGGCATAGATGCCGGGCACGTTCGTCGTCGCATCGTCGGGCCTGGCCGGAATCCGGCCGTCCCAGGTCGCCACGCCCGCATTGTCGAGCTTCAGCGGCGCCAGATTGGGATGACGGCCCGTTGCCATGAACACGCAGTCTGTCTCAATGACCTCCCCGCCTTCAAGATGCAGTCGGAAGGCCTCGCCGACCTTCTCGATCCGCTCAGGGGAGCGGCCGGGATGCGCTTTGATGCCGTTCAGCGGCAGCAGCTCGGAGAGATGGGCGCGCAGTTCGTTGTCAAAGCCGCGCAAAGGATGTTGCTGGCGGAAGACCAGATCCACCTTCGAGCCGAGCCCTGCAAAAATCCCGGCAAATTCAACGCCAATATAGCCGCTGCCGATCACGGCGACGCGCTCGGGGCGGTCAGTCAGATGGAAGGCATCGTCCGAAACGATGGCATGTTCAGTGCCGGGAATGTTCAGGCGCGTGGGCGTAGAGCCCGTGGCGATGACGATGTTCTTTGCCCGGACGCGCTGGACGGACGCATCCGGCGCGAGTTCGGACGGCCCGATTTCGACCGTATGAGCGTCCACGAAACGCGCATCACCCGTAAACAGCGTAACCCCGGCCTTTTCCAGCATCGAGACATAGATGCGGTTCAGGCGCTCGATCTCGCGATCCTTGGCGCTGATCAGCATGGACCAGTCATGCGCCACCGGCGCGACGTCCCATCCATAGGACGGGGCATCGGCGATCTCGCGGCCATAATCGGCCGCGTAAACCATCAATTTCTTGGGTACGCAGCCCAGATTGACGCAGGTTCCGCCCCAGTGACGGCGCTCCGCAATCGCGACGCGCGCTCCGTTCTGGGCGGCAATGCGCGCGCAGCGCACCCCGCCCGAACCGGCACCAATAACGAACAGATCAAAATCCTGCATCATTCCGGCCTCTCGTACCCTGTTATCAAACCTCAGCGCTCGGCGAAGGCCTTCTCAACGACATACGAACCCTGATGGCTCATATTGCCTTCCTCGAAACCCATACGCTCCAGCAGGGCTTCGGTGTCGGCCAGCATTTCCGGCGAACCGCAGATCATGACGCGGTCATGCTCGGGGTCGAGCTTGTCGATACCCAGATCCTCGAAGATCTTGCCCGTCTCGATCAGCTTCGTGATGCGATCGGTCACGGCATAGTCTTCGCGGGTCACGGCCGGGTAGTAACGCAGCTTGCCGGCGACGAACTCACCGAGGAACTCGTGTTCCGGCAATTCGTGGCGAATGTGGTTCTCATAGGCCAGCTCGCCCGAAATGCGGACGGTATGGCTGAGAATCACGTTTTCATAGCGCTCATAGGCCTCGGGGTCCTTGATGAGGCTCATGAACGGCGCCAGACCCGTGCCCGTGGACAGGAAATACAGGTTGCGGCCCGGCTTGAGGTTGTCGAGCAGCAGCGTACCAACCGGCTTGCGGCCGATCAGAACCGTATCACCAACCTTCACATGGCGCAGACGCGAGGTCAGCGGACCATCAGGGACAGCAATGGAAAGGAACTCCATGTTGTCTTCGTAATTGGCGGAGGCGATCGAATAGGCGCGCAAAAGCGGCTTGCCTTCGACTTCGATACCGATCATCGCGAACTGGCCGTTCTCGAAACGCAGGCCGGGGTCACGCGTCGTGGTGAAGCTGAACAGGCGGTCCGTCCAGTGATGGACCGTCAGCACCTTCGCCGGATACAGATGCGCGTATTCCTTGCTTGGCTCGGCAAGACGATACTGCTTCGGATGGCCTTCGAACGGCACCAAGCCGGTCAGGGGCTCGTCGATCTCGGGGGTGGGGGCAGCAAAAGTCGGGGTAGACATGTCTGGTTCTGTCTCCGGTGCGGAACGGATAACAGGTCTCGGACCTGATAAGGGTCGGGTCTTTTAGCCCAATCGTCACCGCTCGGGAAACCCATCCGCGTTGAAGCGCATGCCGGAATGACGCACAAGACTCTTATGACAGACGACTCCATGCCGGACGCCCCTCTTTCCGACACACTCTCTCCGGCCGAACGCGCCCTTCAGCGGGCCGAGGCCGAATTCGGAACTTCGCTCGACATCACGTCGCGCGAACGCCCTGCCCTGCTGCGCCAGGTTGCGCGCCGGCTTGAAGGCCCGGAGGCAAGCCTGTCCCATGACGGGCTGATCGAGGCGCTATGCGTTGTGCGCCGCAAGACCTGGGCATCCCAGCTCATGAATCTGTGCCGCAGGGCCGGTGAAGTCTGGGTGAGTAAAGCCGACACGCAGGACGCGGCGGCCCGCACCCATGACCCGCGCGCCGACATGCCTGCCCTGCGCCGGACACTGGACGACGTTCTGATGACGCGCTGGCAGGAGATGGGCGATTCTCCGCGCGCCGTTCTGGAGGATGTGCGTGCCGATCTCGCCGACACTGGACTGATCCTGTCGAGCGGCCAGCTTGAAAAGCTTTCACAGAGCATTGCTAGCGCCTTCGGCAGCGTCGATCTGGGCTTTGAGGACGATCTGCGCATTGCGGAAGAACGCCGCGCTCGCGAACAGGCCGACATTCAGGCCCGTGCCGAAGAACGCCGTGCCCGTGAGCTTGAACGCCTGCGGCAGTGGGAAGAGGGACTCGTCAGCTTCGATGATCTGCCCGGCGTTCTGCACTGCTCCCGCCGCGAGGCGCTGCGCTGGGTTGCGGAAAACCGGATTCCCGTTGCGCGCCGCGAAACGCGACCGGACGGAATCGAGCTGTTCTTTTTCGATCCCATAGAACTCAAACGGCTTCGGACATTCCTGCCACAGTGGCGCAGCGGAACGAAAGACCGGCCGGAAGTTCTGGATCTGGGCAACAAGGCGGGCAATGCGGCCATTGCCCGCGTCGCGGCTCTGGACCGGTTCGCGGCCCATTTCCGCACGGCACGCGCGCTGAAACGGCGTATCACGCTCGTGACCGGACCGACGAACTCCGGCAAGTCCTATACCGCCCTTAATGCGCTGGCGAATGCCGAAAGCGGGCTGGCACTCGCGCCCCTGCGCCTGCTCGCCCATGAATTCCGCGAGTCTCTGCTCTCACGCGGCGTTCCGGCATCCCTGTCCACGGGCGAGGAGCGGATCGAAATGCCCGGCGCGCGCCATCTGGCGGCAACGGTCGAGATGTGTCCGTTCCACAATCCGGTGGATGTCGCGATCATTGACGAAGCACAGATGCTCGCCGATCCGGACCGTGGTGCCGCCTGGACGGCTGCCATCATGGGTGTTCCGGCACGGCATGTCTTCATCCTTGGCGCGCCGGACTGTATCCCGCTGGTCAAGCGCATCGCCGAGCTTTGCGATGATCCGGTGGATGAGATCCATCTCGAACGCAAAAGCCCGCTCAAAGCGGGTGAGACCTTACATCTCGATGAACTGAAGCCCAGCGATGCCGTCATTGCCTTTTCGCGCCGCGAAGTTCTGGATCTGCGCGCCGAGCTCATGGCGCGCGGGCGTCGCGTGGCTGTAGTCTACGGCGCCCTGAGCCCGGAAGTCCGTCGTGCCGAAGCCGCCCGGTTCAACAATGGCGAGGCAGACATCCTGATCGCGACGGATGCCATCGGCATGGGCCTGAACCTCTCGATCCGGCGGGTCGTGTTCAGTGCGCTGCGCAAGTTCGACGGACGCCAGACGCGCGATCTGGTCTCGCAGGAAGTCAAACAGATCGGCGGTCGCGCCGGACGCTATGGCAAGCATGAAAACGGACTTGTCTGCGTGCTGGCCGGAGCGGGCAGCCCGACCTTCGTCAAGAAGATGCTGAGTGCGCCACCTGAAGTCGTCACGGAACTCCGCCCGCTGGTTCAGCCGGATTCGGATATCGTCCGGGCCGTTGCCGAAGAAATTGCCAGCGACAGTCTCTACGGCGTTCTGACGCGCATCAAACATGCCGTTCTGCGTGCGGATGACCCGAACTACCGCCTGGCCGACATGGAACAGGCGCTGGAAATCGCAGCCGCTCTGGAAGGCGTGGAAAACCTCGACCTTTCGACACGCTGGACGTATGCCATGTGCCCGATCGACGAGCGGGACAACGGGATCCAGCGCCTTGTCCAGTGGGCGGCGGATCATGCGGCCGGGCGACCGGTACCGCCGCCGGGCACGGGACGTCTGCCGCATCCGGAGCAGGCGGGACGCGAGGAGCTGGAGCGGGCCGAGAAACGTCACAAGCGGCTGGTGGCCTGGCGCTGGCTCGCACTGCGCTTCCCTGACGCCTATCCGGCCCGTCAGGACGCGGAAATCAATACATCCATTCTCAATGACTGGATCGAACAGGTTCTGCGGACCCAGAGCCGGATGCGCGAAAGCCAGAAACAGCAGCGTATTGGAGGGCGTCCAGGGCGCGGCGGCGAAAGATCCGGCGGCAGACCGGGAGACAGAAGCTCCTTTTCCGGGCCGAAAAAGCCGGGAGGCCATCCAGGCGGGCGAAGTTTTCCTGCAAAAGGCGGCAAGCGTTCGGGGAGCACGCGCAAACGACCTTCGTAATTCGCGCACCGGCCTGACGGATGTCAGGCCGGTTTTAATCAGGCGGACTTAGGCGAACGACCCGTTTTTGCGTTCTGGATTTCGCTTTCACTATGACGCACGCGTCGTTCGATCCATTTCTGGGCCTGCAACTTGATGAGCGGATCGAGCTGCCGGTAGAGGGCAAGCATCGTGTCTTCATCAGGCGTCAGGGTGGCCTGAATCGCCTTGTAAGCCATGCCCGTCAGAAGGACTTCGGGCTCCACTCCCAGAACCTCGGCTAGACCGCCCAGATGTTTTCCCACATGGCCTGAGCGCCCCGTTTCCCAGAAAGCCACGGCCGAACGCGAAATTCCGACCTTTTCGGCCAGCTGATTCTGGCTCAGGCCGGCCATTTCCCGCAGAAGCCGAATACGACGCCCAAGCTCAAGTCCGGGGGAAAGCTGCGCCTGTGGAATGGCATTTTTGGTCAATACGGCCTCCGTTTCTCTGATCCATGCCTTGTATGCCGCTTCGGAAGTCTGTGTTGGAACGAGCGATTTTCCTTCAGTTCTGAAACAGACACGTCCTGCCGCAAGCGTTACGATTTCGCGGACCTCGCGCACTGACCGATCAGATGCGGAATAAGACGTCCATTTCTGCCCAAGCCCGAGCTGAAGTGTCGTTTTCATGTCTAAGCCTCCGAACTGACGGCCACGGCGCGTTCTGTTCTGCGCCTGTCGTGCAACAGAAATTTCCCGCCCGTCAGGGTTCCCGCGCCGTCGCGCAAAAACCTCTGTCTGCTCGATCCATTTTGGAAGATAGCGGTAGCTGGATCAGATTAGTCCTCTTTCGCTTTTCAGGAAAAGAGGGATCATACCCCCCTGCCCTTTTAAAAATTCACAAGACGAAAAGTTTCCTGAAAAACCCCGTCTTTTTGAGTCTGCTTACGGTGCATCCTGCGGAACGAGCACCATCGTGTCAGACGTCTTGCTCCCGTGCAGGACAAGGTGATTCTCTCCTTCCCGCGACCAAGACGTCACGGTCGGCAGAAATGCGCCGATCTGTCGTTCCTGTTCCATCAGCGGCGACAGACACGCCTTGCGCGTCATGGCCAGTGGCTGAAAGCGAAGTGTCCGGGCCTCAAGTCTGAAGTGGCCCATTAGGCGGTTGCAGCCATCCGTTCCGTAAACCGTCCCGTCCTGCTGAAGGGTCAGGCCCGGTGCTTCAGGCGTATTGGGGAAATTCAGGGCACCGACACTCTGGATTCGCCACGTTCCATAAGGCGCCCGAACGGTCGTTTCCGCGACACGCCGCAGCAGAAGCTGCGGGTGATCGAGTGGTACGCCCCCATCCGGCGTGGCGAAAAGCCGCCGTCCCTCTACCGTGATTTCCGCATTCAGCACATAATGCCCCCCCGGCGGCAGCGCGGGATAGGTCAGCGTATAGGGAATGGGAACGCCATGATGGATCTCGTCGCGCTGCTCGGCCATGACGAGGGGCGCGCCATGCGTGGCGCCCGTATCCTCGATCCAGACACTCAGAACCGCGCCCGGCGGCAGGGCCATGCGCTCACGATACAGCGCCTGACCGTGCAGCGTGTGCATGGCATTCGCCCGATCCACCGTTGGACTGGCGGCATAAACAGGCAAACTGGACAGGGCAGAGCCTGCGGCCAACAAGGTCAGGACGAAGCGGCGGAGCGTGATCATCATGCGCAGGGTTCCTCAACCGATGCGGTTCAGCCCACCCATATAGGGACGCAAAACCTCGGGAATATCAATGCTGCCGTCTTCGTTCTGATAGGTCTCCATGACCGCGATCATCGTCCGGCCGACAGCAAGACCGGACCCGTTGAGCGTGTTAACGAAGGCCGGTCCATTTTCCGCACGATAGCGCGCATTCATCCGGCGCGCCTGAAAATCGCGCGTGTTGGAGCATGAGGAAATCTCGCGCCATGCCTTCTGGCCCGGCAGCCAGGCCTCCAGATCGAACGTCTTGGCCGCGCCAAACCCCGTATCGCCCGCGCAGAGCAGCATCCGACGAAACGTGATGCCGAGACGCTCCAGAACCGTCTCGGCGGCCTGCGTCATGCGCTCATGCTCGGCCTCGCTGTCTTCCGGCCGCACGACCGAGACCAGTTCGCATTTCGTGAACTGGTGCTGGCGCAGCATGCCACGCACGTCACGCCCGGCGGAGCCAGCTTCGGAGCGGAAGCACTGCGAGAGTGCGGTCATGCGGATCGGCAGGGCATCGGCGGGCAGGATATCGCCCATGACAGAGGCCGTCAGCGGCACTTCGGCGGTCGGGATCAGCCAGCGGCCGTCTTCGGTGCGGAACGAGTCCTCGGCGAATTTGGGCAGCTTGTCCGTGCCATACATCGCGTCGTCATTGACCAGAAGCGGCACGCTGGTTTCGCTGTAGCCGAACTCGGTCGTATGGGTGTCGAGCATGAACTGGCCAAGGGCGCGTTCCAGACGCGCCAGCGCACCGCGCAGAACCACAAAACGTGTGCCCGACAGTTTGGCCGCGGTCGGGAAGTCCATCTGGCCCAGCGCTTCGCCAAGCTCAAAATGCTGTTTCGGCTCGAAAGCCAGCTCGCGCTTTTCGCCTCGGACATGGACGACGACGTTGTCGTCTTCGCTCCTGCCGTCCGGGACGGAGGCGTCAAGACGGTTTGGCAGGGCTTTCAGCACATCGTCGATCCGGGTCTGGATCGTGTTGGCACGCTCTTCAAGCCCGGCGATCTGATCCCGCAGGGCTACGGCCTTTGCTTCAATCTCAGCAGTGTCGAGCTTCTGCCGCTTGAGCAGGCCAATTTCCTTGGCGATCGTCTTGCGGGCGGCCTGTGCGTCCTGAAGCGCGACCAGAGCAGCGCGGCGCTCTTCGTCTTCGCTGACGAGCTGCTGTCCCACGGGTGACAGGCCCCGACGTGCGAGAGCAGCGTCAAAAGCGGCCGGGTCGGCGCGCAGGGCTTTCAGGTCATGCATGGTTCAGGGCTCCGGCAGGTGTCATCAGTCTTCGTCGGCGGCCATCGGTTTCGGTTCCACGAACCGGGCCGTCAGGATGGATACCTCGTACAGTGCGACGAGGGGAATGGCGAGGCTCAGCATCGTAATCGCATCGGGCGGGGCAATGACGGCCGCAACAGCAAAGGACGCGACGACAGCATAGCGACGGAAACGCTTGAGTTGCGCCACGCTGAGCAGGCCGACGCGGACCAGCAGCGTCAGAATGACGGGCAGTTCGAAACAGACCCCGAACGCCAGGATCATTTTCGTGACCAGCGTCAGATATTCCGAGACCTTGGCCTGAAGCTCGATCTGCATGCCGCCATCAGTGTTCTGCGGCGTCTGGAAAGAGAGAAAGAACTGCCACGCGTAAGGAAACACGACATAATAGGCGAGTGCCGCGCCGATCAGGAACATGATGGGCGTGGCGATCAGGAACGGCGCAAAGGCGCGTTTTTCGCTGCGATACAGTCCGGGCGCGATGAAAATCCAGGCCTGGATGGCGATCATGGGAAAAGACAGGCAGGTCGCGCCGAAAACGGCCACGCGGATATAGGTGAAGAAAGCCTCATACAGCGCGGTGTAGATCAGGTGCGGCTGTTCGCCGTTCTTGCGCATGATGTTGCCGAGCGGGGCCGCCAGAAAGCGGTAGATCTCGCCCGAAAAATGGTAGCAGATGGCAAAGGCGATCACGAAGGTCACGATCGACCAGATCAGGCGTTTGCGCAGTTCTACGAGATGCTCGAGGAGCGGCATCGGCGTGTCGTTGATGCTGTCGGTGTCGGTCATTCGCCGTCCTTTCCGCTCGCGATGGGGATGCGCCGGCCAGCATGGATGGCCCGGACGGGCGGCAGGATGTCGGGGGCACGCCAGCGGGAACGTTCATGCTGAAGCCGCCGTGCCGTGCTGGGCGGCAGAATGGACGGAGCGCCCGCGACATCTTCGTTGACGTCCGGCTCCTCCTGCGCGGGCAGGTCCACGGCCGGCTCGAACTGCGGACGGGCGTTGTAAGGCACCGTTTCCAGATCGGTCAGGGACGACGCAGGCGGTGGCGGAAGCGGCGGTGCGGCTGGAACCCTGGGCAGTGCAGCGGCCGAAGCCTTCGTGGAGGCATCCAGATCCAGACTGCGCCGGATGGAATTGTCACCGTCGATGGCTTTCGTGACGCGGTCGCGCAGGTTGAAGCTCTTCAGATCCCGGAACTGGTCCCGAGCCTCGGACAGATCGGCCTCACGGACCATCTCGTCCACATGGGACTGGAACTCCGAGGCCATGCGCCGCATCGCCTTCAACCCGTTGGACAGGGTGCGGATGGCAACCGGCAGGTCCTTCGGGCGGATGAAGACCATCGCCACCATCACGAACAGCGCGATTTCCGAGAAACTGAAGTCAAACATGCGACATTCCTAGCCTGTCTGCTCCGTTCCGCCTACGGCAGAACCGTTCGGCGCATCGTCTTCCACTTCTGTGGAGGCCCGATCCAGCAGGAAATCTTCCCTGCGCGGCAGAGCGGCAAGATCCGGGAGGGCGAAACTTTCCAGAAAATGGGCCGAGGTGCCCCACAGGACAGGGCGACCGGGCACCTCCTTGCGCCCTTTCGGAGCGATCAAACTGTCTTCCAGCAGGGCGTCAAGAATGGCCTGCCCGAGCGAAACACCCCGAATGGCCTCGATTTCTGCGCGAGTGCAGGGTTGGTGATAGGCCACGATCGCCAGCGTTTCCATCGCCCCCCGGCTCAGGCGACGCGGCTTTTCCACGATTTTCGTCAGAGCCGAGGCATATTTGGGGCGGGTGCGGAACTGCCAGCCGCCCGCAACCAGCACCATTTCGATGGCATGATCGACATAGAGTGTACGGACGGCCTCAATCGCCTCCTCCGTTGCGACGGCAACGGACTGGGCTCTGAGAAGTTCTGCGATTGCAGACGGTTTGACGGGTTCAGGACTGGCGAAAACCAGTGCCTCCACCAGACGGCAGGCCCGGTCGAGCATTCTGGAGTCGCTCATGATACGGGGCGCCATTCGATGATGCCGAAAGCCTCGGGCTGACGCAGTTCGAGCGCCCCGCCTTTCGCCATCTCCAGCCCCGCGAGGAGCGTCCCTGCCAGTGCTGCGTTGCGTCCGTAAGGCCCTTCTTCGCCATCCAGTTCGTCCGGGTCCGGCAGGAGGGAGGTCAGGGTGTGCCAGCCGACCACGCTGTTCGTTCCAAGGAGGCGTTTGAGACGGGACAGCGCGTCCTGCACGCTCCAGTAGCGGCGGGCACGCGGCACATAGACTGTCCGGCGCCCTGTTCTGCGCCGGGCAGACAGATAGGCGGTGATGAGCGCAGGCATGTCCACGCGCAGGCCGGAGCGGTCGATTTCAGTATGGTCCTCGCCCTCCCCGCGCCGGAACACGTCCAGAGCAAGCCGGGGCTGTTCGGCCAGCCACCGGGCGGCGGCACGCATCCGCTCGAGTTCGATCAGGCGTTCCTGCAGAAGCTCGATGGCGTCTTCGGCGTCCGGGTCTTCGTTTTCGGCGGGAAGCAGCAGTTTGGATTTCAGCCAGGCAAGCCAGGCCGCCATGACGAGCCAGTCCGCCGCCAGTTCCAGCCGCAGGCTCCGCGCCTCCGCACGGGCCTTGTCCACCACGGCCAGATACTGCTCCACCAGTTGCAGGATGGAGATTTTCGCCAGATCCACCTTCTGCCTGCGGGCCAGATCGAGGAGCAGATCGAGCGGCCCCTCAAACCCGTCAAGCGTCAGATGCAGTGTCTCGCTCAAACGCCAGCGCTCAGAACTGGGCTGGCGTACAGGCGACGGACTGTGCGTGCAGCTTCACACAGTAAGCCCGCGCAGCTTTCAGATCCGCAAATCCGCCGATCCGCAGACGCACGAACGTATGATCCCCACGCGTGGTCTTTTCGAACAGCGGTGTATGCCCGGCGAGCAGGGCCGGCGCCTGATGGCGCAGACTGTCCCATTCCTTACGGGCCGCAGCTTCACTGTCGAGCGCGCCGAGCTGCACTTCATGCGAACCACTGGCTGCCTCGGTTTTCTCCGCAGCCGGAGCGGCGGTTTTGGGCGATGCGACAGCATCGGGATTGGGCACAGGCGCGGGCAGCGGCTTCTCCACCGGTCGCGCCGCATGATGGACTGGCGCCTCTTCCTTCTTGGGGGCTTCCTTGACAGGCCCAGCCTTTGGAGGCTCGGCCGGGGCAGCAGCCTGATCCTGCGGCTTTTCCGGAACTGTGGCAGGCAGCGCGGTCCCTGGAGACATCTGCCCCGTATCCGCAGGCGCAGCCGCTTCGGGCGGGATCGCAGGCGTCTGGGCTGTCGAAGCCTTGTCCGGAGTGGCGGCTCCCTGTGCCGGGGCATCCGCTTTCGGTGCGTCTGTTGCAGATGTTCCCGGTGCCGGTGTGCCGGGAGGGACGCCGTACTGACGGGCCAGCGCCTTCGTATCGGGTTGCTCGGGGCCGGGCGCGAGATGCGCCTCGCCGCTGCCGGTCATGTCGGTTTCCCCGTCATCACCACTCATGATCTGCATTCCGCCCGGATCGGCGGGACGGTCCTTCACGGGGCCCGGCGGCGGACCGATGATGGGGATGCCACCATGGTGGCCGCCCATGAGCGACCAGCCGCCGACCGCCAGCATCAGCACCACGCCGATGCCAACCGCACCGCCGACCAGCTTGCGCGTGGCAGGATCACTACCCAGAACCGATGTCAGACGCCCGGCTCCGGAGGCTCCCCCGGCAGCAGCCGGACGGCGGCGCGGCGGGGGCTCGTCGTCATAATCGTTGCTCAGCCGCTCGCGGTCGAAACGCGCCTGCGGGCGTGGTCCAGAAGCCGGACCCGCAGGTTGTTTCGGGGCGCGGGCGTAATCGCCGGGATCGGGGCGGTTGCGATCCTGATCGTTTTCCGGGCTCATCGCATTTCCTCTACCGGCACGACGCCGAGAATGGTGAGGGCACAGCGCAGCGTTCCCGCAATGGCCGAAACCAGCGCCAGCTTGGCGAGGCTGGTTGCGCGGTCGTTCTCGTGCAGGAAGCGCAGGGTGGTATCTTCGCGGCCCCGGTTCCACAGGGCATGGAAGTCGGAGGCCAGATCAATGCAATAGGTCGCGATGCGGTGCGGCTCACGGGCCGTAGCCGCGGCTTCGACACTGCGCGGGAAAGCCGCCAGACGACGCAGGACGGCCAGTTCGACGTCCGAAGACAGGTTGGCCAGGTCAGCGCTGCACAGGGCTTCCGGCATCACGGCGTCCGCGCCGAACATCGTCTCGGCCGAACGCAGGACCGAACGGCAGCGGGCATGGGCGTACTGGACGTAGAACACCGGATTGTCGCGCGTCTGGGCGACAACGGCGTCCAGGTCGAACTCCATCTGCGCATCGGCCTTGCGGGTCAGCATCGTGAAGCGCACGGCGTCACGGCCCACTTCATCCAAAAGGTCGCGCAGGGTCACGAACGTGCCAGCGCGCTTGGACATCTTCACCGGCTCGCCGTTCTTCACGACGCGCACGATCTGGCACATCACGACTTCAAAGCCGGTCTTGCCATCCGTCAGGGCCGAAATCGCGGCACGCATGCGGGAAACGTACCCGCCGTGATCGGCGCCGAGGACGTCGATCAGGACGTCGGCATTCTCGGCCTTCTGGGCGTGGTAGCCGATGTCGTTGGCGAAATAGGTGTTGGTGCCATCGGACTTGCGGAGTGCGCGGTCCTGATCATCGCCGAATTCGGTGGAGCGGAAGAGCGTCTGCGGACGGGCTTCCCAGTCTTCCGGCATTTTGCCCTTGGGCGGCTCGAGCACGCCTTCATAAAGCAGGCCCTTGCTGTCGAGCTTTGCGATCGCGGCATCCACACGACCACTGGCCAGCGTTTCGGCCTCGCTGGCGAAGACTTCGTGCGAAATACCCAGCGCTTCCAGATCCTCTCGGATGGCCGCCATCATCTGCGTCAGGGCTTCACGGCGCACCGTCTCGAACCAGACGGACGGATCGGCGGGACCACCTTCGGCATTGGCGAGCGCGCGACCATGCGTCTTAACAATGCTCTCGGCAACAGGGATCAGGTACTCGCCCTGATATTGCAGGCCATTCGGGGTCAGCGGGCTGAAATCGTCTGCGGAAATCTCCGTGCCGATGGCCTGAAGATAGCGCCAGTATGTGGCCCAGGTCAGAGCGACGACCTGCGTTCCGGCGTCGTTGATGTAATATTCGCGCGTCACCGGGCTGCCTGCGGCTTCGAGCAGGTTTGCCAGCGCGTCACCGACCACCGCGCCGCGACAGTGACCGACATGCATCGGGCCGGTCGGGTTGGCGGAGACGTATTCCACGTTCACGCGCGTCCCCTGCCCCATCGTGGAGCGGCCATAACGGTCACCCACCTTCAGCACGGAGACGGCCACGCCCTGCAGGACTTCGGGCCTGAGCGTCAGGTTCACGAAGCCCGGCCCTGCCGCTTCGGCCTTCGCGATCTCCGGAAGTTCGGAGAGCTTCGCGACCAGTTCGGCGGCAATATCGGCGGGTTTGCGGCGTGCGGGCTTGGCGGCCAGCATCGCAGCATTCGTCGCCATATCGCCGTGGGACGGGTCCCGGGTGGGGGTCAGGTCGACGCGCTGCACCACCTCTTCCGGCAGGCCGGGGACGACCGATCGCAGAGCATCGCACACCTGAACCCGGGTGCGGGCAAAGAGACAGTCAGTCGTAAGGGTCGTGGTGTCAGCGGCCATTTCAGCTCGATTCCTGTAACGCGTCTTCAAATCAGAGGCTCTATCAGCCCAGCACGGAGAGGTCCGTCAACCGTCGATGTTCTTCCATCGCGAAACGATCGGTCATTCCGGCAATATAATCGGCCACCAGACGCCTGCGCTGCACGTCATCGGCGGCTTTCGCACGGCCCCGCAGCGGATCGGGCAGAAGGCCGGGATCTTCGGACAGGATGTCGAAAATTTCGCGCACGGCGATCTTGGCCTTCCGCGCCATGCGGTTGACGCGCCAGTGGCGGTACATGTTGGCATAGAGAAACTTGCGGATGGTCTTGTTGGCCTCACGCATTTCCGGGCTGAACGCCACCACGGGATAGCCGGCATTACGGATGTCGTCGGCCGATTGCGGATTGAGCGCTTCGAGGTTCCGGCGCGTCTGGTCCGTCAGGTCGGTGGCGAGCTGGTTGATGACGACGCGGATGGTTTCATGACGCACGCGCTGGGCCTGATCAGACGCCTCACGCCCGATCTGACGCTCCATCTCGCGGGACCGGCGCAGGGCGTCTCCGACCAGCGGCAGGTCTTCAATATCCTCAAAAGACAGCAGCCCGGCGCGCAGACCGTCATCGAGATCGTGGCCGTGATAGGCGATATCATCTGACATGGCCGCCACCTGCGCTTCGGCCGAGGCGTGGCTTTGCAGGTCGAGATGATGTTTTGCGTCGTATTCCGCGAAATAGGGCGTCGGGCGTTTGACCGGGCCGTTATGTTTGGCGAGGCCCTCCAGCGCTTCCCATGTCAGGTTCAGGCCATCAAAGGCGTGGTAGCGGGCTTCGAGCGCGGTCACGAGCCGCAGGGACTGGGTGTTGTGATCGAAGCCACCCCAGTCCTTCATCGCAAGTGCGAGGGCGTCTTCCCCGGCATGGCCGAACGGCGTGTGACCGAGATCGTGAGCAAGCGCCACGGTTTCGGTCAGATCCTCATTAAGGTCCAGATTGCGGGCGATCGAGCGGGCGATCTGCGCGACTTCGAGCGAATGTGTCAGGCGTGTGCGGAAAAAATCGCCTTCGTGATTGATGAAGACCTGTGTCTTGTATTGCAGGGTCCGGAACCCCGCAGAATGCAGCACGCGGTCACGGTCCCGCTGCCAGGGCGAGCGGACCGGGCTTTCCACTTCGGGGTAGAGTCGGCCTCTGAAATCCGTAGGGGAGCCGGAATCCTGTACCGCGTAGATCGCTACCATCAAGACATGTCCTGCGTGAGCCGTCGGGCCGAGAGAGCGCCGTTTCGGGCGGCCCACGGGGTCATTCTACGCCAGCATTGTGCCCGCGCAAGCATGCCTCCTCTACCCACCCCTTTGCTCTGGGGGACGCTCTGGCCATATAATCAGGACCGCAGTTGTCTTTTCAGAGTGTCTTTACCAGAGTCCGGGAAACAGAACCCATGTCCGACACCGTGCCTTTCAGCGTTTCCGCCAGTGCGGCCGCCCGCATCAAGGAGATCATCGCAGCCCAGCCCGAACCCGAGGGGCTTGCGCTGCGTGTTGCGGTTCTGGCCGGAGGCTGCAACGGATTTCAGTACCAGTTCAAACTGGAACGCGATCAGGCCGCGGATGATGTCGTCATCGAACGTGACGGTGCGCGCGTGTTCGTGGATACGACCAGCCTCGACCTGCTGGAAAACGCGGAGCTGGAATTCGTGGACAAGCTGATGGGGGCGCATTTTACGGTGACGAACCCCAATGCGGCCTCGTCCTGTGGCTGCGGCACCAGCTTCTCGCTGGCCTGATCAAATGAGCACGACGCCGTTCACCTTCGCGAGCTGGAACATCAACTCCATACGCGCCCGCGCCCATCACGTTCAGGACTGGCTGGAACGCCATCCGGACTGTGACCTGCTGTGCCTTCAGGAAATCAAATGCGAAGACAGCCAGTTTCCGGCCGTGTTCGCAGAAGCCGGGCTACATGTCGCAACCTCGGGACAGAAAGCCTATAACGGCGTCGCCCTGATCGGACGCCGGCCTTTCACGGTGACGCACCATACGCTTCCGGGCTTCGATCATCCGTCTGCCCGTTATATCGAGGCGGAACTCGACGGCATCACGATCGGCAATCTGTATCTGCCCAACGGCAATTCCGGCGGCGAAGATGGTTACGCGACCAAGCTGGCGTTTTTTGACGCTTTAGCGGAACGCGCGCGTGTTCTGCTCGATGCAGAAAAGCCGTTTGCGTTCATCGGCGATTTCAATGTCTGCCCGACAGACGAGGACCTGGCGCCCGGCGCGCTCTCACCGGATGACGCACTGGTGCGACCCGAGACGCGCGCGGCATTCCGCAGGTTAAAATGGATGGGGCTAACGGATGCCCTGCGCGCCCTTCACCCTGCGGGCCGGCATTACACGTTCTGGGATTATCAGGCGGCCGCGTTCCAGCGAAATTCGGGCCTGCGGATCGACCATGCGCTCCTGTCAGCCCGCCTGACGGAGCGTCTGACAGCCTTCGTGATCGACCGGAACGAGCGGACGAAGGAAAAGGCCTCCGATCACGTTCCGGTTCTCGTTACGGTTTGAAGGCGTAAGGGGAACAGGCCACCCTGTCTCCCTTACGTCCCCTCATGCGTGTCGCAGACTGGGTTTTCGACTCAGATGGCCCGGCTGCCACTGATACCCGTTGCCGCTCCAGCGCCAGTAGCCCGGCACCCAGTGCAGGTCTCCGCGATGGGGGGGAATGGTCTCCGGAAGCGTGTGCGGCGGCGGCGGGGGCTGCCGGTATGGGCCACTATAGGGCACGAACTGGGCATGGGCTGTTCCCGACATCGGCGCAATCGCCATCGTACCTGCAAACAGGGCGGAAACAGCCAAGATCCCTGACAGATGTTTCAGCATCAATGCTCTCCTTCTCATGACGCCTTGTCACGGAAAGATGATGCCGGGAATGTGTTGTCGCAGCTGAGGCGCATCTGTGGCGGAATCCGGGCAAACCATGATTTTGTGTTTCATGCATGATGCCTTTCCCTACGCCTGTAACGGAAAGATACAGAAGTTGATATGTGTCTTTTAAGATACAAATTTAGAACTGAATTTATTTCCAGTCTTTGAATTTGAATATCTTATATTGACTGTATCATTTGTGACACACAACGTAGTGTGCGCCTACATCTTGCACATCCGGTTCGCACGCCATTACCGCAGACCCTCATTTCGTTTTTTCGTTGGGGGTTTCATAATGTACACAGACTGGCGGCTTGCGGCCTGTATTCTCGGCAGCGTCTGGGCCTTCCCGCTTCGCGCCCAGGCCCCCGCCTATTTCATGCCCGCACATCATACCGCCCGCACACGGATGCCCCGTCCGGATGCCCTGCGGGATCCTGCGCTGCTGGACAGCATGACAGGTCGATCCGGGTCAGGTGGATTAAGTTTTGACCAGACAGGAACGTCCCCCGTAGTGCGACGAGAGTGGATGAAGCTGGATCTGTCGAATCTCTCAAAAATTGGCCCTCTGGACGTCGAGCGGGCAGCACAATCGCCGCTAATGGAAGAAAAAGGCGTGACGACGACTTTTGCCTATCCGCTGAAATCACTTCCGGGCGTGGACCTGACGGCGAGCTTCTTCGGAGGACACCGCGATACCATCCAGGGTGCCGCAGGCGGCAGTGCAGCTGTGACAGCGGGCATCCGGGTACACTGGTAGTTTCGCGGCCCACACCTGGAAATAACGAAGCCAACAGGCAGCATGAAAAAAAACCGGCACCTCCCGAATGGAAGATGCCGGTTCCGAAACAGCGAATGAGGCTGCTTAAGGCTTACTTGCTGGCAGTCGGCTTGGGCTTCGGCAGGTCGAGCGCCAGATGAAGCTCTTTCAGACGGGCCGGTTCGACCGGGGCCGGGGCTTCCATCATCAGGTCTTCGCCACTCTGGTTAAGCGGGAAGAGAATGACTTCGCGAATGTTCGGCTCATCGGCCAACAGCATCACGATACGGTCCACGCCCGGTGCGGCACCACCATGCGGCGGGGCACCGTAACGGAAGGCGTTCAGCATGCCGCCGAAACGCTCTTCCACGACCTCGGGGCCGTAGCCTGCGATTTCGAAGGCACGCAGCATGACTTCCGGCAGATGGTTCCGGATCGCGCCCGAGGACAGCTCCACGCCATTGCAGACGATGTCGTACTGGTAGGCGTTGATCGTCAGCGGATCCTGCGTGTTCAGCGCCTCAAGGCCACCCTGCGGCATGGAGAACGGGTTGTGCGAGAAGTCGACCTTCCCGGTTTCCTCGTTCAGTTCGAACATCGGGAAGTCCACGACCCAGCAGAAGCGGAACGCGTTCTTCTCGATCAGGTCCAGTTCGGTTGCGACCTTGGTGCGAACGACGCCAGAGAACTTGGCAACTTCGTCCCCCTTGCCAGCAGCGAAGAACACGGCATCCCCGGCCTTGAGACCGCAGGCTTCACGAATGCTCTCGACGCGCTCGGCTTCAAGGTTCTTGGCAATCGGGCCCTTGCCGCCTTCGGCCTCGAAAATGATGTAGCCCAGACCACCGGCACCGCTCTCACGCGCCCAGGTGTTGAGCTTATCGAAGAAGCCGCGCGGACGATCACCCGCACCCGGAGCGGGAATGGCGCGGATCTGGCCGCCCGAGGCCGCGATCTTGGCGAACAGACCGAAACCGGAATCGCGGAAGGCTTCCGTGACGTCCTTAATGATCAGCGGGTTACGCAGATCCGGCTTGTCGGAACCGTAGTCGCGCATGGCGTCGGCATACGGAATGCGCGGGAATGCGCCGTCCGTGATTTTCCAGCCTTCGGGCGTGAACTCGTTGAACACGCCGGCGAGGACGGGTTCGAGCACCGTGAAGACGTCTTCCTGCGTGACGAAGGACATCTCGAAATCGAGCTGATAGAACTCGCCCGGGCTGCGGTCAGCGCGGGAGGCTTCGTCACGGAAGCAGGGTGCAATCTGGAAGTAACGGTCGAAACCGGCAACCATGGCAAGCTGCTTGAACTGCTGCGGAGCCTGCGGCAGGGCGTAGAACTTACCCGGATGCAGACGGGCCGGGACGAGGAAGTCCCGTGCACCTTCAGGGGACGAGGCCGTCAGGATCGGCGTCTGGAACTCGGTGAAGCCCTGCGCGATCATGCGCTGGCGCAGGCTCGTGATGACCTTGCTGCGGAGCAGGATGTTCTGATGCATCTTGTCGCGGCGCAGGTCGATGTAGCGATATTTCAGGCGCAGTTCTTCGGGGTAGTGCTCGTTGCCCGCAACCTGGAACGGCAGGACTTCGGCGCTGGAACGGACGTCCAGAGCCTCAGCCAGAACTTCGACGTCACCGGTCGGCAGGTTCGCGTTGCGCTGCGATCCATGACGCACCACGACCTTGCCGGTCACGGTGATGACGCTCTCGACACGCAGGCGCTCAACCTTTTCCAGCAGGTCCGTGCCCGAGGGGATGACGATCTGCGTCACGCCATAATGGTCGCGCAGGTCGATGAACAGCAGGCCGCCGTGATCGCGCTTGCTGTGCACCCAGCCGGAAAGACGGACGGTCTGCCCGGCGTTCTCTTCACGCAGGGCGCTACAGTCATGGGTGCGGTATAGATGCATGTCGGGCCTCTTCAACGTCCTGTGCGGATAAGTGGGCGCAGGAAGCCGGGACGGCCCTCTGATGTCAAGTTTTCTGCGACTTCAGGGGCGCGTTCAGACCTTTTCCTTCATGAAACCGTCGAAATCGACCGCAGCCCGCGCCATGTCGGCCGCATGCCCGGCTCCGGCCAGCGCGATGGGTTTGCCATCCTTGAGATAGGTCGCAAGGAACTTGAAACCGCGGATATCGCCTTCCAGCGCAACGTTGTCGAAGCTCTCGCCCCATCCCAGAAGCTCGATTTTCTTGCCAAACTGCTGCGTCCAGAACCACGGCATGGGCACGTTCGGAGTATCATGTCCCATCATCGCCAGAGCCGCGATCCGCCCCTGCACTTCGGCATGACGCCAGTGCTCGATTCGCCGTGGCGCGCCGTCATGGAAGACAGCCGAGGCGTCTCCCGCGGCATAGACACTGGGATAGGCCCCAACGTCGTCGCCCCGCGTCACGCGCATCTGGCCGTTCACGACAATCGCGCCGCTTTTGTCGCGTTCGAGACCCGAAACATAATCCGTAACTGGCATCACCCCGACGCCCAGAAGCACAAAAGCGGCGGGCAGACGCGTGCCGTCTTCCAGTTCAACGCCAGACGCCGTCCCCTCTTTGCCGTCATCGGCATAAATCTTCGTCACCCGCGCGTCCGAGACGAACGCCACGCCGTTTTCTTCATGCAACTGACGGAGACGAATGCCAATTTCGCGGCCGAACTGCTTTTCCATCGGGATTTCGCTGTCGGAAATGATTGTCACACCAACGCCCCGCTGTCGCAGGGATGAGGCTGCTTCAAGCCCGATGAATCCCGCGCCCACGATCGTCACCGCCAGGTCGGGGTCCAGAATGGCGGCGATCCGCTCAGCGTCCGCTTCGCGATGCAGCGTATAGACGCCTTTCATCTCCACCCCCGGAATATCCGGCTTTTTAGTGACCGCACCCGTGGCGATCAGGACATGATCGGCTGTCAGTTGCGTCCCATCCTCCAGGGTTGCGGTCCGGGTCTGCGGATCGAACTGCGCCACATGCCCCCGGATGCGCGTGATGTCGCGCTCGGTATAGAATTCTTCTTCCCGGACCGGAGGCGCATGCGCTTTTTCGGATTCGCTGACGAGGACGGTCTTGCTCAGGGCCGTGCGGTCATAGGGAAGATCCTTTTCCTCGCTCACCATCGTAATGGTGCCCGCAAAGCCTTCCGCCCGAAGCGTGACTGCCGCACTGACAGCTGCGGCTCCGGCGCCAAGAAGCAGGACGCTGTCCCCTTCCTGTCGTTTCTGCGGCGCGACACGCTGCATCGGCTTCAGTCCGACCAGAACGCGTCCATCAACGATCCGGGCCGGGTAGCGCGGCAGGGGATCAAGGGCCAGCGGTTCGACAAGGCTTCCATCCGTCGCATCAAAAACCGCCTTGTGCCAGGGGCAGACCAGCACGCTGCCTTTTTCGGTCCGACAGAACGCCCCCTGTTCCAGCGGCGCTTCCTTATGCGGGCATTTTCCTGCGAAGGCGTGGATTTCTTCACCATCGCGAATAAGAACCACCGGTACCCCGTCCAGAGAAAAAGGGGTGATCCTGCCGTCCTCAAGCGCGTCGAAGGCTGAAAGATCACGGAAATCGGCGTTCTGGACGGAATGGGACATCGGATGGGGCCTCCCGGTTGGGAAAGAGGTCAGTCATGAGAGCGAACGCAGCATAAGGCGACGGGTTGGCAAACATCAAAAAACCCGCCCGGACATCACGTCCGGACGGGCTTTTGAAAAACATCTGTCCGGTGGAGACAGGCTCAGAACATGTCGTCGAATCCGCCGCCGTCACCGCCGCCGAAGTCTCCTCCACCGGAATCGCCACCGCCGAAATCGGAGTTGGAGAAGTTACCGGCATCGGTACCCGAACCGCCAAAGGGATCGGCCGTCGACGCATCACTGCCGTAATTGTTGATGATCGTGTCACCACCCGCGCCCCAGCCGCCGGCTGCGTCGCCGCCGCCACCGTGATGGTCGGAGAACAGGCCTTCAAGCGCGTTGGCAGCCATCATGCCGCCAGCAACGCCCGCAGCCGTGGTCAGAGCCGAGCCGAGGAAGCCCGAACCGCCGCGCTGAAACATGCCCGGCTGGTAACCTGGCGGATAACCATACTGCTGCTGCGGCATGAAGTTCGGCGGAGGCGCAGCCTGTGCGCCCCAGCCCGGCGGAGGAGCGGACTGCTGCGGGCGGTTGCCACCGCCGAAGAAACCACCGAAAAGCCCGCCCGACTTGCCGCCGCCAGACTGCTGCGCCTGTGCGAGCTGCTGCTGGGCCTGCTGGAGCTGGAATTCGAGCTGGCGGATACGGTTCTGCGCCTGCGCCAGAGCGGCTTCCTGCACCACGGCCATCTGGGTGACGCGGTAGCGTGCTTCCGGATACTGCTGGAAGTTTTCGGCGATGAAGCGGTCCGCTTCGGGGTCTACAGGCGGCAAAGGGGCGGCCGGTGGCTGGCCGGGTCCCGTGACCTGCGGCCCTCCCCCGACACGGGCGACGAAACGGGCGATCAGATCGCGTTCTTCGTTGTTCATCGTCATCATCCTTCCAGATGAAGAAATTGCTGAGCCTCCATCATATGATGCAGCCACGAGCACTCTACAAGATCAACCGCAGGAGGCTCCCTTCCGGTTCAGGGCCTGTGCCTGTAAGGTGACGCCCGATTTCTGCCAACCGGAGCCTATCGAATTGTCTGCGACCCGGCCGCTCTGTTTTCAGGACCTGATCCTGCGCCTTCATCAATTCTGGTCCGAGAAGGGCTGCGCCATTTTGCAGCCTTACGATACCGAACTCGGAGCAGGCACGCTCTCCCCTCACACTACGCTTCGCGCGCTCGGTCCCAAGCCGTGGGCCGCGGCCTATGTGCAGCCCTGCCGCCGTCCGTCGGATGGCCGTTATGGCGAGAACCCGAACCGTCTTCAGCACTATTACCAGTATCAGGTGCTGCTCAAGCCGACGCCGGAAGACAGCCAGCAGCTTCTGCTCGACAGCTATCGCGCCATCGGGATCGACCCCGAACTGCACGATATCCGATTCGTCGAGGATGACTGGGAAAACCCGACCATCGGCGCCTGGGGACTGGGCTGGGAAGTCTGGTGTGACGGAATGGAAGTCTCGCAGTTCACCTATTTCCAGCAGGTTGGCGGTATTCCGACCGTCATGCCGTCTACGGAGCTGACCTACGGGCTCGAGCGCCTAGCGATGTATGTGCAGGGCGTTGAGAACGTCTATGACCTCGATTTCAATGGCCGTGGCCTGACCTATGGCGATGTGTTCCTGCGCGCCGAGCAGGACTATTCGCGCCATAATTTCGAACTCGCCGACACGCAGATGCTGCTCACCCATTTCAACGATGCCGAGCGGGAGTCCATGCGCCTGTCCGAGGCCGGCGTGGCCCAGCCTGCCTATGACCAGTGCCTCAAGGCCTCGCATCTGTTCAATCTGCTGGATGCGCGGGGCGTGATTTCCGTGTCCGAGCGCGCATCCTATATCGGGCGCGTCCGAGCGCTTGCCAAAGCCGCCTGCGATGCCTGGCTCGCCGGTGAGGAGGAGACGTCCCATGGCTGAACTCTTTATCGAACTGTTCAGCGAGGAAATCCCCTCCGGCATGCAGGCCCGCGCGGCGAACGATCTGGGTTCGCTGCTGACCAAAGCGCTCGACGGCCTGAACCCGCGCGACCTGCGCATTTTCTTCGGCGCCCGGCGCATTGCGGCAGTCCTGAGCGTTGATGCCGAAATCCCGGCGCGCAGCGTGTCCGAACGCGGGCCGCGCGAGGGAGCTCCAGAAAAGGCGCTGGAGGGCTTCACCCGCAAGCATGGCGTCACGCCAGGGGATCTGACGCTGGAAAACGGCTTCTGGGTTCTGAACAAGTCCCTCGACCCGGTGAGCGCGGAAAGCCGAGTGGCCGAAGCCGTGCCGGAGCTGCTGTGGAAATTCCCCTGGCCGAAATCCATGCGCTGGGGTGCGAGATCGAACTTCACCTGGGTCCGCCCGCTGCGCCGGATCGCGTGTCTGCTGGACGGACACGTCGTGCCGTTCGCCCTCGCCCGTGACGGGGACGACGCGCATGGGCTGAAGGCGTCCAACCTCTCCGAAGGTCACCGCTTCCTCGCGCCCGGCGCGTTCGAGATCCTGTCCGGCCAGCAGTGGAAGGACGAGCTTGAAACCCGCTCGGTCATCGTGGACATGGACAGCCGCCGCGACATGGTGCGCACCGGCGTGGCGCGTCTGGCGGACCAGCACGGCATTACGGTCGTGCAGGATGACGGGCTGGTCGATGAGGTCTGTGGGCTGGTCGAGTATCCGGTGCCGCTTCTGGGCCAGATCGACGCTGCGTTCATGGATCTGCCTGCGGAAGTGATGCAGGTCTCCATGCGGATCAACCAGCGTTATTTCGCGCTCCGCAATCCGGACGGCTCGGCTGCACCCTATTTCGCCTTCATCGGCAATCTGCCGTTTAAGGATGGTGGCAAGCTGACCACGGCGGGCAATGAGCGCGTGCTCCGCGCCCGTTTTGCCGATGCCCGACATTTCTGGGATCTGGACCGCAAGACCAAACTGGCTGACCGCGTTCCGGCTCTGGCAGCGGTGACGTTCCATGCCAAGCTGGGCACGCAGGCCGAGCGCGCCGAGCGGATCTCGAAGCTTGCGGGCACCGTGGCGCAGGCCATGGGGCTTGATGGCGCGCAGATCGCACAGGCCGAGCGCGCGGGTCTGCTGGCCAAGGCGGATCTGACGACCGGCATGGTCGGCGAGTTCCCGGAACTTCAGGGCGTCATGGGCGGCTATTACGCGGCGCATGATGGCGAAAACGAAGCGGTCTCCCGCGCCGTGGCCGAGCATTACCTGCCGCGCGGTCAGTCCGATGAGACTGCAAAGGCGCCGGTTTCGGTCGCTGTGGCACTCGCGGACCGGCTGGACCTGCTGGCCGGGTTCTTTGCCATCGGCGAACTGCCGAGCGGTTCGGGCGATCCGTATGCGTTGCGTCGTGCGGCACTCGGCATCATCCGCACCATCCGTGACAACGGGCTGCGTCTGGACCTGACGGAACTGTTCACGCAGGCCGCGAATGGCCGGACGGGCGGCGAACTGGCCAAGCTGCAGGACTTCATTGCCGAGCGTCTGCGCGTGCAGCTTCGCAGCGAAGGCGAGCGGCATGACGTTCTTGCGGCCATTCTGACGCGCGGGCTGGACGGCGATCTGGTCCGGCTTCTGGCCCGCACCTCGGCGCTGTCGGAGATGATCCAGACGGAAGACGGCCGCAATCTGCTCGCTGCTGCCAAGCGGGCCGCCAACATCCTGCGCATCGAGGACAAGAAGGACGGCCCGCATACCGGCGCGCCCAATCCGGCCCTCTATACGCAGGACGAGGAACGCGCTCTGGCTGCCGGTCTGGATCAGGCTGTTCCCGCGATTGAAACAGCTCTCAAAGAAGAGCGTTTCACCGATGCGATGCAGGCCATTGCGGCCCTGCGCCCGACGCTGGACCGGTTCTTCGAAGCCGTGACGGTCAATGCGCCGGAGCCGGAGGTACGGGCCAACCGCCTCAGGCTGCTGTCCCGCTTCCGCGAGACAACCGCCCTGATCGCCGATTTCGGCCAGATCGAGGGCTGAGACGATGGGAGCGTGGTGGTCCGGATCCGTCACCACGTTCCTTCACACGCCTCCGGACCAGCTCTGCGCCGCTTTGGCCCATAAGGTGGTGCAGAACCGTTTTCAGGGCGAGCCGCAGCAGGCTCGTGCCTGGGAAGCGCAGATCGATCTTCTGCATGAAATTCTCTCCACACTTCCCAACGCACAGGACTGGCAGGTTCTGTTCGAGTTTCCGATCCCGCGGCTTGGCGGCCGGATCGACACGGTTCTGGTCTCGCCCGGCGCGATTTATGTACTGGAATTCAAAATTGGCTCGTCCAGCTTCGACGCGGCCGCTCTCTCCCAGACGGAGGGCTATGCGCTCGACCTGCTGGATTTTCATGCCGCCAGTCGGAAACACCCGCTCATTCCAGTTCTGGTCGCCACGGATGCGCCGCCCCGCGCCCAGACAACGCCGCTTCTGCTTCCCCTGGGCGTCACAGAGGTTCAGTGCGTCAATGCAGCGGGACTGAAAACGCTCCTGACCACGCTGGCGGCACAGACGGCTCATCCCGATCATCCGCTGCTCCCCGCGCAATGGGAACATGCTCCCTACGATCCGGTCCCAAGCATTGTGGAGGCGGCCCGGCAGATTTACGCGACACATAGCGTTGCCGACATCCACACCGCCCGTGCCGATGCGACGAACCTGACACAGACCTCGGCCTGCATCGCCAGCATTCTGAACACGGCCCGGACAGCTGGGCGCAAGGTGATTGTGTTCGTGTCGGGTATTCCGGGCGCGGGCAAGACGTTATGTGGTCTGAAAGCGGCTTTCGCAGATGGAAGCGACGCAACTGGCGCCACGTTTCTGACGGGGAACCCGACCCTTGTTTCGGTTCTGCGGGAGGCCCTCACGCGCGATACCGTCAGTCGTGGACAAAAGCGCCTGCTCGTGGAGCAGCGGATGGAATCCACCATTCAGTCCCTGACGAAATTCCGCGATCATTATGTCGGGCGGCCTGAAGAATGTCCGCCTGAACAGATCATGGTCATTGACGAGGCCCAACGGTGCTGGACGCAGGCTCAGGCCGTGCGCAAAAGTACATCGCGTCACGTGAAGCTGACGGACTCCGAGCCTGCGCATCTGCTGGATATCATGGGACGGCATGAGGGGTTTGCAGCCATTCTGTGCCTGATCGGGCATGGACAGGAAATCAATGATGGCGAAGGCGGTCTGGCCTGTTGGGGCGAGGCACTTTTAAGCCGCCCGGTATGGTCGGTGGAGGCCGCTCCGGATGTGATCGGGCCCGGGGACCTGACCCATCTGCCATCAGCACTTGCGGCGGGCCGGCAGCGCTTTTTGCATCTCGGGGTGGCAATCCGCTCCCTGCGCGAAGAAAAAGCACCCCGCTGGGTCAATGCCGTATTGAATGGAGACGTCGAGACAGCGAGAAGTCTGGCCGGGCAGACGGATCTGCCGTTTCGGCTCACACGCAGTCTGGATGATCTGCGGGCCGGGCTCCGTCATCGCTCCCGCCTGACCTACCGGTGCGGGCTGGTCGCAAGCTCCAAAGCGAAACGTCTTCGCGCCGAGGGGCTTGGCTGTGAAGTTCCGCATATGGACGACAAGGCTGTCTCCCAGTGGTTTCTGAACCGCTGGGTTCCGGACAGGGATATCCGGGCCTCTGATGCGCTGGAAACCTATGCGACGGAGTTTGCAATCCAGGGGCTGGAACTGGATTTCGTGGGGCTGTGCTGGGATGGAGACCTGATCCGCGCCTCATCAGGCGATTGCTGGCAGCCACGTCGTTTCTCGGGCACGAAATGGGCCAATGTAAAATCTGAGGAAACGGCGCTATGGCGACTGAACACCTATCGCGTCCTGCTGACACGGGCCCGATACGAGACCCTGATCTGGGTGCCGCAGGGTAGTGCAGATGATCCGACACGCGATCCCGAAACACTGGACCGGATCGCAGATTTTCTGATGGCATGCGGTGTACCCCTTCTGGGAACTGTCGCTGATACCGCTCCGCCCTTTACCGTGCAGAACGATCTGGCAGATCTGCTGAGCGGTTAACCTTCATCGTATTCCAGACCTGGGTCCCAATGAGCCTCCCGCTTATGATTTACGCGAGGGGACCGTCGGTTCTCAGCGCTTATGGATCTGTGCGGTCATTGGCGAGGGCTGAATTCCGTAGGTGATGACCGTTCCGGCAGGGGCGCGTTCGAACTCTGCGGCTTTCGTATAGAAATCGGACATCGGAAAGAACGGAAAGTGCCAGTCCCGGATACAGGCTGCTGTGACGAGCAGGAGCGCCGAGACCCCGGCTGCCTTCAGCGCAGGGCGCGGGGCCCGGGCAAGAACGAAGAATGACCCGAGCAGGGTCAGCATCGCGAAGATGTAATACCGATCGCTCCAGCCGGAATACTGCATGACATGCCACTGGGGCTGATCAATGGACACCTGAGGATGCGCCAGGGCAGCCGCAAAGGTCAGCCCGGAAGCAAGAAGCGCCTCACGGAAAATCGTAGGGCCACGCATGCAGGCATAGATCAGGACGGCGATCCCCAGAAGACAGAGCACGACCGGCAGGCTGCGATGCTGCCACCACAATGCCGACCCCGCCACATCTGCAGCCGCATGCTGTCCGAACAGGAGGCCGATCTCGATATTGAGGGCGATGATGCGCACCCCGGTGATGAGCGAGGCCCCGAGTTCAGTGCCGACCCGCTGATGTGCCTTGTGCAGATAGGTGATTGCCTGCAGGCCCACACAGAGACTGACGAGCGCAAGCCGTATCAGATGTGAGCGGTCCCGGACCGCCGCAAAACGGAGCAGGGCGACCGGAAACAGGAAGACGCAGAACGGCCCTGTCAGCCCTGACAGCAGCAGGACTGCTCCGCCTAACAGGCGCTGCCCCCAGCCCTGCGGCGGCGTGCTTTGGAGAACCAGAAACGCCAGAATGGCGAGGTGCCACTGGGAGTTGGTGAGATTGACCTGCACTTCGTAGGAATTGGGCAACGCAACCATGAACAGCGCGAACAGCAGGCGCGACGTCCTGTCCGGCCATGCCTGATCCAGACGTCCGGTCAGCAGAAACAGAGGTGGTGCGAGTTGCACCAGAAAGGCCACGACCGCAAAAAGGGTCGGAGCCAGATGGAACGGCAGGCCCTGCGCCAGAAGGCCGATCAGACGTGGGAAAGTCTGGAGATATCCTGTCTCCGGATTGAGCAGGCTTGCCACGCCCTGTTCATAGGCCTGCGGATACCAGACCCATGAATCCTCGCCCCAGAACTGCGCCATCAGCAGCGCGCCCGGATGTCTCAGGAACAGGGCCACCGCGAAGACCAGTCCCCAGAACACCAGCCGGGACGCCGGCATACCGCCTTTCAGCATAAAAAAAGCAGGCAGGCGCTCAGTCCTCATCGTCTTCCGTCCCCGGATCGCGTTCGTTCCGATGCACCCAGGCGGACATGAGCAGGCCGAAACCGAACATCATCGTCAGCATCGCCGAGCCACCATAGGAAATCAGGGGCAGCGGCACACCACCGACGGGGATGGCACCCATGACCATCGACAGGTTTACGGCGCAATACAGGAAGAAATCCATCGCGATGCCCAGACCCAGCAAGCGCCCGAACTGGTTGCGGCTGCGGATCGCAATGAGCATTCCGCCCATGACGAGCGTTCCGAGCAGCGCGATGACGGCAACCCCGCCGACGAAGCCCCATTCCTCTCCGATCATGGTGAAGATGAAGTCCGTCTGTTTTTCCGGCAGGAAATTCAGCTGTCCCTGACTGCCATGCAGGTATCCCTCGCCCCACATGCCGCCCGAACCAAGGGCGATTTTGGACTGGATGATGTTGTAGCCCGCGCCGAGCGGGTCATGTTCGGGATGCAGAAAGGTGTCGATCCGGGCCTTCTGGTAGTCATGCAGATGGCTGTAGATCAGCTTTCCCATGAAAGGCAGCGGCGCCACCAGCAGCAGGATCTGCCACAGCCGCATTCCCGCCGCGAAGAACATCGTCGCCCCGATGACGCCGATGATGGTGGCCGTTCCAAGGTTGGGTTCCTTGAGCACCAGAAGGACCGGCAGCAATGTCAGGAGCGCTGGCGGGATCAGGCGCAGCGGGTTTCCCATCCGCTCGTTGCCGATGCGGTGAAACCAGGTCGCCAGCATCATGACGAGGCCGATTTTGGCGAATTCGGAGGGCTGGAACTGCATCCCCGCCAGATTGATCCAGCGCTCCGCCCCCTTCCCCACATGGCCCATCCGCAACACAAGGGCGAGGAGCGTGACCGAGAGCAGATAGACCGGAGCCGCCGCCATCCGCAGAACGCGCGGACTGACGAGCGAGACCGCAATCATCATGACAAGGCCGAAGCCGAACCGCACCATCTGCGGCCCGGCAAACGGCTTGGCCGAGCCGCCGCCTGCGGAATAGAGGGCAATATAGCCTACGCCCGCCAGCACACAGACCAGGAGGACATACAGCCAGTTAACCTGAAGCAGCCGCGCCATGGGCCTGAAATCAGGCTCCGCGCGCAGGAGGCGCCGGTCGGATTTCAGAAAACCGAACGTGTTCAGACCATTACGCTTCATTGCGCTGCCCCCGGCTGCGGCTGGGTTTGTGCAACAGACGGGTCCGTGGGTACAGAAGTGGCGGTTTCCGCGGGTGCGGACGGCATTTCCGCTCCGGCGGGCGGTGGTGCAGCATTTGGGACAACGCTGGAAGCCACACCAGGGGCAGCAGGGCGGACGTCACTGGCCGGGTCGCGCAGCAGGGTATCGGTCATGATGAGTTTGGCGAGCGGGGCTGCTTCGTCCGCGCCCGCATTGCCGTGTTCCACGACCACCGCGACGGCATATTTCGGGTTGTCGTAAGGCGCAAAACAGATGAACAGCGCATGGGGACGGTATTCCCACGGCAGGTTCATGGAATTGAAATGCCCGGACTCACGCAGCGCACGCGAGACGCGCCGGACCTGCGCCGAGCCTGTTTTTCCGGCCATCTGGATCCCCGGCAGGTCCAGCCGCGCCTTGGGGGCCGTGCCGTGCTGATCGTTGACGACCGCAAACATGCCGCCACGCACGACATCCAGAAATTCCGGCGGCAGATCGACCTTTGGCACATCGTCCGCGGACGCCATTGTGGAAATCTGGTCATTGGTCGCCCGCAGCAGATGCGGCTGAACATTGCGGCCCGAAGCGATGCGGGAGGTATAGGTGGCAAGCTCCAGCGGGGTAACCTGGACGAACCCCTGCCCGATGCCCGCATTCACTGTATCGCCGCCATTCCAGTGAAAGCCGTGCTTCTGACGCCATTCGGGCGTCGGGATCACACCGGAACGAACATGTGGCAATTCAATTTCCGGTTTGACGCCCAGCCCCATCGTGTTGCCAACCGCCTTGATCGGGTCCATGCCACAACGGCGCGCCACTTCATAAAAATAGACGTCGCAGGAGAATTTCAGACCCTCACGCATGTTGATCATGCCGTGGCCCCAGCGGTTCCAGCAATGGAAACGCACGCCACCCAGATCGTAATATCCGGGGCAGTTGAAACGGTCCTGCGCCGTAACGGAACCGGATTTGAGGGCTGCGAGCGCCACGGCGGGCTTAAAGGTCGAGCCGGGCGGATAAAGACCGGATACGGCCTTGTCTACGAGCGGCGTGCGCGGATCACTGGCCCATTCGTTCCACTGGGCATGACTCACGCCTGAATCGAACAGGGACGGATCAAAAGACGGCGTGCTGACCATCGCCATCACTTCGCCGTTGCGACAATCCATGACGACCGCACTCGCCACACGGTCTTCAAGACGATCCAGCACCTGCTGTTGCAGGACGGAATCCAGCGTCAGGCGCACGTCCTCACCCTGCTGCCCTTCAACGCGGTCGATCTCGCCAATGACGCGCCCGACCGCGTTGACTTCCATCTCCACGGAACCCGGTTCGCCACGCAGCGAGGCTTCCTGCGTCTGTTCGATCCCTGCGCGACCGACGCGCATTCCCGGTAGGGAGAGCGTCGTGTCCTTCGCCACGTCCTCTTCGTTCGGAGGCGCAACATAACCCACGATATGGGCCATCAGATCCTTGAACGGATAAAGACGTGTCGATCCCACATCGACCAGAACGCCCGGCAAAGAGGGCGCGTTCAGTTCGATCCGCGCCATGTCGTCCCAGGACAGGAACTCATGCAGCGTGACGGGGACATATTTATGGACATGGCGCAGATCACGCTCGATACGCGCGCGGTCATGCTCGTCCAGAGGCACGATCTGGGAGAAACGTTCGATGACGGCCGGGATATCCGTCGTCTCTTCCGGCATCAGCAGCGCGCGCCAGCTGACCTTGTTGTCTGCAAGAGGCACGCCAAAACGGTCATGAACCGTGCCCCGGGCCGGGGCGAGAAGGCGTTTGCTGGTGCGATTGCGTTCGGCGAGCTGTCGCAGATGGCCGCCATCCACGACCTGAAGATTATACAGCCGCCGCCCCAGCACACCCAGAACCCCGGCCTGCACGGCCATGACCAGCAGAGCGCGGCGCGTGAAGACGCCACGTCCTGACCGCACAGGCTCAGCCTGACGTTTCTGGCGTATCCGCGAGCGGAAAGGGGTCTTTCGGGAAAACATCAGGGCAGGAATTCAGATCCGGAAAAGAAAACAGCCTTCAGCGCGGCACGCAGAAGGACGCTGTCAGGCCTGATCGGGATTGGCAAATGTGCGGCGTCCCCAGACGAACAGCGCTGTCAGGCTGGGATAGATACCGATTGTCAGCGCCGCCTGAAAGAGGCCAGGTGCGGGAGAGAGAAGTGCAACCGCATGCAGGCACACGAGGGACCACTGGAAAAAGGAGGCCAGAACAGCAAAAATGCTGAAAATCAGCCACCCCATGAGAAATCCCAGACGCGACAGGCCATAGCGCCAGTGATGCGCCACACCATAGATCACCAGAAGTGACAGCAGCACCGTTCCCGGTGGTCCGAAACTGAAAATTTCCACAACCAGCCCGCACAGGAAGACCGCAAGCGCCGGCATGGAGCGGGGACGGCTATGGGCCCAGAACCAGACCGTACACATCGCAATCCCAAACTGAAGCTGCGCCTGTCCGGGAATTCCAAACGGCGCGGACAGCAGGATGGCGGTGAACATGATGAACAGCGACGGCATGGCCGCCCGACTGGACATGTCGAGGGCGCGACGGAAGGTCTGTTTGGGTTCAACTGCGGAATGCAGATGGGGCGTGGAGTTTTCGGCAACCATAACGCTTACTGCCCTCCCCGTCCCGGCATATCCGGCAGGTTAGGCAGCCATGAGAACGGCAGCGGCCCGGTGAGCGGATTTTGCGGCAGTTTTTTCACACGCACGCGGCCCGGCGCATCCGGCGCCTGCGAATCGTCGTCGCCATAATCGAACACGCGCACGATATCGAGACGGTCCAGATCCGCATCCGGCACCACAACCGGGCGGTTCGGCGCGCTGTAATGTACCGTCCCGACCGGCAGCCCGGCGGGCATCGTGCTCTGGCCCCGCGTCTCGACGCGCTCGCCTTCAATGGGGTGATGGTCCTGCGGATAGAAGATCAGGCGCGGCGCGGCGGTATCGTCACCGGCCATGATTGCATCCCCGTGCGAGGACGCCAGCGTGACGGGAATGCGGCTGGCATCATCATTGATCATCAGAACGCGCACCGTATGCGGCCCGACTTCCGTCACGCGGCCCAGTAATCCGGCGGCATCAAGCGCAACGTCCCCGATCCGGACCTGATGGCCGCTGCCGACGTCCAGAAGAACGGCGCGCGAATAAGGGCCACCATCGTCACGGGTGACGCGTCCGGTCACGTATTGGGGAACGGTCTGCGGAATCCAGTGCAGGCTGTTCTTCAGGCGCCCGTTTTCCGCCGCCAGCGCGACCGCGACGTCATACCAGTGTCGCAGGGCGCGGTTTTCTTCCCGCAGACGAGAATTCTCTTTGGCCAGATCGGTCGCACCGCGCAGATCCGTCAGCCAGACGGCCACACGCTCCTGCGGCCAGACCAGCCCGTGATAGGCCGGGGCCATGAAGTCCGTCGCCATCAGTCGCACGCCATCAACGGCCGGACGTCGGACCAGTCCCAGAAGGACAAGCCCGACCGCCAGCAGGATCAGGAGAGGCAGGATGGCCTTTGCAAGCACCTGCCGGGCATGGATAGACAGCATCCGGCGTCAGCCAGTCCTCAGTACATGCTGCTTAGAACACTGCGCAGACGACGCATTTCCTCAAGCGCCCGCCCCGTTCCGAGCGCCACGCAGGACAGGGCGTTCTCCGCAACCGTCACGGGCAGACCGGTATAAAGACGCAGCACTTCGTCCAGACGATACAGAAGTGCACCACCACCCGAGAGAACGATGCCCTTGTCCACGATGTCGGCGGCCAGTTCGGGCGGCGTGTTTTCAAGCGCGGTCGTCACGGCATCGACGATCTGCATGACGGGTTCCGCCAGGCTCTCGGCGATCTGGGCCTGACTGACGACCACTTCACGCGGCACACCGTTGATAAGGTCGCGGCCCTTGATCTCCGTCAGGGGGCCGTCGGGATTGGCGGGATCGTCCGGCATCATGGCGGAGCCGAGTTCGATCTTGATCCGCTCGGCCGAGCTTTCGCCGACAAGAAGGTTATAGGTCTTGCGGATATAGGAGATGATGGCTTCGTCCATCTTGTCTCCGCCCACGCGCGCGGACCGGGCATAGACAATGCCGCCAAGGGAAATGACCGCAACTTCCGTCGTGCCACCGCCGATATCCACGATCATGCTGCCCGATGGCTCCGTCACCGGAAGACCAGCGCCGATGGCTGCCGCCATGGGCTCCTCGATCAGCATGACCTTGCGTGCACCTGCGCTTTCCGCACTTTCCTGAATGGCCCGACGCTCCACCGCTGTCGCGCCGGAAGGCACGCAGATGATAATCTGCGGGCTGGCGAAAGCGCGGCGGTTGTGAACCTTGCGGATGAAATGCTTGATCATTTCTTCCGCGACTTCAAAGTCCGCGATCACGCCGTCGCGCAGCGGGCGGATGGCCGTGATGTTTCCCGGCGTGCGGCCGACCATCTGCTTGGCTTCATTGCCAACCGCAAGAACCTGTTTCTTGCCACGCACTTCGGCGATCGCCACAACGGAGGGCTCATCAAGGACAATGCCGCGACCCTTGACATAAACGAGCGTGTTGGCAGTGCCGAGGTCGATGGCCATGTCGGCAGACATGAGACCCAGCAGACGAGAAAACATCCAAAACTCCTGGAGCGGCTCTGTGCGGGTGACAGATAGCGGATCGTGATTGCGAGGCGGTTCCCCGCGGGTGGACTTAACCAGACGCGACAGGTTCAGCAAGGCCCGGAGAGTCAATATAATGCGCGCGACGAGATCGGGGCGTCCAGATCCCATTTTCCGGATCCCGTCCGGGGACATGCAAAAAAATAATCGTGCGCCCTGATCCTGCCACCCTTCTGTCACGTTGTATGTGTCTAGAAGTGCGAAACTGTTCCTTCCGAACCGATCACCGGAACGCGGACCGGAACGTCTAACAGGATGTTTTGTCATGAAGACCCTTACAACACCCCGCTTTCTGGCAGCTCTGGCTCTCTGTGGCGTTGCCCTCACCGGCTGTGGCAGCCCGTATGACAGCGGCTCCCGCGCCGGGTCCGGCGCACTGATCGGCGCAGGCGGTGGCGCAGCAATCGGCGCTCTGGCAGGGGGTGGCCGTGGTGCGCTCATCGGCGCTCTGGCAGGCGGCGGCACGGGTGCGGCAGTCGGCGCCGCAACGACCCCCAACCGCCCACGCAACGGATATTGAGCTATAAGCAGCGCTCACTCCGTTAGAGACGATCAAGGATTCGGACTATGAGGACCGCTTTTTCCCATACTGGCCTGCGCTGCACGGCGCTGGTCGGAGCATTTGCCACGATCATGGCTCTGGGTGGATGTGAAGGGAATTACGACCCTGGCTCACGCGCACTGGGCGGCGGCCTTCTGGGCGGCGGAACGGGCGCTGCGATCGGCGCGCTGGCAGGTGGCGGCCGCGGTGCGGCAATCGGCGCTCTGGCAGGCGGCGTTCTGGGTGCCGGCGCGGGTGCGGTGACGACGCCCAATCGCCCCGGCTACCAGAGCGGCTACTCCAATGGCCAGCAGCAGGGCTATTATAACAACCAGCAGGGCACTTACCCGCAGCAGCAGGGCCAGTACATGCAGCCACAGTACCAGTGCCCGCCGAACACAAACTGCCAGCAACCCCAGTATCCCAACGGATATCCGAACAACAGCTACCCGCCCAACAGCGGATATTCACAGCAGAGCGGCTACCAGCAGCAGCCCCAGAACTATCAGGGCGGTTACGGCTACTAAGCCGCAACACCACCCCGACCCATCGGCCTCAGATCATTCTCAGGCCGATAATTGCCAGAAGGATGCCCAGAAACCATCTCTGCGCATCCTCTGGCAGCCGTCCCGCCAGAAGCGTTCCAAGCAGAATTCCGGGAATGGACCCCATCAGCAGTTCCACGAGCACAACGGAATCGACCGCGCCCTGAAGCCAGTGTCCGCCACCGGCCAGAAGTGCCAGCGGCACGGCATGTGCAATATCCGTCGCCACAAGCTCCCGCGTACTAACACGCGGATAGAGCACTGTCAGAGCGGCCATGCCGATCGCCCCGGCCCCCACGGAAGACAGCGTGACCAGCGTTCCCAGAACGATACCAAGCACAACCGTTAGCGCATCGACCGTCTGTGGACGAAGGGTTCCTGCATTGGCTGACCATTTCTGAAGCTTCGGCTTGAACAGGATGGCAGGCACCGTCAGCAGGAGTGCCACACCCAGCACTTCGGTAATCAGTTTCGAAACGAACGGGCTCGGACCGAAATGACGCAGGAAGATGAGACACAGCAGACCGGCTGGAAGACTTCCTGCCATCTGAAGAAGAACGATTCTCCAGCGTACAACGCCGTGATGGCGATTGAGCGCCGTACCGAAGATCTTGGTAATAGCGGCATAGAGCAGGTCCGTGCCGACCGCCGACTGCGGCTTGACGCCGAATAACAGGATCAGCAGCGGGGTCATCAGGGAGCCACCGCCTACGCCGGTCATTCCGACCAGAAAGCCCACCAGCAGTCCTGAAAGCGTGTAAAGCCATGAATGCGGCATGAGGGTTCCTTGTCCGGCCAGATAAGAAAACCATACCGTTCGTGTTATATTTGTCTACTTCTTATATAAACTATTTTATATCGTTTATAATCGTTATTCATAAAAAACGGGCATGCAGAAATCCTCCACATGCCCGCTGACTGAAAAAATGTCGCCCCGGACGGATCAGGACAGTGCTTCCGGCTCCCGACGCTCGCGCTTGGTCAGGAGCTTGTTCAGTGCATGAATATACGCACGGACCGCAGAGACCACCGTATCGGCATCAGCGCCTTGCCCATCCACGAGCTTGCCGTTTTCCTGTAACCGCACGGTCGTACGCGCCTGTGCATCTGTGCCTTCCGTGACGTTGGCCACCGAGAACAGAGCAAGTTCAGCCGTATGCGGGAACGCTTCGCCAATGGCGCGAAAGGCTGCATCGACCGGACCGTTGCCACTGACCGCAGCATACTGGATGGCGCCATCCACGCTGATTTCGAGCTTGGCCTGGGACTTCTGCTTCGTGCCAGAAGCCAGTTCCAGCGAGATCAGATGCACCCGCTCATGGTCGCGACTCTCGTCATCCACAAGTGCGCGGATATCGTCGTCGAACACGACTTTCTTGCTGTCGGCCAGATCCTTGAAGCGCGCAAAAGCGGCGTTCAGGGCATCGTCTTCCAGCGGCGGATAACCAAGCTGCGCCAGCTTGTCGCGGAATGCCGCACGGCCGGAATGCTTGCCCATGACCAGCGAGGTCTTGTTCCAGCCTACGCTTTCCGGCGTCATGATTTCATAGGTCGCGGCGTTTTTCAGGATCCCGTCCTGATGGATGCCGCTTTCATGCGCGAACGCATTACGTCCGACGATGGCCTTGTTCGGCTGCACGTCAAAGCCCGTGATCGTCGCCAGCATACGGGACATGCCCAGCAGCTTCGTCGTCTCAATACCGGTCGTCTTGCCATACTGATCGTGACGGGTGCGCAGCGCCATGACGATTTCTTCGAGCGCGGCATTGCCTGCACGTTCGCCGATACCGTTGATCGTGCACTCGATCTGACGCGCCCCACCCTCGACGGAGGCCAGTGTGTTGGCAACACCGAGGCCCAGATCATTGTGGTTATGTGCGGAGAAAATCACCTGATCCGCACCCGGAACGCGCTCACGCAGCATGGTGAAGATCGCACGCATTTCTTCTGGCGTGGCAAAGCCGACCGTATCGGGAATGTTGATCGTGTTTGCGCCATTGCGGATCGCCATTTCCACGCAGCGGCACAGGAAGTCCGGATCGGTCCGGGAGCCATCCTCGGCCGACCATTCAACGTCATCCGTGTACTGACGGGCCTTCTGGTTGCCGGACGCGATGATTTCCAGCACCGTTTCCGGCTCCATCCGCAGCTTGTACTTCATGTGCAGCGGGGACGTGGAAATGAAGTTGTGGATCCGCGAACGCTCGGCCTTCTTCAGGGCCTCGCCACAGGATTCGATATCCCGCTTGCCACCACTGCGGGCCAGACCGCAGATCACCGATCCACGGACATCCTCGGCAATCCGGCGCACACTCTCGAAATCGCCTTCGGACGCCACGGGGAACCCGGCTTCAATCACGTCCACGCCCAGAGCGCTCAGCGCATGGGCCATGCGAAGCTTCTCTTCGATATTCATCGAAAAGCCGGGGGACTGTTCGCCGTCGCGCAGTGTGGTGTCGAAAATAATGACGCGGTCGTCGGCGATATTGCCGAAGGACGGGTGCTGGAAAGTCATGATGGAGATCGTCTCGTCTGGTTCAGGGTGGCTTTCTGTCTGTTATCCCCTGAACGCAACGGAGCGCTGTCCGCCTAGGATAAGGCGTTCAGGGGCCAATAAGTCGAAGCGAGAGGATCGAAAGAAACATCATAGGCGCGTTAAATGACCGATTCTTGCGTCATGCGCAACCCGCATGAGCATAAAGCCTCCCCTGCGCAAGAAGCGGATCAGCCCGTCATCACGCCGACATGCGTTGCAAAATAACGGTCTATGGCGGTTTTCATGGCACTGGCGACCTGTGTGCGATGGACGGCCTGACGCAGCGCGGCCTCATCCAGCCGGTTCGACATGAACCCCATCTCAACCAGGACCGATGGAATTTCGGAAGATTTCAGAACCACGAAAGCCGCATGACGTGAGGGATGGGTCAGGAGCCCGATCCTGTTCCGGAACGAATTCACCACACTGGCCGCCATATGCGCCGACCCCCGACGCGTTTCTTCTGAAACGAGGCTGGCGAGGATCTGCTGCACATCGGGCGACATGCCATGAAAGGCCGGTCCAGCGAAACGATCGGCGCTGTTTTCCGTCCGTGCGAGGGATGCCGTCTGTGCGTCCGAGGCACCACCCGAGAGCGTATAGACGCTTGCGCCCCTCACATCCCTGTCATGCAGGGCGTCGGCGTGCATGGAAATGAAGAGATGCGCCTGATGCCGCTGTGCCAGTTCGACACGCCCTTCAAGCGGAATGAAACGGTCTTCGGAGCGGGTCATGGCGACGCGGTACTGTCCCGAAGCCAGAAGCTGGCGACTCAGTTCGGAGGCTGCGGCTTCGGCGATATGCTTTTCGTAAGTGCCCGAAATCCCGATGGCGCCGGGGTCCTTGCCGCCATGTCCGGGGTCCAGCATCACAAGAGGTTTCGGCGGTGCGGCTCCGCGATGAACGGCAGGAGCGTGCAGCTTTCCGTGAAGCGGACCATGAACCGGGTGACGCCCGAAGGCCGTCAGGGGCGCCAGCAGCGATACTCCCGAAAGGCCACCGAAAAAACCACTGGCCAGTGTGCGTCGCGTCAGCATCCCTTGTTTCCCGGTTGCAGCGGTGAATGACGAAAGAACCATACAGCACGAAACCCTGTCAGGAACATGGCAGAAGACTTCCGGGAGCTTCTTCCACGGAAAAATGAAAAACGCCGCTTTTCCCCGCCGGGCACCCGGACTTGCCACAGACAGCGGTTTCAGTCATCCTGTGCGACAGGGACCTGTAAAGTGCGGTCCGACCGGCTACGGACTTTAACCTTTCCCGTACCGCTCCCGCCTTTTCCTGTCCCCACCACGACGTCCCGTCGTTTGACAGATGCGCGACTAGCCTTCCGTACCCTGTCCTGACCGGATCGAACTGGTGATATGTCACTCCGGTACAGGCCAGACGCCCGTCCGGATCAGGTTTTTCATCCGGCTCCGGATTTCCGGACCGGCCGTCTGTTCAGGGGACGAATGTCACTCAACGTGCTCGCAGCCAGCAACCTCAGCGAAACGGGACCCAACATGTCCCGTCGCTGTGCGTTCGGACTGCGCCGTTCCCTCCACCCCACACAATCTGACGTTCCCCCCGGCCCAGGCAGCCATTGCGGAGCGTCGTGGAGTTCAGTGTTCCATGACCAAGCGTATGCTCATCGACACCACACACGCGGAAGAAACGCGTGTTGTGGTCATGGATGGTGACCGCGTCGAAGATTACGACGTCGAGACATCGACCAAGAAGCAGCTCAAGGGCAACATCTATCTTGCCAAGGTCATTCGCGTAGAGCCGAGCCTTCAGGCCGCTTTCGTCGAATATGGCGGCAACCGCCACGGCTTCCTCGCCTTCAGCGAAATCCACCCGGACTATTTCCAGATTCCTGTCGCAGACCGCGAGAAGCTCATCGCGCTCCAGGAAGAAGAAATTGCCGAGCGTGGTGATGCGGCGGATGATGCCGAGACCGAAACGGTTTCCGAAGACGGTGCCGATAACGAAGACGGCGACAACCACGACCGTCGCGCGCCCGAAACCGTTGGTGGCGAGCATGATACGGGCGAGGAAAGCGCGTCGTCGCGCCGCACGGCCCGTTTCCTGCGCAACTACAAGATCCAGGAAGTCATCCGCCGTCGTCAGGTGCTGCTGGTGCAGGTCGTCAAGGAAGAGCGTGGCAACAAGGGTGCAGCCCTGACCACCTACATCTCCCTTGCCGGGCGCTATTGTGTCCTGATGCCGAACGCCCTGCGTGGCGGTGGTGTTTCGCGCAAGATCACGTCCGATGCCGATCGCCGCCGCCTGCGCGATGTGATCGCGGAACTCGACCTGCCGAAGTCCATGGCGATGATCGTCCGGACCGCCGGTGCCGGTCGCCCGGCACAGGAAGTGACGCGGGACTGCGAATACCTGCTCCAGCTCTGGGACGATATCCGCTCCCACGCCCTGTCCTCGGTCGCGCCGACGCTGGTCTATGAGGAAGCAAGCCTCATCAAGCGCGTCATCCGCGACCTGTTTTCCAAGGATATTGAAGACATCCTCGTGGATGGTGAAGCGGCCTGGAAGAACGCGCGCGAGTTCATGCGCCTGCTGATGCCCAGCAACGCCAACAAGGTCAAGCTGTGGCAGAACCGCGGGCAGAGCCTGTTTGCGCGCTACAATGTCGAAGGCCATCTGGACGCCATGTTCTCGCCGACGGCCCGTCTGCCGTCCGGTGGCTATCTGGTCATCAACCAGACGGAAGCCCTCGTCGCCATCGACGTGAATTCCGGCAAGTCCACCTCGCAGCGCAACATTGAGGAAACGGCCCTGCGCACGAACCTCGAAGCCGCCGAGGAAGTGGGTCGCCAGCTCCGTCTGCGTGATCTGGCCGGTCTGGTCGTGATTGATTTCATCGACATGGAAAGCCGCCGCCACAATGCTCAGGTGGAAAAGCGCCTCAAGGAAGCCCTGCGTTCCGACCGTGCGCGCATCCAGGTCGGGCATATTTCCCATTTCGGTCTGCTGGAAATGTCCCGCCAGCGCCTGCGCCCGTCCATTGCGGAATCCGTCCTCACGCCCTGCCCGCACTGTCAGGGTACCGGCTTCATCCGTGGAACGGAAAGTTCGGCCCTGCACGTCCTGCGTGCTATCGACGAGGAAGGCGCACGCCAGCGTTCAGCCGAAATCGAAGTCTATGTGGGCTCCGAGATTGCCCTCTATATCCTCAACCACAAGCGCTCCTGGCTGGCTGACATCGAACGCCATCATCGGATGCAGGTCATCTTCCGTACGGAAGAAAACCTCGCTGCCGCAGATATGCGGATCGAGCGCCTGAAAACCCAGACAGCGGCTCCGGCACAGACCCGCGCTCCGGAACGGACGGAACGCGCCGTGGAGCGTGCGCCGGAAAGCGTCCGCACGATCGAGATCATCGAAGAACAGGCCCCCGTCGCCCTGCGGGTGGAAACGCCGGTCGTCGATGCGGAAGTCATTGAAGATGTTGTGCCGTCGGAAGGCCAGGAAGACAGCAACGATGGTCGCCGCCGCCGCCGCCGCCGCCGCCGTGGTGGCCGTCGCGAGCAGAACGGAGACGTCGCAGCGGACGCACCGCAGGACCATAACGTCCATGCGCCTGAAGAGCGTGAGACCCCGCCCGCTGACAATGTTGACGAAAACGGCATCATTCCGGGCCGCCGTCGCACCCGCTTCAAGCGCATCGTCAAGGAAGCCGAGGGCTCTGAAGCGCCGCGTGCAGAACCCGTGGCCGAAACCCGTGACGTAGCGCCACGGCGCCCCGCACCGGCACCACGCCCTGCCGCACCAGCTCCCGCAGCGCGCAATCCGCGTCGCCGGGAGGAACGCGAGGAGCGTCCCGCCCAGCATCGCTACACGGGCCCTACGCCTGCTGATCCGTTCGGCGGCAGCTTCGACATCTTCGACGTGATTGAGCAGGCGGAATTTGAAGGGACGACACAGGCCCTTCAGACCGGGATCAGCCTGCCCACGGACGTCGTGATCGAGCATGTCCCGGCTGTCGAAACGGCTGTTGCCGTGGAAGAGCCAACAGCGGAAGCTCCGGCACCGGAAGAGGCTCCCAAGCCCCGCCGTGGTCGCGGACGTCGCCCGGCCCGTGCCAAGGCTGCAGATGCCGCTCCTGCCGAAACGGTGACGGAAGCCGCGCCTGCAGTGGAAGTCGCTCCTGCTCCGGCTGTCGAAGAGCCTGTGGCCGAAGAGGCTCCCAAGCCCCGTCGGACCCGGACGCGGCGCACTCCGAAGGCGGAGGCCGTGGCTACTGAAGCCCCGGCTGAACCCGCCCCCGAAGCTGCGCCGGCTCCGGCAGAAGTCGCAGCGGAAGAGACCGCCAAGCCGAAGCGCAGCCGGACCCGTCGCGCGCCAAAGACCGCCGCTGCCGAGGCTCCGGCCGAGGATGGAAACATTCTTCAGCCGGTAAACATTGATGAAGTCGCTCCGGCGAAGCGTCGTGCAGGATGGTGGAAGCGCTGATCCGTCAGCACTTTCCACAGCCATAAAAAAGGCCGGTCAGGAAATCCTGACCGGCCTTTTTCTTTGTCCTGCTGAAACACGGCGCTCCAGTTAGCGGCAGACGCTCTGCGCCCCGGTTGCCGCGATATAGGTGCCAGTCAGCGGCTGGAAACAGGCATTGCGCGGACAGGAACTCGTGCTGGCCAGACTTTGCGGATACAGCGCCGCACCAGCCCGCGCCTGTTCCTGTAGCGCTGTGCCACACAGCGGTGTGTTCAGCGGGGCAGACGGATCGTTGAACAGCTTCTTCTTGCCGTCCTCGGGGGCCTCTTCCGCCAGACCCGGCGCGAAATCCTGCGGCGGGATCCTGGCCTGCGACGCGGGGGCAGCAGGGCGCGCGGGGGCCGTGGGCTGTTCAGCGCAGGCTGCAAGCAGTGGCAGGGCAACGAGACTCAACCAGAACGAACGCATGCAGACTCCGGATCGCAGATCAGATGGGTGAAAGATTAAAGCCCAAGATCGCCCTGCGGCGACAGGCTGTCCAGTTTTGCGCCACGATCTCCATCCGCGAAAGACAGAACGACGCGATCGGCAACAGGCCGGGCTTCCGCACTCGTAACGGGTTGACCATTCACATCCTGCACAAGCACATAACCGCGGCTGAGAATAGCGCGGGGCGACACGGCTTCAAGATGGCTGCTCAGCCCGTGAAGCCGCATTTTCTGAAGGCGGATGGCGCTTCTGAGAACATCCGGCGACAGGCGCTGGCGTTCGGTGCGCAGATGAAAAGTCTGGAGCGAACGCTGCCATGAGGCATCCAGACCGCTGGAAACCATCCGCAGGGCGGCACGGCGGCGTTCGATCAGTAGTTCGGGGTTCGGCAGATGTGTGACTGGCCCGTTCAGGCGGGCTCGTGCACGGCTGACGAGAAGTTCTGGCGCAGGCAGACGCAGGGCCTGCAGACGTGCCTGACTGCGCCCGATCAGAAGCTCCGGCGATGGCAGATGCATGCCCGGCGCATCAAGCCGGTTGCGGATGCGCATGACGAAAGACGGCAACGCCAGATCGAGCCGCTGGCCACGATCATCCAGACGCATCCGGGCGGAATCCAGCAGTCCCGGCAGGTCCGGCAGACGGGCGGCGGCCTGATCCAGCCGTGCACGCGCCGTCTGGATGATACGGGTGAGCGCACCCGTCAGACGTGCATTGCGATGCGCCATGTCCGCGACCATTTCCGAGCGCAGCGGCACGGCCATTTCGGCGGCGGCGGTCGGGGTGGGCGCCCGACGGTCCGAGACAAGGTCAATCAGCGTCGTGTCGGTCTCATGCCCGACTGCCGAAATGACAGGAATGGGACAGGCCGCAACGGCGCGCAGGACGCGCTCGTCGTTGAACGCCATGAGGTCTTCGAGAGACCCGCCCCCCCGCGCAATGATCAGCACATCCGGCGTGCGCGGACGACGCACGGACATGCTTTCGATGGCGGCAGCAATCTGGGCTGCCGCCCCTTCGCCCTGCACAGGAACCGGCCACAGGAGGACGTCCCGCGGGAAACGGCGGCTGACGGTCGTGATGATATCGTGCAGCACCGCGCCGGACCGCGACGTGATGACACCCACGAGAGACGGCAGGAACGGGATGGCTTTCTTGCGCTCGGGGTCGAACAGACCTTCTTCAAGCAGTTTGCGGCGCAGGCGCTCGATATTTGCGAGCAAAGCCCCCTCGCCCGCAAACTCCATGCGGTCGATGACCAGCTGATAGCTGGAGCGTTCGCCGTAGGCCGAGACGCGGCCGGTTGCGATGACCTCGTTGCCGTTTTCAGGAGCCATGCCGAGGCGCGAGACACTCCCGCGCCAGATCACACCGGCGATCTTACCACCTTCGTCCTTGAGCGAAAGATAAATATGGCCGGACGGATAGCGCTTGAGTTCCGTGATCTCACCGCGCACGCGGACACGGCCGAATCCGCTCTCCAGCGTGCGTTTGATCGCCCCGGAAATCTCGGAAACCGAATATTGCGGCACATTCCCGCGGATCGACGCGCCATCACTCTCCATCATGGCGTCAGTCTATGCTACGCACGCCCTCAAACGAAGCCCATGATTGCATAATAAAGGATAAGCGGAATGCGCGTTTTGCTGGTCGGGTCCGGAGGGCGTGAACATGCCCTGGCTACATGTCTTGCGCGCTCGCCGAGCCTGACGGCTCTTTATGCGGCTCCGGGCAATCCCGGCATGGCGTCCGTTGCCACGCTTGTTCCGCTAAAGGCCGATGACGTTCCGGGCCTGGTCCGGTTCGCGCAGGAACAGAAGATCGACCTGATCGTCCCCGGCCCGGAAGCGCCGCTGGTGGCAGGCCTGGCGGATGCCTGTGCCGAAGCGGGCATTCCGTGCGCCGGTCCGACGAAGGCGGCGGCCCTGCTGGAGGGCAGCAAGGCGTTCACGAAGGATGTGGCAGACGCAGCCGGCATTCCGACCGCGCGCTGGGAACGATTTGAAGACGAGGCTCCGGCCATCGAATTCGTGCGTCGTCGGGGGGCGCCTATCGTCATCAAGGCGGACGGTCTGGCCGGGGGCAAGGGCGTCGTCGTGGCACAGAGCGTGGACGAGGCCGAAGACGCCATTCGCAGGCTCGGCATGCCGCTCGTGATTGAGGAATGTCTGGTGGGCGAGGAAGTCTCGCTCTTCGCATTCTGCTCAGACGACAAGGCCGTACTCATCGGTGCTGCGCGCGATCACAAGCGTCTCGGCGATGGCGATACCGGTCCGAACACGGGCGGCATGGGGGCGATTTCGCCTCCCCCCGCGTTCGGACGCGAGATGCAGGAAAAAGCGCTCGACATCATGGTGAGACCGATGCTGGCCGAGATGGTCCGTCGTGGCACGCCGTTCCGGGGTGTGATCTTTGCAGGGCTGATGCTGACGAACGAAGGGCCCAAGCTGATCGAATATAACGTCCGTTTTGGCGATCCCGAAGCGCAGGCCTTGCTGATCCGACTGCAATCGGACCTGCTGCCGATCCTTGCCGCACTGGCACAGGGCAATCTGGAACACGCAGCCGCCGAGTTCTCGGACGAACATTCGATATCGCTGGTTCTGGCCGCCAGCGGATATCCGGATGCTCCGAAAAAGGGGGGCCGGATCAGCGGGATCGAGCGTGCGGAAGCCGTTCCGGGCGTTTCGGTTTTCCATGCCGGAACCAGACTGGCAGATGGCGTTCTGGTGGCGGATGGCGGGCGTGTCCTGACGGTCTGCGCCAAGGCTGCAACGCCGGAAGACGCCAGAAAACTGGCCTATGAAGGGGCGTCTGCGATCCAGTGGGAGGACAAGATTTTCCGGAACGATATCGGGCTTTAATACGCTCAGAATCGTTGAGCACCAACCGAGGGAAGCCCGGATGACCCGTCTGTGGAAACTGCTGGTTTGTCTGGCATTGTGCAGCGTGAGCAGCGCACATGCTGCATCAGACGGACGCGTCATCCCTACAGCGTTCGAAGCCGGGCATTTTTATGCCACGCCCAGAACCTTGAAGGGACAGACGGTCCGGCTTCTCGTCGACACAGGTGGTGGAGGAATGGGCATCCTCTACATCATGAAAGCGGCCGCCTTGAAACGGATTGGTGGCCAGGCCAGGCCATGCCGCCTGCCCGGCTTCAGTTTTGATGGAGCCCGCATGCCTCCCTTCACCGCCGCGACGCGTCTCCCTGCTCCGGCAGGACCAGAGGCATGCGGCGCTGCGGCGGCGGTCGTGAACACTCTACCCGACCTTGGATATGACGGAGTCCTTGGAGCCGCCTATCTTTCGCACTTCATCTGGACATTCGATTACCCTGCGCAGCGCCTCATCGTTGAAAGCCCGTCATGGCAACCCGATGGTCATGCGACACACGCGCCATTACTCTTTGCCCGGAATTCCGCGGGCGAATGGCTCAGTGACTTTCCTGCCGTTACGCTGACTATTGATGGTGAAGCACTCAGTTTGCTGCTCGATACCGGAGCAACCGCGCTGCCCACCCCATCCGGCGCAGCGGCCCAGCACATCGCAACCGTGAATGGGATCGGCGTTACCTCTTATATCATCACGAGCATTTTCAACCGATGGCATGCCCGTCATCCGGATTGGCCCGTCGTCCTGAACGGCGATCGCCTCATCCCCGGAACACGCCTGATCCGGGTACCGGATGTCACCATTGGTGCCGTTCATGTCGGGCCCGTATGGTTCAGTGAAAGGCCCGATGTGAATTTCGGCCCCGAGCGCATGAGTCTCTGGATGGGCCAGACGGTGGTCGGAGCAGCGGGCGCGAATGTTTACGGGCGCTTCAGAGTGACCGTCGATTACCCGCATGAAACGTTATGGATGGCTTCTCCGGCACCGTAAGCCATCATCGACAATACGCACCCTTACTGCACCCACACATGTGAAAACAGCATGTGGTTCAGAGATGTTGAAAAGTAATTCCCCAGCCGTTTCGAAACAAAATCGACCGTCTTCATCTGGATCATGGGTGCGCCGGGCATCTGCTGCATGACAGCGTGGCCGGCCTCCTGCCAGATTGGGGCGGCTTTTGCCGGGTCCGTCTGGGCTTTCGCCTGATCGAACAGGGACTGGATGTGCTGATCGCAAAAACCGGTGACATTCGGGGAGACGGCTGAATTCGGATGGTAGTTGTCGCAGCCGAACAGGTCGTCGAGAAAGGTTGAGGCGGACGGGTAGTCCGCAAACCAGTAGGACAACGCGATCTGGACGTGATTGGCGGTGTTCTGTTCGTAGGATTCCGCAAGGCCCGCCGTGATAGGGCGAAGCTGCGCGTTCAGGCCCACGGCCTGCAGAGCGTTGCGCAGATAAGTGCCCATGCCGAGCTCCATGGCGCGGTTGGGGACGATCAGTGTCACCGACGCCCCTTCTGCCCCGGCTTCATGGATCAGGCGGCGAGCGCCTTCCACATCCTGCGGGCAGTCCAACCCGAGATCTGCACCGGAAATCCCATGCGGCACCATCTGACACAAAGGTACGGAGATCGCGCTGCCCCCGAACAGGATCGTCATGGCATGGCGGTTGACGGCCATGCTGACCGCCCGGCGCACCCGCACATCGGTGAAGGGTTTTTCATGCGTGTTCATCGCCAGATAATACAGGCCCAGCAAGGGCTCGATATGAACCTGGGCAGTGTATTGTGCACCGAGTTCGCCCAGACGGTCTCCGGGCTTGGCGTCCAGCATCCAGTCATACCGGCCCTGCTCGACCGCCGTGACCTGTGCTTCATCCGACAGGCCGAAATCGTATTCGATACGGTCCACGAAGCCATCCGTCTGGGCCTGCGGGTTCCAGACATGGAAATACGGATTGCGCTCCAGAACCATACCGTGTCCGGGATCGTACTGCGTGATGCGGTACGGCCCGGTTCCAGGAACCGTGGTTCCCCCCATGTCATGAGTTGGGGTGGTGGCAGGCACAATCACAGCGTGGGGAAATGCGAGTTTGTAGAGAAATTCGCCGTCGGGTTTCGTCAGATGAAAGACGATCTCGCCCGTCTCCGGGTGTCCTTCGACGCCGGGAAGCGTGCAGCGGTCAGGCTTGGCCAGACAGTCCGCAGCCCCCTCGATACCGCCATAGAAAGATCCCGCAGTCGGGCTTCCGGCGCGGTAGATCCGGCGGAAAGATGCCACCACATCTTCCACACGCACCGGGGAACCATCGGAAAAATGCAGGCCGGAGCGTAAATGCAGCCGCCACGTCAGGCCATCGGGGCTGATGACCGGCATGGCATCGGCGAGGTCCGGTACCACGTCCAGTCCGGCGGCTCCGCGCGCCAGACGAAACGTCAGCAGGGGGTCGTACATATTGACGAACACCTGCATGTACTGCGTGCCGTAATTGATCTGCGGGTCCAGCGTACCGCCAGGGCCGTCCGCCGTCAGATGCAGGGTCCCGCCACGATGGGGGCTGCCGAGCGTAATGCCGTTCCACTCCGGCGGGGTCTGCTCCTGTGCGTGGGCCTGAAAAAATCCAGACCCCAGAAGCAGACTTGCCGCGAGAAGCGCTACCCCGCGCCTCATTCAGCGCTTCGCAAGTTCGCGCAGACGCGCGATCAGGGCATCCGCATTGCCGTCAGCCGGGACGGTACCGGCATAGCGCGCATTCGGGTCCATGATGACGATCTGCGGCGCAGGAACAAAATGATCCCCCTCCTTCTGAAGCGGCGCATGATATTCGGCCGTCATGGCCTTGATCATGTTCGGGGTCCCGGTGAATGGCATAACATGGGGGGCGACGGGCAGAACGTATTCCCGAAGCGGGTCCGCCTCATCAAACGGATTGAGCGACACTGCGAGCGGCGAGACGCGGATGCCCTGCGCCCGGAGCGTCACCAGTGCCTGATCCATGCTTTTCAATACGGGCTGGCACTTGTCCTCGGGGCAGTTCGCATCAAAGAACCAGACCAGCATCCAGGTATTGTGGAAATCGCCTTCGGTAACCGTGCTTTCACCCAGCGAGTCCAGACGGAAGCTGCCACCGATTTCGTTGCCGTTGGATTGAACCAGAAGACCCGGCCCACCATTGGACGCCAGATGGAAGCCGACATATCCCAGAACGGCCGCCACGGCGAGAACGCTCCAGATGATGCGATTGCCGACCCGCTTGCGGCGTTCGTGATTGGTCTGCATGACCTTCCTGTCTTTAATGTGCGTCAGCCCAGCTTGGGCCGATACCGGTTTCTACTTCAAGGGCCACGTCAAGTTTGGCGGCCCCTTCCATTTCCGTGCGGACGAACTCCGCCAGAGCCTTCGCGTCCTGCTCCTCGACTTCGAAGAGCAGTTCATCGTGTACCTGAAGAACCATTTTCGCCTTCAATCCCGTTTGGGGGAGGCGTTGTGCCAGATGGACCATGGCGCGTTTGATGATGTCCGCAGCACCGCCCTGAAGCGGAGCGTTGATGGCCTGACGCTCCGCATAGGCGCGACGGGCACCGTTTTTCTCCGCGATGCCCGGCACATAGCAGCGACGTCCGAACGGCGTCGTGACATAGCCGTGCTTTTTCGCCTCTTCCTTGGTCCGCTCCATATAGGCGCGGATGCCGGGATAGCGGGCGAAATAGGCGTCGATATAGGAGCGTGCCTCGCCCGGCGAAATCTGGAGCTGCTGCGCCAGACCGAAAGCCGAAATGCCGTAAATAATGCCGAAATTGATGGCCTTGGCCCGGCGACGGGTCAGCGGGTCCATGCCCTCAAGCGGAATACTGAACACTTCGGACGCCGTGCGGGCATGAATGTCCTGCCCCAGACGGAACGCCTCAAGCAGCGGCTCGATCTTCGCAACATGGGCCAGAAGGCGCAGTTCGATCTGGCTGTAATCCGCCGAGAGCAGAACACAGCCGGGAGCGGCGACGAATGCCTTGCGGATGCGTGCGCCTTCTTCGGTGCGGATGGGGATATTCTGAAGGTTCGGCTCGTTCGATGACAGGCGCCCCGTCGTGGTGATGGCCATCTGAAAAGATGTATGAACCCGCTGCGTGTCCTGATCCATCTGCTGGACCAGCGCATCGGCATAGGTCGATTTCAGCTTGGCCAGTTGCCGCCAGTCCAAAATCTTGCGCGGCAGGTCATGCCCCTGCTCGGCCAGCGATTCCAGTACCCCGGAATCGGTACCCCAGCTTCCACTTTTCGTCCGTTTTCCGCCGGGCAGGCCCATTTCATCAAACAGGATCTCGCCAAGCTGCTTGGGGGAGCCGACATTGAAACTCCGCCCCACCTGCTCATGGATGTCCTGCTCGATCATTCCCATGCGTTCGGCAAAATCAACGGACATGCGACGCAGTTCGGTGGCGTCCACCTTAATGCCGACGTCTTCCATATCCGTCAGGATCTGGATGAGCGGACGCTCTATTTCCTCATACAGCGATAGCGCCTGACGGGTCCGCAACTGCGGACGCAGCACCTGCCACAGACGCAGCGTGACATCCGCGTCTTCGGCGGCATAGGCGGTCGCCGCGTCAATCGCGACCTGTGCGAACGGAATGCGCTTTCGGCCTGTTCCCGTCACGGAATCATAGGGGACAGGCGTGTGCCCCAGATGCAGTTCGGACAGCTCGTCCATTCCCTGCCCGTGCTCACCGGCGGATTGGGCGTAGGAAATCAGCATCGTATCGTCGATGGGCGTGATCTCGGGAATGCCAGCGCCACGAAAGACAGTCAGATCATATTTCGCGTTCTGAAATACCTTGAGAACGGACGCATCCTGCAACAGGGGCTTCAGACGCTCCAGTGCCTCGGTACGGTCCAGCTGACGGACGGCAGCTTCACCGGTCGAATCTTCTTCCAGAAGGTCTCGTACGGTTTCGTGCAGGAATGGCACATAACAGGCCTTCCCTGGCGCAACCGACAGCGACAGCCCAACCATATTGGCCTGCCGCGCATTGAGACTGTCCGTCTCGGTATCGACGGCCACCACACCCGCCGTCCGGGCCTCTGCGATCCAGCGGTCCAGCGTCTCCAGATTCGTGACGGTTTCGTAGGGGCCATAAGGCGCATCGGGGATCGCGACAGCCGCAGCGTCTTCTTGTTCCGCTGCCTTGTCCTCAGGCCGGACAATCTGGCGCGTGAACGGACGCGGCTTTGCGGCCAGACCCAGCCCCATGCGCTGGATGGTGGAATGGAATCCCATGTCCTCCAGCCAGTCCCGCAGGGTCTCGCGAACCGGCTCTCGGCAGCCCAGTTCGCTGATCGGCTGCGGCATCGGGGCATTGTCGTCCAGCAGGACCAGCTTGCGGGACATGCGCGCGGCCTCGGCATGTTCGATCAGATTGTCGCGCCGCTTGGACGCCTTCATGCCAGGGGCTGCGGCGAGGATCTGCTCCAGTGTGCCGTATTCGTTAACGAGCTGCGCGGCTCCTTTCGGACCAATGCCCGGAACGCCGGGCACATTGTCCGTTGAATCTCCCATCAGTGCCTGCACATCCACGACCTGATCGGGGCGTACGCCGAACTTGGCTTCGACCTCGGCTTCTCGGATCGGCTTCTGCTTCATGGGGTCCATCAGTTCGACGCCGGGACGCACAAGCTGCATCAGATCTTTGTCGGATGAGATGATGGTGCAGCACCCGCCCTCCTCCACGACCGCCTTGGCATAGGCGGCGAGCAGGTCATCCGCCTCCCAGCCTTCAAGCTCGATCGACGGCACATTGAAGGCGGCCGTGGCATCACGGATCAGACCGAACTGCGGGCGCAGGTCTTCCGGGGCTTCCGGACGGTGCGCCTTGTACTGCGGGTAAATCTCGTTGCGGAACGTCACGCGGCCAGCATCGAAAATCACCGCCAAATGCGTGCCCACATGGTCCCGCAGCAGACGCGACAGCATGTTCGTAAAGCCATAGACCGCATTGACCGGAACGCCCTGCGGGCTGCTCATCGGCGGCAGGGCATGGAACGCACGGAAGATGAAACCAGATCCGTCGATCAGGACCAGATGGGGCTTTCCCGAATCAGGCTTTTCTGGCGGCACGAATGTCTCCCTTCTCGCCCCGAAGGAGCGGACGTTCTAAAATCTGCGCGATGATAGGCCCATTCCCTTCCGTTTCAAACCGCCTCAGACGTCTTTCCTGCGGGCTACTTGGCCTGCTGGCGTTACAGGCGTGCACAGCACCGCCTATGCCCGACCTGCATCCAACGGCACGGGAGACAGCCCTCATTCCGCCGAATGTGACGCTCGACATGTCGGACGGGGCCTCGATCCCACTGCGCCTCTACCCCGCTGCCACACCGGAACCACGCGGCATTATTCTGGCACTGCATGGATATGGTGACAGCCGGGACGCCTGGGAATTCGCGGCTCCAACCTTCACCTCCGCAGGATTCATGCTCGCAGCCCCGGACATCCGCGGCTTCGGACAGGCTCCGAACCGGGGCGGATGGAGCAGCACGGCAAGGCTGGTGCAGGACGCCCGCGAACAGGTGCTCTGGTTGCACGCCCGTTATCCGCACGTCCCCATTCACGTCATGGGGGAAAGCATGGGGGGTGCCATCGCCCTGCTACTGGCGACCACCGACACGCCGCATATCAGCAGCACAATCCTGCTCGCCCCCGCCGCACTGGAGATCGGCCAGCCCTGGGAAATCGTTCTGGGGGGAATGGATGTTCTGGCGCCGCACTGGAAGCTCGACGGATCGGCGGTACCGGGTCATCGCGTCGCGAGCGACAACATTCAGGCACTGCGCCGGATGTATTTCGATCCCCTCACTCTGCACAACTCGACAATCCACCCCCTCTACGGCCTGACATTGCTGATGCGGAGTGCCTACGAGGCCGCTCCAAAAGTACGGACACCCCTGCTCATCATCTTCGGAGGCCGGGACCAGTTCGTCCTGCCCCCCTTCACGGCCCGTCTGCTCCGCAGATTGCCCACCGGCACCCGGACCGACGAACTGCCGGGCGCCCACCATCTCCTCAGCCGCGATCGCAGAGGCGCCGCACAGGATGCCGTCTCATGGTTGACACAACCAGATCGTCTGCTGCCCTCAGGCGGCGATATCGCCGCGGCCGCATGGCAGGCCACGGCTCAGACAGAAAGTTTTCCATGACCACCTTCCGATCACGCAAATGAACAGCAGAACTTTCAAAAAGAGGGCTGGCAATCTTTCGCCGAAGCAGTTATCTGAACCCCTATGGACCTGTAGCTCAGCTGGATAGAGCGTTGCCCTCCGAAGGCAAAGGTCACGCGTTCGAATCGCGTCAGGTCCACCACCAATCTCAAAAATCGCTATCTTCCGTCAGTTTTTCGGCAGGTTTGACACCTTCCGGGATAGGTTTGACATTCGGCCTCAGCCTTGACATCGCCGATCTTGCCAATGCCATCTGCTCAGCAGCACGGGTGTAACGGGCGACCTCGCTGAGGCTCCGGTGCCCCGTTATGGCGGCGATCTGGTGGGTTGTGCAGCCGGCTTCTGCGAGCCTTCGGGCCGCGGCTTTTCTCAGACCATGCGGGCTGCATCCAGGCGGCAATCCGGCTTCACGACACCAGTCGATAAACTGATTGTAGAAGTTATTCACTGACATCGGACGTCCCTTCTCAGTCGCCAGGAACGTCCCTGCCCCGTTCGGCTGCCACTGATCCAGTTCGATGCGCAGCTGCTCGTGAATAGGGATGACCAGTTCGGTACTTGTCTTCTGCTGACGGAGGTGGATGCCGTTCGCACTTACGGAACTTGGCCCCATCTTCACCACGTCGCTTCGGCGCTGCCCCGTATAGAGCAGTAAAGCCAATGCCAGACGCTCTTTCGTGCCACTTGGCCAGCGGGCTTCGTATCGGGCAATCTCATCATCTGTCCATGAATGGATGCCGTCGCTTTTGATCTTCATGCGTGGAACACCAGCCGTCGGATTGCTCTCGGCCCAGCCCATATGGATGGCGTGTTCCATCAGCATGGAGAGCAGTCTCAGCATCCGGTTCGCAGTCGTCGGCGATTCGTTATACCGGCTCATGATCATCCGCACATGACGGCTTTCCATGAGCAGGACGGGATTGGCGGCGTAGTCTGCGCCTCTCATGCGTTCCAGCAAGCGCCGATAAACGGCCTTCGTGCTCTCTTCGAGCGTCTTGAAATGCGCGGTGGCGTACCAGGACTCGATCACATCTCTCAGACTGCCAGTGGGCGTCACCTGCGCTGCGTCGAGCCCTCGCGGCTCCGCACCTGAAACCGCAGCCTGATAAGCAGCGATGAAACCCGGATCCCGCAGATCCGGAAGCGCCATCCGTTTCTGACCCTTCTTGCGGAAATAGTATCTGACCTTCCCATGCCGATCCCTGAAACGCTGGATGTAGGGCAGTCTAAGGGTGGTCAACTCATCATGTCCCAAGGGTTGGCAGAAGCTGGCAGCTCTGTCCCGCCGCCAGCCTGCTGATCGATCCAGCGGTCCAGATCCGAGACAAGATATCCCCGCCGACGAGCCGACAGGGCAATCTGGCGCACATGGGGAAGAACCTGAGTTCTGAACGTCCCGACCGACATCGCCAGATAGGATGCCGCATCGCCAATATCGAGAACGCGCGGCGGCATCTGAACAATTTTCCCGCTCATGCCCGTTCCTCCCCGTCCATGGCTGTATCCAATGTGTCTCGCAGGATTAGGCCACTGCCCAGTTTGCGACACTGGGGCCCCGAACAATCCCAGATAATCCACATATTGATTCGATGGTTTGGGTCCCCTCCGAACTGATGGAAACCAGCCGTCAGTTTGTTAGCCTCCAACCAGTCCAGCCGCTCCGTGTCAGTGCGCTGGGTCATCACCATGTATCCAGATGAATGTCGCTGCCCTGGTATTCGTCATCAGTCCACTTCGGAGGTGGCGCAGGCTCTGCAGTAAGGGCGCGCCAGATCTTCTTGAGCCATTTCTTCATTTCGCGTTGGCCCTGAGTGCTTCCCGCTTGATTGTGGCGAGTGCGTTGTGGATTACATTCATGCGTAACGGCTCCCGAAGTCCGTCAGGTCTACCGAGATTTTCCCAGCGAAAGACGGGGCGCTGACGGTCGCGACCAGACGGCTGCCGAGATAGATATCGTGGGCGCAGATCGTGCGGCGCGTGTCTTCTTTGGCGCGGCGTTCGGCGTCGCGATACTCGGCAAAGCCTTGATCCCGCTGAGGGCTGGGTCGCATTCCCAACAAGGTGACACGAAAGAGATCCGGTGATCTGGATGACGCTCTCATGGCGCCTCCTTCGGGCCGAGCCCCTGCATCCATGCATCAGCCTTGGCGATGACAAGGCCGGTAATGAGCCCTGCCCCGTACAACCCGACGACGAGAGCGCACGGGAGGAACACGTCCATGATCTCAGTGGACATCGCGCGCTCCCGGAAGAAGGTCCGTGCAGAAGCGAACGAAGCTCACGCTACGAAGACCGCGGGCTGGCGGGGCTGAGCGCTCGAGCAGCTCGTCCAGCGTGTGCGGGCCGGACGCGACGGGTGGCTCGGGAAACGGCACCGGATCGGCCGGCCGTGTAGCGTGCAGCAGAGCGACCAGTTCGTCCTCTACTTCGTTCGCTGTCTGAGCATAGGCTTTGGCGATGCCTGCGTTGGGCGCATCTTTGGCCCGCTCCCGCGCATAGATCAGGCAGACACGTTTCTCACGTGCCTTGCCCTGAACGGCGACAGACCGGCCCGACAGATATTCTGCGAACGTGCGGTCCGTATGACCCCGCAATAGAGGGTGAAGCGGGCGCAGTAAGGGAGCGGAAGCGGCAGCACTGAGGCTGATGGTTGCGTGAGACTGGCGCGCCTCACCTGCAGGCAATGACATATCGATCTCCATCGCGTTCGTGCGATGGAGATAGTTTCACCAGAAGAAACTTATTGGTCAATAAAAAATTTCATTAGAAGAAATTTCTTATTTTCCTTTCATTGCTTTTCCAGCATTGATCCACGCATCAAATGCTCCAGCATCCAAGCTAGCTGCCAATGCAGCAGCCTCTTTATATCGCTGTGACATATCGAGCTCAGAAGGATCGAAGAGAAGGGACTCCGGGGTAGTTTCAAGAATTTCTGCTACCCGCACGAATTGCGATAACGTCATATTAACCTTGCCATTCAGCCATTTAGAGACTGACGGCTCGGACATATCTAATGCTTCAGCCAATTTCCGTTGCGTATATCCCTTGAGCTTCATCCATGCCTTAACAAACCGAAGAGTGTGACGGTTTTTGGCGACTTCTTGAGGGGAGAGCTCTTTCTCGATCATGCTGCCATTTTGGCGCCTAAAGCGAAGGAGCGGGATACCTCCACATGAAAACTTTCTTGACCTGAAAGTTTCATCAGAATAAATTTTCTGCATGTCGTTGAAAGCTATCCTCATCGAGCGCGGGATCACCCAGACTCAACTGGCTGCACAAGTGCAAATGAGCGAGCCGACCGTATCCCGGTGGGTGAAAGGGGCTTCGTACATCCCCACGCACAAGCTGAGAGAAGTCGCGTCAGCTCTGAATGTCTCACTGGACGCTCTCGTGCCGCTTCCTTCGACAAGATCCAATAACGATCCGCAGCAAGGTTCGACTAGGGGAGCAGCAGCATGAGCATCCTTCATACCCTCAAACGTAAACTCCGCTCATGCCGCCGTCAGCAAGATGGTGTCTTGCTGAGCTTACAGTCTTTCATCTCACCTCCGATCCTTGCGATGAGTGAGACCTCTCCCTTCTTGCAGTTTTCGTTAAAGAGCAGGCTATTCGTTCCGATTTTTGAAGTAACCACCCGGGACGATCACGATAATCAGCCTATTGTCAGAGGCTGGTCCTATGTACGGTGGCGACATTTTATCGCCCATATTCTCATCGCAGGATGGCCGGATCTTAGCGACGAGGCCAGTTTGCGGTCATTTCGTTACACGACTTTGTTGCAAATTGGCATCCGATGCTGCCCTGTCTACCGTTTTCGAAGCCGGGATTCTGATCATGCCAATCCAAACAACGCTTCACGGAAAAACGATCAAGTAAAGTTGACTGAAAATGGTTGCGCTCGCCTTTGGCTTCGAACCGTGCTCCGCATTTTTCGCAGCTGCCGATTTCATACATGCAAATCGTCTCCTGTTGGTTGTGAGAAACACAGGATGAACGATCACAGTCGAGGATGCGAGTCCTCGACTGCGCTTACTGGAGCAGCAGTGTGAGCATTTCCGACAATTTCTCGCGTGTGCTTGGATCAGACTGCTGCTCACAAAAAAATATTGCGCAGGATGCGGTAAAATCAGCGGGCTTTAATGCATCTCGCCTTTGGGTTTCTGGAGAAGAATTTCGGCAGCGTCGAGCAGGTCGCGTCCCAGTTCAGCAGCCGTCTGCGGCGACAGGGAAAACTGCTCGAGCTTATCGCCTTCCGGGAAGTGCTCTGGCGCGGTTGCGGCCTTTACCTGAAGCACGACAGCACCGTCCTGAATTACCACCGTGCGGAAGCCTGTCAGGCTCGAGATATCGAGATTTCCGTCTTTCTTCAGTTTCCATTCGTCAGCCATGTGTCATCGCTCCATTCACTATAGATGCGCGCAAGATGGCTGATCGTGCTGCGGGGGTGAAGCCATGAATCACGCCCCTGCCCTCAAGACGGCTACGCAACTGGCCGTTCGTGCGATTGGCGGCATTGATGCTGCGGCAGCTGTTACCCGCGTCGGTCGGGCTCGGATTTCGGAATATCAAAACCGAAACTCCACGACGACAGTCCCGGTGGATATCGCCATTGTGCTGGACGAGTTCGCCCAGGAGCCTTTCATTCTCCAGACCATGGCGCATGAGCTCGGCTACAACCTGACGCCGATCCAGTTGGGTCATGGGGATGTGGCCGAGATCATGGAGGACGTGGCGGATAAGGCCAACGACACCATGAAGATGACGATCCGCGTTCTGGCGGATGGCATCGTGACGGTCGAGGAAGCCCACAGCCTTGGCCACGAGCTGACCAAGCTGCGCCGCGTTGTCGATCATGCCCTCAAGATGGTGCGCGGGATAGAAAAGACGGGAGCCTCGACATGACGCTCCAGATCCCCGTCACGTTCGATCGGGACAACATCCCGGCCATGGCCTTCCTGAAAGTTCTGCCGGCCGAATTACGCGGCGTTTTTCATTCTCTGATGGATGCTCTGAAATCGGCCCGTGACGTGGTGTTCCGTGTCGGTGGCCGTGCGCTGGATGATGTGCAGGTCGCACAGATGGCCTGTGAGAACGTCGAAGTATTGCGCCGCGTCCTGCCGGAACTCGAGTTCACGCGGTTTATCCTGCGAGACGAAGACGGCGCGCTCTACAGCCCTCACCTCGTGGAACGGCAGATCAGGCGCGCAGAGCGCGCTGCGGCCCGTGCCGAGCAGCAGCGTCGTCTGGAAGAGTTTCAGGCTCGTCAGGACGCAGGTGAATTCGCGCCGGAAGCGTCTGTGAAAGTGATGACCTCCCGCGCCAATGCGGCCAAAGGTGGCCGTCCACGCAAGGGCGAGACATCCGAGCAGGCACGGGAACGCCGTGAGCGCGAAGCTGTTGAGCAGCGTGAAATGCGGTTGCTGTCGTCTATCGACGGTGGGGCGATTTCAGAAACCGAAAACCAAAACCAGTTTTCAAAAGCGGTTTTGGTTTCCGGGGTTTCGGTTTCAAAACCGGTTTCTGGGTTTTCCGTAGATCTAGAATTAGAGAAAGATATATCCCCTTCTGATTCTAATTCTACGAAACCGGCAGAAACCGAAACCGACAAACCGGCCTTGGAGATTTCAGAAGCCCTGATCTCCCAGACTGTCGCCCGCGTCCTCAAGGTTGGACGTCTGCCAGACGGTCAGGCCGGGTTCGCCAAGAGCATCTGCGGGCGTTTCCTTCGGGATGGCGTTCCAGCCAATGTGCTGGTCGAGGCTGTGAAGCAGCATGCCGAGAAAATGGCTCTGAATGGCGACACAGCTTACAAAATGGGCGCTTTCCGCAAGCCGATCGAACGGTTCTGGGCCGATCATCAAGCCGGCGTCTCAACCGCACCTGCCCCGGAGCCAGTGGCTCGGGAAGACTGGGAAGATCAGGCACTGGAAGTCTATGCCAAGGCACAAGAGGTCTGGAGCGAAGCCTTCCGCCTGAAACGAGACTTCTCGGCTGTTAAGCGGGACTGGCCGGAGCTGGCGAAAGCCCATGATCTGCCGACCTGCCCTGTCGAGCGCGCCGCATATCTGGACTGGTACCGCCCGCAGGCGCAGGCCGCATGAAGGCGCTGCGCAGAGCCCTCGCCTCTTTCACCCATTCCGAATTCCTCACGATCCGTTCTGAACGTGACCAGGCGCAGCATGCTGCCCTGGCACTGAAGCGGATCGTCGCGGATCAAGCCCTGGAGATTGTCACGCTCCAGGCCCGTCTGGCTCGGCTCGCCTCGAACCGGGACGCCGACGGCCGATTTATGAAGCGCAACCCCACATGAACGTGGAATGCAAATGACTACTGCCGCTGAGGCAACTCGACCAATTGAAGAAGCCGTCCCCATGCAGGGGGCTTGGAAAAACCGCATTGCTCTGGCTGAACTGGACCAAGGAAAAGACCGACCACCAACCAACGTCCTGCGCCGAGGAGCTGGTCTCTACGGTTTGCTACGCTCCGGCACGATCACACAACGCCACGTCGACGCCGCCCAACGATGGGCCCGTGATTTCGAGACCGGCATCATGGGCGCCTCAGATCCTGAGCGCCGCGGATCCGGTGGCGGAGATATCCACGACATGCTCATTGCCCGTTCCGCCGCTGTGGCACGCTGTGAATACGTCCGGCGGACCTTGGGGCGATATGCGTCAGATCTGCTGGTGTTACTAGTCCTTGAAGGGCTTTCGTTAGGGAAGATCGCCGAGCATTACGGAAAAAATCGCCAAGGTATTGCCGGAGCGATCGAGCTTTTATTGGAGCAGCTATGCGAAATAATGAATAATAAAAAATAGTCTTAGCGTAATTATCGGAATACTCTATAAGTAATATCCGATAATTACATTTATTTCATATTTTTTGCAAAAACAGAAAAAATATTTGGCAATTGACATTTTGATGCAAAATTACTCAATGTAATTTCGGCTCTACGAATATTACCTTTTGGTTTAGTATCTCCAAGCAATCCCGTTGTCCATTCAGAAAACTCCACGGCTAGTTTTTCCAGCCATACTGTAAAGAATTTAAGAGCGAACTTACCTCTATAACGTGTTTTATCATCAAGAGCACTGAATTCTTTTTTCAACGCAGCAAGCGTTACAGGATCAGGCTCTGTTTTGAACGGAACAATACTTTCAGCCGAGAAATTTGCAGCAGTTACACTGCCAACGTTAATTATTGCGATCTGCGTAAGAGTTTTTGGTAAGCGCTGGGAGATCTCTATATGGTTTTTCCGAGCGATAAAAATTCTTTCATTAATCCGATATGTAATAGAAAGAAAATTTTTATAATCATCAACAAATAATTCTATTATTTTATTTCTTAAGCCCGGAACCTCATGACATGGAAATACATCTCTAAGCAAAGAGCTTAAAGTGTATACACTAACTAAGTAATTTTCTACAGAATAATATGAGGTAAGGAAAATATTATCTACTGCGCCAAATCCATGAAGATCATCATAATCTCTATCAACAAAGAATGTAATACCTTCTTTCGCACCACTTCTATCTTTATGTAGTGAATTATATAGAGTTCTAACCTCCTTTTTCCCACCACATGGGAAAGGTTCATAATCCCACCCCGGTTTCACCATCTGTAACCACTGTCCATAAATTATTTTATCATCATCTCCTTCCAAGACGATTATTTTAACATTAGAAAAATTTGATCTGAAAGATAAAAACCTAGTCTTTATAACTGCGCTTGAATCTCGTGAAGATTTTAGCCTCTCTAAATACATATTATCTATAACGCCTTTAGAGGGATTATTCATCAATATCTTCCTCGTTATTATAAATTGTATTTACTTCACCTGCCTCTTCAAACGACTGAATTGCTCCCGCGAATGGCTCGAGATCATTGTCAAAAACAAAGGGGGAGTGAGTTATAGCAATGACCTGACTGCAGGAGGGGGCACCCAAAACATCAACTAGAATTTCTCTTTGCCAATCAATAGATAAAGAAAGCTCTGGCTCATCAATCAAGACAATCTTTTTATTTGGGTATAAAAACATTTTAGCAAACAGAGAAATCATCTGTTTTTCGCCTGATGAAAGCGCATCAAGCGCCACCCGTCTGTTTCCAGGAAGACTTTCGACATGCACCCGGAAATTAGATCTATTTATTTTTAATATCTTCCCATCAAGACGCATTGACGGAAGCGCACCTATTTCTGTGCTCGGCTCGCTTGAAATTAAATATTTATTGCAATTTTCAATAAAATCATCGACTGGCTTTTCGATTTCTTTTATAGATTTAATAATTGAGTTTAATTTAGATAAAAAATAGCTTAAAAACTTGCTAGATGACGTATCCACTCCTTCCCGTGTATTAATTTTGGTAAGATTCGGAAGTGAGATCGTTGGAAAAGGCTCTTTTCGTCTACTATTTCTTAATCGTTCAAAGAATATTTGTAGTTCATCTTGATCGGGAACTTCAGAATAAGATGCAGAATCAGATTCAAACGAACCGTCCAATAACTCATTGATAATATCTGCACTAATTTTGCGATATTCTTCGTTAGAGTTAACAATAATGTGATGATTAAGGTAACTCAGTCTTTCTGAAATATCCGATAATCCGAACTGAATTTCACCCGTAAAAAGACTACCATCAGCAACTTCAAATATAGGTTTCCGTCTCTTTCTATATAGTTCACTCGGATCACCACGTAGAGTTAATTCAACACGCCTATATGTTGGAAGATAAACAATTTCATAGCCATTTAAGTTCTCTTGTATAGTAGAAAATATTTTCCATATATTTGATTGCCTTTCATAAATATTAAATCTAACCCTATCAAGAATTGTGAATAATTCTTTTCTATTGTAATCAAATGAGCTCAATAATGATCTTGATATATTAGAATCGTATGGGTATTCAAAAATTTTATGTTTGTCGTCATAGTCATCTATTATATAATTAAATAGATCTGTAGGCTCAATGCCAGATCTTGCAGCCAGTGATACAAAAGCTACTTCGTTAGGAATCTGTAAAAATTCAATTATTTCTGAGTGAGTTAAAACTAGATCTTCATTTTCATTCGATAACCTGCACCTTATCTCTCTAAACTCTAAATTTCTTAAGCGTGAAAACTGAAGACGCAAAAAAGCATCTAAAGCGCCAAGAAGAGTTGTTTTACCCGAACCGTTCCGAGCGATTAAAATAGTTGCAGCATTTTTCGATGTAAGAGAGATAGATCGATAACCATAAAGGCCTTCAATTCCAAAATATTGGATCAAAGCAGGTTTAGAAGCTTGTGAAAATGTTTGAGAATCTTCGCGAATAGATTTTCCGTTTGGGGGCAAGGGTAAATTTTCCATAAATACCTTCCTAGAACTTGGATAGACGCTTCCATAAAATTTGACACAACACAAGAAAATTATCTTATTGTGTCTACATGAAAACAAACCATATATATGCTAGTAATTTAAAGGTAATATTTTTGATTATCTTCATATTTAAAGGTATATGTGTTTTTCACTTATAATTAACTGATACGAATTTTGATTTGTAGAATATCATATTTTCCCTCCTTGACCCAAAACAGAACTATACGGTAAACGTTTAATCTCTTCCGAGGTCTGTGCCCCAAAGGCCTTACGAAGTTCCTGTTATTCTGCTCTCTATCTTTCATAAAGTTCTCCATATTACGGATTGAACTACTGAAACCCGACAGGATAACCCATGGTTATCTGACAATCCTATCGAGAAAGAGCGTCAGATAACCCGCTACCAGAACCTAATACCCGTCCGATAATCAGCGTTATCTGACGGTTTTTCGGGGTTTCCGCAGGACCGGAAACCTTTATAAATCAATGACTTGTCGGAGAGTTGGGCCAATGGCACCAGCGATGGGCGCAAAAACGTCCCGTATCTCTGATGACGATCGCCTCCTGAATATGTGGCTCCATAATCGCTCCGGGAACACGGCCCGCGCCTATCGCGCAGACGTGGGCAGCTTTCGCCAGTGGGCTGACAAGCCTCTTGCAGATGTCGTCCTGGACGACCTGCAAGGGTGGTTTGACTATCTCAAGGGATCGGATGCCACCCGCCGCCGAAAGCTGGCATCCATCAAATCGGCTCTGGCCTTCGGGGTCCGCGTCGGTTTTCTGGATGTGGACGTTGGCGCGGCGCTACGCCTCGAGCGCGGGCGAGATCGTCTCAGTGAACGCATCCTCACCGAAGAGGATGTGCGGCGTATCATCGACATGGAGGAATGCCCACGAAAGCGGGTTGCCCTTCGCGTTTTGTATTTCATGGGTCTGCGCATCTCTGAGATGTGCGCCCTCACCTGGCGAGATATGACACGGCGTCAGCAGGGAGGCGTGGCCTCCGTGTTCGGCAAGGGAAACAAGACACGGCATGTGCTTGTGCCCGCAAAGCTGTGAAAAGAGCTCGTGGCTGTGAGAGCTGATAACTGGCGTCCTGAAACGCCAATTGTCCCCGGCCACGATGGGAGCGCGCTTCACTTGAGAGCTGCACATCGCCTCGTGAAGCGGGCGGCGAAGCGTGCCGGATTACCAGATGCCTCGGCGCACTGGTTCCGGCACGCCCACGCATCACACGCCCTGGACAACGGCGCGCCTGCGCATGTCGTCCAGCAGACTTTGGGACATTCCGACCTGAAGACCACGACACGCTACGCCCACGTCCGCGAGGGCGACGGCGGCGCCAATTACCTAAAAGACTGACGCCTCACGAGACTGCGGCGTCGGGCACCATTGGAGGACACATGAGCCATCGATACCGACGCCGACCCGAAACGCCTGCCGAGATCCGGGCAGAACACGTAGACTTCTGGACGCGTGCGGCCGAGCGCTACGAACGCACGGCGCAATATGCGCGAATGCCAGGAATGAAGATCTGGGCTGCAGCCGAGGCGCGCCACGCCCGCGCCATCGAGACCAAGCGCAAGCGAGAACAGGCATGACCCACAATCCCGACGATTACATGATGGATTCCGCTGGCCGTCTGGTGCCGCGGGCGAACGTGAAGCCGGAAGACCTTTTGCAGGACGAGCTGGTGCGCAAGCTGTTCGAGCAGGCCCGCACTATCCGCGAAACCATGCGTCAGTTTCGTGAGACTGCGGACGGCGACATTCGCGCCTTCCTCGACCTTCTGGCTGATCAGTATGGAGCCAAGAAAGGCGGTGCCAAGGGCAATCTGACGCTGTCGACCTATGACGGCTGCGAGCGCGTGACGATTGCCATCAGCGACACCATCACGTTCGGCCCTGAGCTCCAGATCGCCAAGGAACTGGTGGACAGCTGCCTGACGCGCTGGACGGAAGGCGGCAACGCCAATATCCGCGCCGTCGTCACCGATGCCTTTGACGTCGGCAAAGAAGGCAAGCTGAACGTGTCCAAAATCCTCGGACTGCGCCGGCTTTCGATCGACGATGATGAATGGAAGCGCGCCATGCAGGCCATCACTGACGCGGTGAAGGTGAACGCATCGCGCAGCTACATCCGTTTCCATGAACGCGCATCACCGGACAGCGCGTTCATTCAGGTCCCCCTGGACATCGCCAAGGCATAAAAAGGCCGGAACAGCGGTCGGCCTTTCAAAGTTAATGGCGCCTTCTCCTGATTGAGAAGCAGCAGGCATAATCTCTGATCTGGCATACGGGCTGAGCATCAGTCTTCACGCAGGTTTACTCTGACGATGAACGCCATACCCGATTCGTTATTCGGATCTCGCATAATAGTTTTGAAGGATGATGGAGCCGGAATGTCACATCCTTCCTCGATCATTCCTTCGATGTGAAACGTCAAAGCCTCATGAGCCATGACGCGTGCATCTTCCAAGGTGTCGCCAGCCGTTGCGCATCCCGGAAAGTCCGGGAAACTAACACCGAAATCACTATCGGGATCTTTGTGGATGATGCCGAGGTATTCAGTCATCGCACTGTCTCATGAGACAGTGCGGCTTTAAGCGCCTCGTTGATCCTCGTCTCCCAGTCCGAGCCTTGTCGCTGGAAAGCCTCAAGGATGTCAGCATCCAGCCACAAAGTGACCTGCTGCTTTGGGTGCGGGTCGACCAGACGGCCGCGGCGCACGACTTTCTCACCCTTTCGAAATGTCGCGGCTTCAAAGAAAGCATCAGTGAGTTCCGGAATGTCGTCCGGGTCAATCCATTCTGGCTTCCCACTGTTGTTATCTGTCGTCATGGCTGCACCTCATGGACTTAGGGTAACCACACATAACAGGCGACAAACATCATGGCACTGCTGCGTTGCATCAACAGCGGGCTGACAGTGCTGGACACCAGCATCGCCCGCGACCCGCCCAAGCGCGCAGACGCGTTCTATGTCTCGAAGGAATGGCGCGCCCTGATGGGCACCATCCTCAAGCAGCGTGGACGCGTCTGCGAGCGCTGCGGCCGGTCTGGCTGCCGGATCTTCGGCGACCACATCGTCGAACTGAAGGACGGCGGCGCCAAGCTCGATCCGGCGAACGTCCAGCTGCTCTGCGGCTCGTGCCACACGGCCAAGACGGCGCGGGCAAAATCGCAGCGCGCGGCGAAAAGCTGGTGAAAAACGTCTGAAAACCGCCATTTTCTCGCGTTTTCGACCCAAAAGGCGACCGAAACGGTACAGATTGAGGGGGCGGGTCAAATCTTCGGCCCGACCCCAGGGGCGTAACCGCGCCAGTTCCACGCGTGAAAAATTTTTCTGAAATTACGAAATGAGGTGCGCACCATCCTGCGCAGGACGGTCCAGAATGTCGAAAAAACCGCCCGCAAACTGGGAGGAGATTGCCAGCGCCTACTGCGCAGGAAGCCTGTCAAACCGCCAGATTGCCAAGCAATTCGGGATTGCCGAAAGCACCCTGCGCAAGCGCATCGCGTCTGAAGGATGGGAGAAAACAGGTGCGCAAAAGGTGCGCACTTCCGCTCCAAAAGTGCGCACGCCTACGCAATCCAGAGCAGTTGAGCAAAAGCGCCCCTTGCCGATCGTCGCCGAAGCCATCCCGGACGACATCGAGGGCCGCCTGCTCTGCCTGGCAGAACGCATGACCGAAGAACTGGAGAACGCGACGACGCATCTCGACGAGATCATTGAGACCATCGACGAGGAAACCGCTGACGACAAAAGCCCTCGGCGCAAAGCGGAAATGATGAAGGCCGTCAGCCACACAGCGCGGGCAAATATTCTCAAGACGCTTGCGCAGTCCGTCGTGCTGCTGGGCGGTAAGGCTACGGGAAAAAAGGGCAAAAAGGAGCAGCTGAAGGATGCTGCTGACACGGCATCTTCAGGGAAATTTGCGCCCATGACTCAACCCAAACTGGTAGTGAACAATGGCAAGCGACAGGACAGTTAAAGTCAGCTCTCGGGGGCGGAAACCTGCATCCAGACGGACCGGAATGCGCAAGGCTCTCAAGCAGGCTCCTGTCATTCCTGCGCTTACCTGGTCAACGGCGTGCCCCACCTGGGAAAAGCGCATTGTCGCCGGCGAAAGCATCATCCCCTGCCCGCCGCTTTTCCCTGAGGCTGCCAAACAGGGCATGGACGTCTTCAATGCCCTGAAGCTCGTCGACGTGATGGGCGAGCCGACGATCGGGGAATCCTGCCGGCCATGGCTGAAGGACTTCGCGGAATCCTTCTTCGGGTCCTACGATCCGGAAACCGGCGTTCGACACATCAGCGAGTTCTTCCTGCTGGTCAGCAAGAAGAACACCAAATCGACCATCGCAGCCGGCGTCATGCTGACCCAGCTGGTGCTGAACTGGCGGCGATCGGCTGAATTTCTGATCCTGGCACCAACCAAGGAAGCGGCTGACAACGCCTTCAAACCGGCACGGGACATGGTCCTGAACGATCCGGATCTGGACGCGATCTTCCACGTCCAGCAGTACAACCGCATCATCACCCACCGGCAGACCGGGGCGACGCTCAAGGTCGTGGCCGCTGACGGTCAGTCGGTGGTCGGCAAGAAGGCGACCGGCATTCTCGTCGACGAGCTTTGGGAGTTTGGCAAGAAGCCGACAGGCGAGAACATGCTCATGGAAGCCATGGGCGGCATCTCGTCGCGCCCTGAAGGTTTTGTGATCTATCTGACCACCCAGTCAGAGGAAGAGCCAGCCGGCGTTTTCAAATCAAAGCTGGACTATGCCCGCTCCGTCCGGGACGGGAAGATCCAGAACAGGAAGTTCTTCCCGGTCATCTACGAGTTTCCGGCCGCGCTGATTGAGGCTGAGAAGCACAAGGATCCGGATTACTGGTACGTCACCAATCCGAACCTCGGCCTGTCGGTCGGAACCGAGTTCCTGATCAGCCAGTTTGACCAGCAGAAAGAAGCTGGCGAAGGCCCGCTTCGGGTCTGGATGGCCAAGCACCTCAATGTGCAGGTCGGGCTTTCCTTGCGAGAGAAAGCCTGGGCAGGCGCGAAATACTGGGAGCAGCGAGGGGATCCCAACCTCACCCTGGACGATGTGGTCAGACGCTCCAGTGTCCTGGTCGTGGGGATCGACGGTGGCGGCCTGGACGATTTCCTGTCCATGGCCGTTCTGGGCTGCGATGCCGAGACCGATGAGTGGCTGCACTGGCAGCGCAGCTGGGTCTATTGCGACGTCCTCAAGACCCGCAAGGAAGAAGCGCCCCGTTATCTCGATTTCCAAAAACAGCGTGATCTCGTGCTGGTCACAACGATGCAGGACGACATCATCGAACTGGGCGAAATCGCCGCGGATCTGAACCGGTCGGGAAAACTGGCGCTGATCGGGCTCGACCCGGCTGGCGTGGCGGAGATCGTCTTCGAGCTACGTCGGCAGGAGATTGAGGAAAGCCAGATCGTCGGTGTCAGTCAGGGCTGGAAGCTCACTGGCCCGATCAAGACGCTTGAGCGCAAGCTGGCAGATGGCTCTTTCCACCATGGCGGCCGGCCGATCATGGCCTGGGCCGTTGGCAATGCAAAAGCCCAGGCCAAAGGCAACAACATCGAGATCACCAAGCAGCTGGCGGGCGGAAAGAAGATTGATCCCCTGATGGCGCTGTTCGATGCGGTGGCCTGCATGTCCAAAAACCCAAGCCCTCCCAAGAACGGGCGCGTCGATGACTTCCTGAAAGGGGGGATGCTTAGCGCATGAAAATGCCAAAAGCCCTCACCGGGCTGCTCACCAAGGCGGCCAATGCGATGGCCCTGTCCATCACAGGGGTCAGCCTGACGGATCTGCGCCTCGGGGCATTCATGGCGGGCGGCCCGACGCATTCCGGACAGATGGTCACCGTTGATACGGCAATCCAGCTGGACACGGTCTGGGCCTGCATCCGGCTTCTGTCCGAAACCATCGCCTCCCTTCCGCTGAAGCTCTACCAGCGGGAGACAGAGAACACGTCCAACGTCGCGCGCTCACATCCCCTCTTCTCGATCCTGTACGATAAGCCGAATGCAGACATGACGGGCGTCGAGTTCTGGGGCTGTATGGTGGCCTGCCTGCTCGCCTGGGGGAACGCCTTTGCCCAGGTGGTGAGGCGTGGCGACGGAACGATTATCGCGCTCAACCCGCTTCGGCCGGATCGCATGACAGTGCGACGGGATCCGAACACGGGCGCGCTGATTTACACCTACGCCTGGCAGCAGCAGATCCTGACGCTGTCCGAAACCGAGATTTTCCATATCAAGGGAATATCGTTTGACGGCCTGATGGGTCTGTCACCGATCACGGTCGGTCGGCAGAGCCTTGGCACGGCCATGGCGGCTGAAGAAACCGCCGGAAAGACCTTCCGGAACGGTCTTCAGACCCAGAATTATATCAAGGCTCCCGCCTACCTGACAGACGAGCAGCGCAAGCTCGCGAAAGCCTCCCTTCAGGACTATGCGGGCGCGATCAATGCTGGGAAAACGCCTCTTCTGGAGGGCGGATGGTCCGTCGAAAGCATCGGCCTGAATCCTGAAGCGGCGCAGCTGCTCCAGAGCCGCACTTTCAACGTGCAGACCATCTGCCGGTGGTTCGGTGTCCAGCCGGTCATGATTGGCAGCATGGAGAAATCCACGGCCTGGGGCACCGGCCTGGAACAGATGAACCTCTGGTTCCTGCAATATGCCCTGATGCCCTGGCTGGTACGGATCGAGCAGGCCATTTCACGCTGCCTGCTCAGTCCTGCAGATCGTCTGTCCTACTTCGCCAAGCACAATGTCGACGCCCTGCTGCGGGCCGACACGGCCGCGCGGACGGCCTTCTACATTGCGGGGCGGCAGAATGGCTGGATCACGGCGAATGAGGTTCGGGAGAAGGAAGAAATGGCCCCAATGGAGGGCGGAGACATGCTGACCGTTCAGGCGCAGATGATCCCGCTGTCCGATGTCGGAAAGTCTGCCGTGCAGCCCACGCTGAAGCCCGTTCCGGGCGGTCAGCCCCCACCAGATCCGGCGCAGTCCGGCTCAACAGGAGATCCAGATGTTTGATGGCGATTTCCTCGCCGCGCCTTTTGAGGTGAAGTTTGCCGATAATGGCGCGCCGGGAACCTTTGAAGGCTACGGCAGCGTGTTCGGGAACGTGGACGCCCATGGCGATATCGTCATGCCTGGAGCGTTTGCGGGCTCACTGGCCGAGCGTAAGGCGCAGGGTCGAAACATCGCAATGCACGTCATGCACGGCTTTTATGGTGGAGACGGTCTGCCTGCGGGTGTGTGGACCGACGCCTCGGAAGACAGCAAGGGCCTGCACCTGAAGGGTCGGCTGTCCGGTATGGATACCGATTACGGCAAGCGGCTGTATGGTCTGGTCAAGGACGGCGCGCTCGGCGGTCTTTCGATCGGCTTCAATATCCCGACAGGCGGCGCGGTAAAGGCTGCCCAGGGCAGCGGGGCACAGCGTCAGATCAACCGGGTCAACCTCCATGAGGTCAGCCTCGTGGATGATCCGTCCAATGCGGCATCCCGTGTCACCGAGTTGAAGCGCCGCATGGGGGATTTCGGGCTGAAAACGGCTTTGACGCCGGAAAAAGCCACGGATGCAGTGGCTTCTGCCATCGCCCTCCATCAGGCGGCGCTGAAAGGTGGCCATCCTCCGACCCAGGAGGAATGTGACACCATGCTTGAGCATCTGCAGGCCGCCCATTCGGCCCTGACAGGCGCTCCGCTGGCACTGACGAAGAAAGCCCCGTTCTCGGATGATTTCCGGCGGGTGCTCGATGCGCTTTCGGGACTGGGGACATCGTCCCCTTCCCTCGCCGGCTTCACGCTTCCGGATCTGACCGGAGCCTCCGGCCTCTGAGCCGGCTCGACTGATCACACTGCAATGCAAGGCACCTTCGGGTGCCTTTTTTTATGGGAAATACGGATGTCCACCGAAAACGAATACAAGCAGGCCGTCGCGGATCTCACGAGGGCCACGGATCAGGTCAAGACTTTTGCCGAGACTGCCCGGACTGAGCTGAAAAACCTTGGTGAAGTGACTAGGGAAACCAAGGCCAGTGCAGACAAGGCCCTGACTGAAATGAACGGTCTGGCAGCACGGCTGACAGAACTGGAGCAGAAGGGCGCGCGCGGCAACGCTCCGGAAGACCAGACGGCAAGCCTGTCTCTTGGTCAGCGCTTCATCCGTTCGGACGTGGTGAAGGCCGCTATGGCTGAAGGAAGCGCCTGGCGCGGCAGCGTGAAGCTGGACGTGAAGTCCATCACCTCTGCCAGCTCGACGGGCGTGTCTGCCACGACGGGTCTAGTCGTTGCCGATCGTCAGCCCGGCATTGTTCAGGTCGTTCCGAACCGCTCTCTGGTTATTCGTGACCTGCTGATGCCTGGAAACACGGCATCGAGCGCAATCGACTTCGTTCGTGAAACCGGCTTTACGAACAACGCAGCGATCGCGCCTGAAACGACCCAGAAGGCTGAATCTGATCTTCAGTTCGATCTTCAGAACCTGCCTGTTCGGACAATCGCACACTGGGTCCAGGCCTCGACCCAGATCCTTGCTGATGCGCCGATGCTCCAGAGCTACATTGATGGCCGTCTGCGCTACGGTCTCGCGTTCGTCGAGGACAATCAGCTGCTGAACGGAGATGGTACCGGTACGAACCTCAAGGGCCTGATGGTTCAGTCCACGCCTTACGCCAAGCCTGCCGGTGTGACCGTCAAGGGTGAGACGATGATTGATCGTCTGCGTCTGGCCATGCTTCAGGCGGTACTGGCGCAGTATCCGGCCACAGGTCACATCCTCAATCCGACCGACTGGGCCTCGATTGAGCTGACGAAGGACGCGCAGAGCCGCTACGTCTTCGCCAACCCGATGGGACTGACCGGCCCTGCCCTGTGGGGTCTGCCTGTCGCTGAAACGCTTGCCATCGCGGCAGGCAAGTTCATGACCGGTGCCTTCCGCTATGCCGCGCAGATTTTTGACCGTGAAGATGCCACGGTCATGATCTCCACCGAGGACCGCGACAACTTCATCAAGAACATGGTGACGATCCGGGCGGAAGAGCGGGCTGCACTGGCGGTCTACCGTCCGGAGGCCCTGATCAACGGCAGCTTCGCCGACCTGACGGCGGCACCGACTGGCGGCTGATCCTGAACGTTACTCTGGAGGCAGGTATGGCAAGCCTGACTGACGGGACACAGGCGGATCTTCCGCTTGTGTCCCTGCAAAGCCTGATGGACTCCTTGTCCATCACAGACGGAAATGCCGGGGGCGCACTGGCCGATATCCTGCTGCGCGCGTCGCAGGCTGTCACCAGCTATATCGGACGTCCGCTGCTGATTGCTGACCGCCAGGAAACGATCAGGATCCGACCCGGTGACACACTGCTTTCCCTGCGGATGGCAGTGCGGCCCGTTTCCGGGATTACCGCGGTCATGAGAGATGGCAACTCTCTGCCTGCCCCCGAGGATGGCTGGGATTATGATGCAGGATGTGGGCTTCTCTACCCGACAGCAGGGGCGTTCTGGGGGCCAGGACGGTATGTTCTGCAGTACCGCGCGGGGTGGGTTGCTCCTGACCAGGTGGATGACGACGGCAGTGCCATCGTATCCACCGTGCCGGCTGATATCCGGTCTGCCGTTCTGACGACTGCCCGTGCTTTCTATTATGCGGGGGATCGTGATCCACTCCTGAAGTCGGAGACCGAACAAGGGGTCGGCTCGTCGTCCTGGGCAACGCCAGACGCTGAAAACGGCGGTCTCCCAGCTGATGCTGCTGCGTTTCTGGAACGGTACCTTCCTGGAGGGCTTTCCTGATGGGGCAGCGCACTGATCGTCGTCGTCGGCAGATCCGCAGGAAAGGCCGGCTGATGACGCTGTCACGGCCGAACGAGGCCAACCCGGTCACGCTGATGGCCTATGCCGCACCGCCCGCGACGGCCGCACTGGAATCAGGCGTGTCGGTCATGCCCTTTGTGGCCGAGACCCTGAACGACGAACTGGCGGCAGCGGGTTATGGGCAGCCCCGGAATGCCGACATCCTGACGGATGGCGGTCGTCAATACGCGCTGACAGATGCCACGCCTGTCTATGACGGCAGCCTGCTCTGCGGCTGGAAACTCATTGCAGCAGGTGGAACATGACTTCTCCCGTCGTCTGGCAGGATGCCTTTGATCGCGCCACGGCCGCCGCCACATCGCTAGGACTGGTGGTCAAGGATGCACTGGCACAGGATCAAGAGACGAACACCGGCCCGTGGATCTATTTCGAGACGGCCAGCGCCTCCTCCGGACGTCTGGGCATGGGCGAGATCGTCGACGAAGAGACCGGCCAGATCTGGCTGCACCTGATGGTGCGGCGTGGAACGGGCGCGATCGACGCCGTCACGAAACGCAAGGCTCTGTCCGTCGCGTTTCGGGTTCCGGTCGCGCCGCTGCCTGCCGGTTTGTTCTACGACGATCAGGGCTTCGATCCGCCCGATAACGATCAGACCGGCAACTGGGTCCACTTCTCCCTGATGGTGGATTATCGCTATCAGGACATCGTCCTGCCGGCATCCTGAAATTCCTGACACAGCCACCTTCGGGTGGCTTTTTTTATGAGGTGAGACATGCCTTTTACCGGATCCACGGCAGGCTATCAGGCTGCCGCGCAGGCGAACGATACCGCCATTTCCTATGCCATGGAGACGACTTACGGCGTCCCGGCCACAGGAAACTACCAGCGCACCCGCTTTACGGGTGAAAACTTCAAGCCAACGGATACGACCCAGCGTCCGGACGAGGTCAATGCCGATATCGAAGCCGCGCAGGCAGTCCTGACGCAGAGGTCTGCGGCCGGAACGCTGTCTGGCGCACTGTCTTACGGCACCTATGACGACATGTTGGCAGCAGTCGTCGGTGCGGACTGGAACAACAACGTCGTGCAGAACGGCGCTGTCGTGAAGACCTGGACCATCATCGAGAAGCTGAACGGCAAATGGGTGGTGCGTCCGGGCAGCTACTGCACGCAGGCGCAGCTGACCTTTGCCCAGGGCAGCTTTGCATCGACGTCTTTCGACTTCTCCTGCAAGCAGCAGACACTTGCAGACGCCGATCCGGCCGCAACCTACACCGATGCTCCATCCGGCCGCGTGTTCAATACGGTCGATAACTTCGTCGGCATGACTGTGAACGGGCAGGCTCCGGACGGCTGCGTCAAGCAGGTGCAGATCACGCTGACCCGTGATGGCTCGGGTTCGGATTATGGCATGGGCCATGCCGATGCCTGTGGCATCCGCCCAGGTCAGATCCTCGCCTCCGGCTCGACCCAGATCTTCTTCAAAACCTGGGACATGTATCAGGTCTGGGCCAGTGGCACGCAGGGACCGATTGCTGTCACGGTAAAGGAGGCGGATGGCAATAGCTACGTCCTGACCTTCCTGAATGCGGCGCTGCGCAACCCGGTCATCAATGCCGGCAGCAAGAACACCTCGATCATCGCCACCTTTGACATCGAAGGCAATCCGCAGGCTGGCGGTGGCACCTTCAAGATCCAGCGCATCCCGGCAGCTGCTCCGAGCGGCTGATCCCCCGGAAATCTGCGCTTTTCATCCCTCATTTCAGACTGGAAAAATTAACATGGCCAAGCTCTCCACTTTTTCCCGCGATCTCAGCAAGGTTTCCGAAGGCGAAGAGATCGAAGTCGGTCCGGAAGGCAATACCTTCTTCATCACCACGCGCGGCTTCACGCCGGCCTACCGTGACACGCTCTATGCCCTGCGTCTGGAAGCCGCCCGTGAGCTGAACCGCTCGCAGCGTGCCGGTGCCGGCTTCTATGCTCCAGACGCCCTGCCACCGACCACGGATGACGTCTGCCAGGGCAAGGCCGCAGCGGGAAACTGATCGCGGCGCTCCAGTGGGAACTGGAATGGGGTGCCTATACCGGGGAGAATGAAATCCCCGAAATCCGGGAAACGGCCCTGCAATACCGGGTCCTTCCCGATCCCTGGAATGAAGTCCCCTGGCGGGCGTGGCATGAACTCCAGCATGACCGCGCCTGGACCTCTGATGGGGTCGGGGCATCCATGGGTATGATCCGCATCGTCTCGCGGCCGGGGCCGATCTTCTGGCTGGCCATTGACCGTTGGTGTGAGGCCAACCGCGTGACGGACGAGGAACGGGTTTACGTCCATGACCTGATCCGCGCCCTTGATGCCGTGTTTCTGCGGTTCCGCAATGCCGCGATCAGCCAGGACATCCAGACCTTCATGAGGAAGTGAAAGATGCCCCGTCGCGCAGCGGCTTCGTTTGTTGAAGAAATGAGCCGTTTCGTAACGGATGATCTTTCATTGGATGAAGTACGAAACGCGTTAATTTCCGATGTCACGGCGGAACGTGAACGCCTGATTTCTTTAGGGGAAGCATCCTCACATTGGACTCGATCAGTAAACGGCGAGGAAGGCACGCCAGAAACCAGCCTTCAGGTCGGTGGAAGCATTGTCTACAATTTCGGTCAGATTTCTGAAGTCGTGGCCTTCGCTCTGGCGCAGTGTCAGGCAAAGTCACCAGCTCATTCTGGATCGTACCGCAACGCGTGGACGGTGCAGGTCGGCGGTCAGGTCTGGACAGGCGATCTGGAAGATCTGCCGTTCGGAGCAGAAGTCACGATCGTCAATCCTGCCCCCTATGCCCGCAAGATAGATGTCGGGGCGATGCCGAAAATGTCAGCTCCTCCGGGCATCATAGAGGCTGTGCGTCAGGCGATTTTTCGCAAATACCCGACGATGACGGTCTGGCGGAAATTCATCAATCTCAGTGGATCAGCGGGCGGGTTCGAGACGCCGTACATTCTCAAGAATGGCGCGGCGAGACGTCTGGCGAAGCGGGACATGCGCTCCTCCGCCTATCGTCGTGGTCAGGAATACCTTGCACGACGCAAAGACCTCGCCCCCGGGCAGCCCATTACCTATCCCGCGCTCGTCATGAGCGATCCAGCCTATTCGTCATCGGAGTCCTGAGACATGGCAACTCGCGTTTCCGAACTGATTGCCCGGCTTGAAGACCAGTTTTCGCAAAAGGCAGAGCAGATCGCGCAAAGCTCCCGCGCGATGGGAGATTCCGTCGATAGCGCCTCGAAGAGTATTGATGCCCAGAACAGCAGCCTGAAACAGACCGCTCAAACGACGGCACAGTTTGCTCAGGCATCAGATGGCGTTCAGAAAGCCATCAACCGGACCGAAACTGCTTTTGCGAGGATGGAAGAAAGGCTTGAGCGCGCGAGCAGCGAGCTCGCAAAAGGCGCGATTGACCAGCAGAAATATAACGACATCGTTGCGACGCAGACGGCGATTTTTGAAAAGGTAGAAGCGGCCTCGGCTAAGACGGTCACTGCCCTTCGTGAGCGTTCCAAGGCTCTTTCCGATGGGGCGAAGGCGACGACAGACGCCAACAAGACCATTGAGGAGACTGCCGAAAAAGCTGGTCTCTCCAGCCAGAAGATGGGCATTCTGGCCGACGAAGCGCACAAGTTCTTCGATCAAGTGATGTCGGGTGGATCCGCTATGCAGGCGGCGTTTTACCAGGTGCCGAACATGATCCAGGTCATGGGCGGTTTTGGTGGCGCTCTTGAAACTGTCGCGGGCTGGATGGTCGGGCCAGCCGGTGTTGCGCTCGCCGCGGGAGCAACTGCGGCTTCCGTCTACAAACTCGGATCTGCGGCCGAAGCAGAGCAGGAGCAACTGGCGACGCTGTCGCAGCACCTGCGGGCAACCCGTGATGATTATACGGCCATGGCGAGCGCTGCTGAAAATTCAGCCCGCCAGCTCTCCGCCAGCAGCGGCCTGTCGCTCGATGACAGCCGCAGCGTCACCACGACCTTTGCGGCCGTGCCCACGGTCGACAGTTCCAGCCTGACGTCGCTGACGCAGGAAGCACGGGATCTGGCGGAAGTCATGGGCGAGACCGTACCTGAAGCCGCCAAGGAAATGGCAGACGCCTACACGGATCCGGCCAAAGCCGCGCAGGACTTTGCCGACAAGGGGCTGCTGGGCGTTCATCAGGGGCTGGTCAGTCAGGTCAAGGATCTTCAGGACAGCGGCAACCGGATGCAGGCTTGGCAGCTGCTCATGGGCCAGCTTGAATCGGCCACGCGCGGCGCTGTGGATCAGGGGCTGACGCCGTTTCAGCAGTCGGTCCGCAATCTCAAGGATGCCTGGGCCGGTCCGATGGAAGGCGTCGAGAGTTTCGGCAACAAGGTCGGGGACTTCCTGGTCGCGCAGACCGCCAAAACGATCGACGGCCTGACAAACCTGATCAACAAGGTCAAAGAACTCAAGGGCTGGATGGACAGTTTCCAGCCAGAGCATACCGCCTATGTAGCCCAGCAGCAGCAGATCCAGCAGGGCACCAGCTCGGGCATGTCAGGGCTGATTGATACGGTCGGCCAGCAGATCGGCGCGACTTCGGACGTCATCTCCCTGGCACACCGGATCCAGCCAGTCGAAAGCGCGACGGGGCAGTATGACCGCAATGGCGCGGTCGTGACCTCCTCGGCAGGCGCGATCGGCGGCATGCAGGTCATGCCGGCGAATGCTGCCGGCAACGACCTGACGGATCCGACCGGCAACGTCACGGCGGCCGAGCGTCTGCTGGTCCGGCTGTATTCCAAATACAGCGGCAACGAGCAGCTGGTCGCCATGGCCTATAACTGGGGCGAAGGGAACGTCGACAAATACCTTCAGGGGAAAACTACGGTCCCGCAGTCCGTGCAGGACTATGCCCAGAAGGTCACGGGTGGCCAGATGTATGGCGCAACCACACTCGCCACGATGCAGGGCAAGGTCGATGACGCTCTGAAGACTTCGGACGGCTCGACGGCGTCCCAGGTGACGGATCAGACCAATGCCATCAAGCAGCTGACCTCTGCCCAGGAGGCACTGGACACGCTGTACAAGGCCGGCGCTGTGTCGGATGCCGATTATGCGGCGAGAACGCAGGATCTGACGCAGCGGCTGATGAAGCACAAGGGCGCGCTGAATGATCTGCGGGATCCGATGCAGGAGCTGGCACATCAGCAGCAGCAGGCGACGGATGCGGCCTGGGCTGGCACGGCGGCGCAGAAAGCCATGGTTCAGGTCGACCAGCAGGTCGAGGAAGCCGCCCGCAAGATGGGTCAGTCCCATGCAACGGCAGCGCAGATCCTGAAGGCGGAATCAAACGAGCAGCAGGTTCTGACGGGAGAGTTCAACAGTTCGATTGATGCGATGGACCGCAAGACAGCGGCCCAGAACACGCTGCTGTCGTCCTATGATGCCAGCAAGGGCAGCCTGGACGACTACCTACGATCGGTGGAAGCCTCGGACACGGTCCAGGCGACTTCGGTCGCTGGGACAAAGGAGCAGGCCCGCCAGACGGCAGTCCTCACGGACGCACTCAAGCGGCAGGCCGAAGCGCAGGTGGACATCACGACCGCCCGTAAGGCGTACAGCCAGAGCCTCGATCTCAGTTATATCAAGGCCGAGACGGATGCGATCGGACAGGATTCCGATGCGGTTTCGGTACAGATGGCTGTCCTCAAAGAGCGCAATGCGCTTCTGAAAAACGGTGCGGATCTGACATCCAAGGCCTCGCAGACCGATCTGGAGAACGTCGCGGCGATCCAGACGGCCACGAACGCCTACCAGAAGCAGCAGGACACGCTGAATGAGCTGACCAGCGATATCTCTTCGGCGGCCGACACGCTGTCGAGCAGCTTCACGCAGGCCCTGGTCAACGCCTCGAATGGCGGGGTGACGTTCAAGTCGGCCATGCAGGGCGTGGAAAGCCAGCTGATCTCGGTGATCGCCAAGCTGGCGCTGATCAACCCACTGCTGAACGCGATCGACGGCAAGAGCCGCACGACCCTGGGCGATGTCTCGTCCATTCTGTCGGGCAGCTCTTCGTCTTCGATGAGTGCGGGAGCGACTGCGATCAGTCAGGACTCCGGTGGCTGGGGATGGAATCCCCTGACGGCAACGGGCAGCTCTGGCGGCTCCACGTCCTGGCTGTCCTCCGGCCTCAAGACCAACCTGTTCGGCACGGCCACGGTGGGCAACCTCCTGGGCGGGATCGGCGGGGGTTTCGGGCTCGGCTCGGCCCTGTCCGGCATCGGCGGTGGGACGAAGACCAACGGCATGATCGGAAGCGGCGTCGGGGCGGCAGCAGGCGCTGCGGCCGGATCGTTCATCCCGGTGATCGGGACCATGCTGGGCGGCCTGATCGGCGGCGGCCTTGGCGGTCTTCTGGGGGGGCTCTTCGGGCACAAGAAAAACCCGTACACGATCGACCAGGTCATGACGACGGGAGGCTCGCTGTCGCTTGGCAAGACCTGGAACCAGGCCCAGACCGATCAGATCACGGAGCAGCTCAAATCCGACATCGCATCGTTCAACAAGGTCCTATCCACGGACGGGGTCACGATCGGCGGCGGCAATGGCGGGCTGCTGGGCACGGTCCGCGATGACAGGAACAACAAGGACAAGTCCCTTCAGTCCGTCTCGCTCACGGATCTGCTGAAACAGGCGACCTACAGCACGTCAGACGCCACGTTCCAGCAGGCCCTGCAACAGGGGCTGCCGAGCGATGCAACATCCGTCTCGGATTATGCAACGGCGATCGCCAACCTGAAGACCATGGCCGACACGGTCGACCAGCTGGGCGTGGCCGTCTCGAAGTTCAATTCGGACGGCACGGTCACGGTCGGCAGTTTCACCAAGGCTACCGGCGATCTGAAAACGGCTCTGGATACCGCGCTCGATGGCAAGTCGCTGTCGACGTCGGATCTCCAGACCCAGATCTCCACCATCACGACCTTCGTCGACACGACGATGCCGGGGCTGCTCAAGGCCACGGTCTCGGGACAGCAGTCCTGGGTGGATCAGATGGCCACGCTGAAACAGACCTATGAGGCAGCCGCCTCGCAGGCCAGTCAGTACGGGCTCGACGGCACCCAGCTGAATGCGAAGTACCAGTCGCTTTACGACCAGGGCTTTGCCTCCCAGCTGGACACGCTGCGACAGAGCGATCTGTCGGTTCAGGCGCGGTACCAGACAGCCACGGGCGATGATGAAGGGGCAGCGCTGACGAACTTCGACATCAGTGCGGACCAGCAGCGCCAGCAGCTGGCGGACAACTGGAAGAACTTCCTCGGGGACGCCTACACATCCCAGCAGGAATATATCAGCCAGTCGGCCGACCTGGAGAAGACGCTCTCGGCCGAGCGCCTGAAGATCCAGCAGCAGTACAATGACCAGGCGCTGCAAAGCGCTGAAAGCGTCATGTCCAGCCTGGAGACCTATGGCGCGGGTCTGGCCACGTCGGATGCCTCTCCGCTGTCGGCCGCCGATCAGTACAAGGTCGCGAATGACAACTTCACGACCGATCTGACGGCAGCCCAGGGCGGCAGCTTCACGGCGCTTCAGGCCATGCAGGGCGACATGCAGACCCTGCTGGCCCAGAGCAAGACCTTCAACGGGTCAGGCACGGCCTACGCTCAGGACTATGCCCGCGTCATGCAGGCACTCCAGAGCCTGGGGAGCATCGGTACGGACGATCTGACGGCTTCCGTCATGAAAGAGGCGCTGAAGACGTCCACCGACACGCTCAACACGACGCTGGCGCAGCTGGTCGATCTGGCCACGAAGCAGCTGAATGAGACCCGCATGCAGAGCATGAAATCCACCACCGGAAAGGCAGCATGACATGACAGTGATCCGGGCAGTCGAGATCGACCTGGTCGATACCCTGGCTGTCCAGGTCGATGACCTGCCGGCCCATGGCAGCCGGCCACGCGGAACGCTGCGGCGGAGTGCGGGGTCTCTGGAGACGATTGAGACCCTGCGCTTCTCCGACATGGGGTACGTCGATGAAAACCATGTTCCCTATGTCCCGATCGTCACCCAGGCGTTTGATCTGGACCGTGGCATTTCCCTGACCTCGGACGCCCTCGGGGGCACGTCATCATTCGGTTCGGTCACGCTGATCAATGATGGCTCCCTCGACACGCTCGTGGCCAGCCGCACGAATGACCATCTGCCCATCCGGATCCTGAGCGGGCGTAAGATTTTCGACCGGGACCGGGGGATCTGGCAGGATCCGAAGCGCGCGGATCTCCAGCCGGTCTTTGCGGGTCTGGGCACGCTCTGGCAGCCCGGACGTCGCACCCTGACCGTGCCCCTGCTCGGGGCGCTGTCCTGGCTCGATGTCACCATGGCAGGTCGGATCTATGGAGGCACGGGCCGTCTGGACGGAGATGCCAACGTCTCCGGCCGCGTCATGCCGACCCTGCGGGGGACGGCGTGCAACATCACACCCGTCCTGATTGATGCGGTCAATTACGTCTATCAGGTCAGCGATGCGCCGGCCGAGATTTCCGCGCTCTATGAGGGCGGCTTTGCAGGGGGCATCGCCTTCGGCGGGCTGGTCTCGGATCTCTATGCCCAGTCTCCTGCTCCTGGAACCTATCAGATCCAGAGAGGAGGCACCGGCACATGGATCCGGCTGGGAACACGTCCCGTCTACGGCATCACCGTGGACGCGGTCGGGTCGTTCCCCTCCGGAGCCGCGCCGCAGAACGTCCTGGACATCCTGCGCACGATGCTCCTGGAGGACTTCGTTCTTCCAGAATCCTACATCGACGTCCAGTGGCCGGCGCAGAGCCCGCTGGCCCCCTGGCGGGCGGGATGGTTCTGGGATGGAACAGAAACGGTCACGGGACAGGACGTCGTCCGGACGCTGCTCTCGGGGCTGGCGCTTTCGATCGTGCCAACGCGCTCGGGCACGCTGCGGCCTGTTCTGCTGGAAGCGGTCGATGACCTGACCGCCTCGACCCTGACGCTGGATGCGACTGTCATCACCGACATCCAGTCCGTGTCTCTGGATGCCTCCCTCAGTCCGCCGACATGGCGCTGGCGCATGGGCTGGCAGCATAATTTCACGGTCCAGACGGCCGGATCGGGTCTGCACCCGCAGGCCCCGGCCGACCGGCCGGCCCTGATCGCCGCAGCCGATCGCAATGCCGTCTGGTCCGATGCGACCCTGCGGACGCGCTGGCGGGTTCCGAACGATCCGACGCCGGTCGTCACGGCCCTGGCATCCTCGGAAGACGCCCAGACCGTCGCAAATTCACATGGCCAGCTCTGGGGTGCCTATCGCACCCTCTGGGCCATCACCATTCCGGTGGAACTGAGCTGGCAGGTCGACCTTGGCGATACCGTCTTGATTCAGGCTCCCATTCCAGGGCTGTCCTATGCATGCCTGGGCGTGGTTGTCGCGGAGCATGTCCGGGGCGGCGATGCGACGGCAACCCTTCAGATCCTGACCCTATGGACCATCCCGCAAGACGTGGACGGCGGTGATTTTGGGCCAGACATTATGTGAGACCTCATGGAAAACTGTGGACTTGGCTATCAGAACGCCGTGCTCTCCGCTGTCCTGTCGACCGACAGCGCCGCCGCAACGCTGCCTGTCACGAACCTGACCTCCCCGCAGGGCAATCCGGCCTATGCCTGGCGGGCAGACGTCACGACAGCGACCCTGACGGTGGCGCTGTCACAGCGCGGGGGCGTGCGGGTTGTCTCGGTGCATCGCACCAACCTGACGGCGCAGGCCAGCTGGCGGATCGTCGTCAGCAGCGCCGGCAACGTCCTGCATGATGCAACCCAGCCCATGGCGATCGTGGCGGGTCAGGCGGCCTGCGTTCTGCCGGCTGAACTGTCCTGCGACGTCGTGGCGATTACGATCGCGGATCCGGGCAATCCGGACGGGTATCTTTCAATCCCGCTGGCCTATGTCGGGCCGCTCTGGCAGCCGGTCCGCAATTTCTCCACCGACAGCAGCTCGGGATTCAATCTCGGCGTCGATGAAGTAACGGCGCTGTCTGGCGCGGAATTTCCGCAGATGCGCTGGATCCAGCGAAAGGCCTCGATCGCGCATCAGTCCTATGGCGCGGCCGAGACCGCAACCTTGCGGGAGATCCAGCGGGTCGCGGCGGTCGGGGAGAATATTCTCTTCCTCCCGGATCCGGGCGCGGCCTCCCAGGAGGAAGCGATCTTCGGGCGTCTGAGCGGCGGCGACATCGGCAATCCTTACGGCCCCGCCGATCGGCGGAGCTGGACCTTCACCCAGACGGAGCGACTGTGATGACCATGCTGGCCAATTTTGTTCTGGAGACCGCCAGCAGTCCGGGTGTCGGGGACTTCGTGCTGAACGGCTCGGCCGCGGACCGCAGGGCGTTCTCCCAGGCGTTTCCGAGCGGGGGCCGGGTCTTCTATTTCGCGGATGACGGGACGCAGGCGGAATGGGGCGTGGGCACGCTCACGATCGGAAATCCCTGCACGCTGGCCCGCAGCCGGGTGATCGGCAACACACAGAATACCACGGACCTCCTCCGCTTCTCTGGAGGGGTGCAGGTCTATAACGAGATCCCGGCCGAGTTTCTGGTCCTGCTGGATGAGAACGGCGCGGCGAGCCTCAAATCGCTGACCGTGCTCTCCGAGCTACTGGTCCCGCAGGTCTCGGACTGGAGCAGCAGTCAGGCCGTCAGGGCCGTGGATGCGAAGAACCAGTTCGTCAAACAGGGATGGGGCTTTGCCAATTTCGGGGGCAATCAGGTCTATGTCGGCTTGCGCACGGATGGGTCAGGTGTGGGCCTCGGCGTCGACCAGACGGATTTCGGGAATATTGCCTTCCAGTCCTGGGTCGGAAAAAACTATGCGACCACGGTTCAGCTCAATACGGCGATGTCGTCCGCCAATTCTGCGCAGGGGACTGCGAACTCTGCCCTGGCGGCGGCGAATAATGCGAACGGCAACAAGCTGGACATCACCGATGGGACGGCCACCCGTCTGACGGTCAATTATGGCACCATGCGAGCCCAGTTTCAGGGCGACGGGAATTTTGTTCTCTACTCCGGGAATGCGGCTGTGCTCAGTGTCAGCCAGCAGTCCATCAACTGGAACGGGCATGGCTTCGCCTTCACGCAGGACCTGCCCACGGATCCGGGGCAGAAAATCGTCATGGACGTCGCGACAGGCGTGTCCGCCGGTGGTCGCGTGACTTTCGCCGTCCCGTTTTCGGATACGCCGAGGGTCATGGCCCAGAATTTCGGGGATGGGGACGTGAACTGTCACGCCTATGCGCCGGACAAGAATGGCTTCTCGCTCCACATCAACAATGGCGGGACAACAGACATCACCTACATCGCCAAGGGTCCGAAGTAACCAGCCGCCCTCCCGCTCCGCATTCTTCTGTCTGCCACCTTCAGGGTGGCTTTTTTTATGGAAAAACGATGCCTGACTCCCAGACGCCCACCATGGTCGCAAGCCTGCCTGCTGCTCTGTCTGCCGAAGAGCGGATCCGCGTTCTCGAAGACCGCTGCCTGACACTGGAGACCCAGCTCTCCAGCGTTGGCAACAGCCAGTCCGATCTGCGGGCCGAGATGCGTCAGGAAATCGCTTCGCTGCGCAGTGAGATTGAGGCGCTTGCGAAATCGATGGAGAGCAGCAACCGCCAGATCAACGGCAAGCTCGACCGCCTGTTCGGCGCGCGCGCCGTTGTCACGGCTGCGATCACCCTGCTGACCTCAATCCTTGGATCGGGCGTCGTGCACCTTGTTGTCTCGATCGGGAAGTGAGGTTGGCTTTAGAAAAAGAGAATCATTTCCACTTCCTGAGTAGAATTTCGAAGATCCTTAATTATATCCATTATTCTTTCTGAAGTTCGTATTTTTGTCTGTCACGAATTTTTCCTAGTAGTACTAAAGCCTCTTCCGAATACTTATGAAATTTTGTTTTGTTTACCAGTTCTGCGCGATGATAGATATTATCAGAAGATTTCATATTCCATCCAGATTCTCTTTTAAGTCTTTCAATTAATTGATTAGCAAGATGCCAACTTCTTCCGCCTAAGGCTTTTCCAAGTTGTGTTGTGCTAAATTTGTAATGCGCGGATGCTGCAGAATATTCTTTGATGCTTGCAACTCCAAAAAGCTTAGCAAAAGAAGTTGAATTTTCGACACTACTATTTAGCATTTGGAAGTCTGCTTCTACTTTTGATTTTGGAATATCATGGCGTACTAGATCGTATGATCGAGCAACCAGCGCTCTGAGAGCTCTAGGATTAACATCATTCATGATCGGATTTGCAGAAAACGCATCAAACACCCAATCAAATTGATTCGCCTCGATAAGTTTTACGCGAACTGATCGATCTTCTTCAGTCGCAATTATCGTCTCTCGGGCTGGATTGCTTTCCTCCGTGATCTTAGAATTCCATTTAAGAATATATACATTGGGAATGATGCCGCCTTTTTCGGGAAGAGCCTCGTCAATGTCAGATAGAATTGCGCGGATGTTTGGGTCTGTTGCGCTGTATCCAATAAATATTAGAGGATGCTCATTGAAAAAAGTAAGAAGCTTGGCGCTAAGAAATTTCTTTTTTTTCGCAAAAACTTCATAATCTCTACTTGTGAACACCAACCCTGAGGGATCACTTACGCAGCCGTGAATTTTGAAAATTTCGCCGATAGATACCGACTGACTCTTGAGAATCTGTTGACCAACAATAGGCTCTAAATCTGGAAATAATGCTTCGATCATTTGATCATAATTTGTAGTAATTATGGCATGTGGTTTAATTGCTTGAAGCGCGATTATCTCATCTAAATTGCCATTTTCCTTCAGTTGGTCAATATTTTTTGGTGTAATTGACTTAAAATACTGTGATATTTTGAATTTAATGTAGGCATCTGCCGCTATATCATCCGAAAACATTTCCTTTGGAAAATCGTTCTGACCTGCAGTCCAAGCCCATTCCTGATATTTTTGTGCGAACGCTTCACCAATTGCCATTGGTGTGCCAAGTGACTGTTTGTAAAAACCTAGTCCCTTGTCGATAAGGGAACATTGGTTTGCAAGGTGTGTAAGTAATTCGTCCCAGTTTGGTGCTGAGAAGTACCTCTTTGCTAAACCAGATCCGACAAAAAGGATAGGCTGGCAACCAAGTTGTTGCACGATTTCTGATATATCTAACGTTATTTCTTCAATATAGCGCTGATAAGAAGACTTTTCGCCTTCATCATTCGTATCAATCATTTATTTATAGATCTCCATCATTCTGCTAAGGATTGTAGCCGTTGAATCTGATTACGTAAAATGCTGCATATGCAAAAATATGTAGGATAAAAATCTGAATTACTATTCACTGATAATGATAAATATATATTACATTTATGAAAATTTTTTCTAATATATAAGAAGATATGGGTTATTCGGGTAATCTGGAGATCCCAGTACCAACGGTAAATAAAATAGACTCTATAGTTTGATATTGAAAAATCTATCTATTTTTTCTTATCCCCGTTTCACCAAAGCTGCCCCAACTGGGCGGCTTTTTTTTTATGGAAAATTCCCATGCATGAAACCGCCATCACTCTGGCCACGGCGCTGCTACGGCGACCGGGGTTCGAGGGCTTTTGCGCATCGCCCTATGTCTGTCCGGCCGGGTACTGGACGATCGGCTATGGCAGCCGGTGGCTGGCCAACGGACAGCCCGTCACGGCCCGGACTTCTCCCATCGATGAGGCGGATGCCGGCAGCCTCCTGCTCCAGACCGTCACGGCGCTGGATGCGACGCTGTCCCGCCTGATCCAGGTGCCGCTGTCGGGCGTCCAGCGCGCGGCCCTGCTGTCCTGGCAGTACAATGTCGGGACACCCGCCGTCGAAAGCTCGACCCTGCTGCGCAAGCTCAATGCCGGAGATTATGCCGGCGCGGCCGACGAGCTGCTGCGCTGGGACAAGGCCACCGTGCGCGGCCATCTGGTCGAGCTGGCCGGCCTGAAAAATCGCCGTGCCCGTGAGCGCGCCATCTTCCTCGGCCTCGCAACTCCCATGACACTGAAGAATAGAAACGTCTGATGGTCCAGAGTTTTACACTGCTCCGAAAATCCGCCATCGGTACAGGAGAACTCTCCTCACGGTGCGACATGACCGGAGCAATGAAAATGCGGGTATTTCCTCTTATCGTCGCATGGACGTTTCTGGCTGTGCCTTCAGCCTTTGGGCAGAGTATGCCACTCTGGAAATCCGCTACCCAGACGGGAAACGTCCGGGATCTTGTGCTGTCGGCAGGAAGCGACAACTCGGTCGCCGCGTGGCTAGGAAAAAAGACCGACACCCAGAACGGGCGTTTGCAAAACCCGGTCATCAATCAACGAAGCATCACGACTGGCCCCTTGCAGCTGTCGGATGTCGGATCCTCTCTTGGCGTGGCTGCTCTGGATGCCGCAAGTGCGGTCCGGTCCGTGGGCATCGCAAACTTCGACTATCTGAAAATTGATCCTTCGTCAGCAACCGGACGCCTGCTGGTGCCTGTGCCCTCTGTCAAATGCCCTGGAGCAATGGGAACAACGTCTCCAGCCGCAAACTGCCTTGCCGTGCGTGCAACGACAGGGAACGCCGTCGTGGCGCAGATGCTGAGCCTGATCAACGAGGATCAGACTACGGATGCATCTGAACTCCAGGTCGCTCAGGCTATTGGCGTTCTTCAGGACAGCCCAAACTCGGCAGCATGGGGGCAAAATATTGTCATGACCCAGGGCCCCGGGACGGCTGGCGTTGCTGGAACGGAGATCGACATCAACCGCGCGGCAACGTGCGATACGGCCGTGGATAGCTGGTCAGACCCCAAATGCCCTGGAGCAACCGGCTCCTGGATTACCGGCATGCCTGTTTCCGGCCATACAGGCAGTCCGGGGTACGTCCTGACAAGCGCGTCAGGAACTACGCCCCTTTTCAACGTTGGATATGGCGTGTTCGGGAATGCCGTTCGTGACACCGGCTTTCTGGATAGTTCATCCTCCCATACCGGCTTCCGTCTCTATAACGGGCACACCTATGGCTTTGATTGCAGTACTGCCAACCTGTTCGATGCCTGTTTTGCCATGGTGGATGCAAACTCCTTCACCCAAGGCCGACAGGGGATTTACTGGTTCCCAAAGTCAACCGTAGCCGGCGGAGACAATCAAACTCCGGATGGATATCTGACAATGACATCCGGTGCCTTGAGACTGGAGTCTGACACAACAGGTACCTTCTCCATTAATGCTTCAGCGGACGTGGATACCAGTTTTGACGTTGGATCGACCTATCATACGCATACCACCAACATCAATCTGCACAGCGTCAACTCTGGAAATGCCTATGATGCGCAAATCCAGTCGACGGGAGGGGCGGCCGGAGCCAATGGTGGTGGCACACTCAGCCTGACGGCTTCGCGTATCAGCCTGAACGGCCTGCTGCATATTCAGGCGCTCACCAAAGCGCAGATCCTGGGCGTCGCCAATCCGGTTGAAGGGATGATTGTCAATGACAGCGATGACCATGTGCCTGTCGTTTACGAAAATGGGCACTGGTATCCGATGACACTCGGGTCCGCTCTTCAGTAAGCGACAAAACATTATCTCTTAAAACAGCCGCCTCCGGGCGGTTTTTTCATATCTGGAGAACACTCTCATGGACTGGACAACCCTGTTCCAGACGGTCCTGCCGTACCTGCCTGCGCGGTATGCGGGGGACATCGTCTCGATCCTCACCTTCCTGATCGCGGCGGCCGCTCTGGCCATGCGCTTCTGGAAACCACCTGCGGCCGGCAGCAGGCTGGCGCTGCTCTACAAGATAGTCGCAGCCCTGGCGCAGTCGAAAGGCTGGAACACGAACGCCTATCAGCCCGATGCCAAGGCCCTGATGATCCCGGCCGAGGCCAGCCGCACGATCGAGGCCGCCAAGCTGGGTCTTGATCCGGCTTCCACCCATCCCAGGGCGGGCGCGCCTCCCAAACCGACCGCCTGACCCGAAGGAGGTAGGCTCCCGCCTGTCAGACCGCTCTTTCTTCCGCCGCCCTCTGAGGCGGTTTTTTTATGTCCGGAGACATCATGCGCAATCGCTTTCTCGCCCTCAGCCTCGGTGCCCTTCTTCTCGGCTCCACGACCGCCTGCACCACGACCGCCAATACGGCCAGCTTCAATACGGCCGCGCTCAACAGCGACGCCACGGCCATCGCCTATGCCGTCCAGGCGATCGAAAGCATCCCCGAACTGGAAAGCCATCTGTCTGCTGCAGACAAGGCGAAGTTCGACAACCTGGTCGCGCAGATCCGCAGCGTGACGGCGCAGGTGGCGGCCAACTCGAACGGCTCCATCACGGTGGCGACTGGTAAGGACTGGGCGAAGAGCCTCGGCACGGATCTCGAAACCCTGCTGGCGATCGCAACCCCGATCGTGAAGGTCTACTCGCCCTCGGCTGCGACCTACATGCAGACGGTCCAGGCGATGATTCCGCTGGTTGAAGCGCTGGCCGGTGTCACGGCCGCACCTTATGCCGCACCTCTCCAGTCGCCGGAGCTGGTCCGCGCCCGGATCTATCAGGGCGTCTGATCTTTCGATCCCGACCAGCATCAGGGGGAGCGCCTTTTGGCTGCTCCCCTCTTTTTTTGTATCCGGAGATCCCATGCAGGACAGAAGACTGGGCAAGCGCGCCCCGAAACATGATCCGCGCACCTATCGCCTCGGCCGGGTGCTGGCCGTGCGCCTGCCGGCCGTGCCCGCCGCGCAGGACTGGTCGCAGAACGTGCCCTATCAGATGTGGGGCAATGACCGCTTCGGCTGCTGCGCGTTCGCCGCTCACGCTGCCCTGGTGGCGACCTGGACGAAGGCCGCGCAGTCTCTGGTCATGCTCTCGACCGAAACGGTGCTGGACAACTATGCGGCGCTGACAGGCTTCGATCCGGCCACCGGGGCCAATGATGACGGCACCATTCTGCTGGACGAACTCAACGCCTGGCGCCGTAACGGCCTGCTCCGCCCCGGACAGACCCGCGATTACCTGACCGCCTATGGCTCGATTGTGCCCACGGACGTCGTGGGCATCCGCCGTGCCATTGCCTATCTGGGCGGCGTGCTGGCCGGTGTGCAGGTGCCGCAAGGCTTCCTCGATCTGGGTCTCGGTGAAACCTGGGACTGGGATGCCATCTCCAACCATACGCCTGCCGGGGGCCATGCCATCGCGCTGGTGGGTTACAATCCGGACGGCGTGTTCTTCAACACCTGGGGCACGCGCACCTTCATGCCGTGGAGCACCTTCACGCGGATCGCGGATGAAGCCTATGGCCTGCTGTCGCGCGAGAACTGGCTGGGCATTCCCGGCACGGCTCCGACCGGTGAGGACTTCGACGCGCTGCTGGCGGAAGTGAGGGCCGCATGAATAACGAAAGAAATCCGCACCTCTTTCCCACTATGCGAAAGGCGAAGAAAGGCTTTCGCGGCACAATGTCGGCAAAAGCGAGGACCGCATGACCACGGTTCACAATCTCACGCCGTCCCCGCTGCGGACGGTGATGCTCCAGTCCTGCACCGGGCTGTTTGCCCAGGTGATGTGGACGCCGAAAGCTTCGGCTGACTGTCTGGACTATGTGCTGGACTTCTCCACCCTGCTGGCCGGCACAGGCGACACGCTGACCGCGATCCGCTCTGCCGTCGTCACCACGGCCACGGGCGGGGAGTATGACCTCAAGGTCATGTGGTCGGCCGTGGCGGGATCGCTGGTCGTGGCCTTCCTCGCCAGCGGGCAGCCCAATACGGCGCAGAAGATCCTCTTTGAGATCACGACCCAGCAGGGCCGCGTCTATTCCGTGATGGCGGTCCTTCAGATCACGACGCTGACCGTGGCGACGACGCCGCCCGGTGACTTCCCGGCCGATATGCTGACGAACGGCAAGGTGCTGATCGCCGGCATCGAGGCCCTGCCTTCGGGCTATTCCGCGAACGGCCGCGTCGTCATGGCGACGGAAGATGCGGCTCCTGTGGGCACGCCATCCTTCGAGAGCGTGACAGCCGGGACGTATTCCGGCGATGGCTCCGGGCTGGAGGTCACGTCCGGTACCAAAACCCAGACCATCGCGGAATGGATTGCGGCGCTGTCTTCGGGCGGAGCTCAGGGCGTCGGCATCAAGGCGATCAACCTGGCGCAGGATCCTGTTGTCGCGGGCCAGCCGTCCACGGTGACGCTGACGGCCACGCTCACGGACGGTACGGCGACCGCCCCTGCGACTTTCGAAGTTCCAACCGGTGCTGCAGGAGCAGCCGGTGTGCCTGGTCCGCAGGGCATCAAGGGCGATACAGGGGCGAGCGGGGCAACCGGGCCAGCTGGTGCACCCGGCTCCGACGCGAATGTCACGGCGGCGAATATCAAGACGGCACTCGGATACGCCCCGGCAGCTACGGTGCCGCAATGCACGGCTGCTGAACTGCCGAAGAGCGGCACGGTCGGGGACGCCGTCTTCTGCACGGATGCGACCAGTGGCCTTCAGGGCCAGACATTTCCGGCGGAGGGATGCTATCTCTTCTGGAACGGGGCCGCATGGGTCGATTACATGGGGTTCGCCTACACCACGGGAAATTTCCCAGGCGGTACGGCCCATATCACTGCTCAGAAAATCACGGCGTCGTACGAAGCTGACATCGCAGCTGGATACGTCTACGGGTATTTTGCTTTCCAGAGCGATGCAGTTCTGGACATGCAGAATAAGACAACAATCACCAGCAGCACCGGCAATACGCTCGCGGCCATCAAAGGCAATACCAGTACATCCCAGAATGTCGCCAGTGCGCTGGCCTGGGCGAAAGATGCCCGAGGCCCGGGCGAAGCGGCGGGCGCAGGTACCGGGCGCTGGATCTATAAAAACACTGTGGGCGTATGGTGCGATTTCGCGACCGGGACGGAGGCACTGGTATGAGGGCGTTGGCACTCTGCGGGCTTCTGACCCTCTCGGCCTGCTCGGCTGGATCGGTCGCACCCGTGACAATCAGTCAGGCCATTGCCGGCGTTCAGGCCGATCTGACGAAGGCCGGTGTCGTTAGCGTGTCTGGTGTCCAAACATGGACAGCGGATCAGGCTGCCCGGTTCGACGCGAATGTCCGGGCCATCCAGTGCGCTCAGCAGACGTCAGATCCGGTCGTGGCGATGATTGCCGGGCCGGTCACGATGGACCTGTCGGGGACATTCAGCCAGTCGGGATCGTTCTCTGTCTCCGCGTCGTCCGCCCTGCCGGTCTTCGGGCTTCAGGCCGATGCCAGCCGGACGAAAGGCCAGACTCTGAACGTCCCGGTGCAGTTCGTGCCGCTCTCTGCCTTGGCTGATGCCGAGGCTGGGCGGGAAGTCGGTTATGCCGGGGCACTGCTCGGACAGAACGATGCTGTGCGGCAGGAGGTGGCCGCACGAATTGAGAAAAGCCGATCTGCGCTGGCAGCTCACATTACGGCGTTACTCTCGGGATATTCTGAAATCTGCCATCAGAATGAAGGGCGATCATTCGTAGGGATGCGGCACGGTGCATGACCTTTCCCACCTTACGAGAGCAAATTTAGGTTTGACACTAGGACGATTCGGCCCTTGATATTCCGTTAGAGAAATTTACAGGTTTTACCATACAAGACATTGTTTTATATGGTTTTATCTAGTTGCGTCAGGTCCACCAAATTCCTCAGACTTCAAGAAATTCAGATGCTTTTGGCTGATCTCATTGCCTGCGGGAGTCAGAACATTCTGTTCGTGACAACGGTGTAATCCGCTCTGGTATCCAGACCCAGAGCGTGAGCTACATCAGAACGACATTCAGATGAAAAATCGTGTTGTTTTCAGGTAGTTCATGAGCCTCCGACGTCGCAGGATAACGCGCCAAGGCGTCAGAATACGGGTCAGGAGCCACATTCTGTTCGCATGGCGGTCTATCCTGCTCAGACCGGCTTGTCCTGATGAATGGAAATACTGTTTGAGCGAATAAAAAGCCTCAAGCTGTGGGAACTGCTTCAGAAGCTCAACATAGGACGCAATGAAGCGCCCCTGCCACGGACGTGCTTTTGAGAACCATGGCTTTTCAGCGCCCGTGAAATGAATGATTGACGGCCGCACAGTGTTCACGAAATTATTTTCGGCGAACATGGTCGTGAAATTGTATTTGGGTGACATAGGCAGTCTTCTGCCGACACACACGGCGTTTAGAGCGCTCTGATCGTGGAACATGCAGTCTTTGGAGTGATTGACGAAATAATCAAATGCTTCTTTGCAGAGATTGATCCATGTCTCACGCTTTGCAGCCAGAATTCCTGCATTGAAATAATCCGACTCATGCGAAACCCCGAGTTTTTTGAGGTATTCGCGCGTTTTTTCTCCAGATTTGTCATGTTCTTTTGCTTTAAGAAAATGTCGATCAATAGCACCCAACATTTTGCCATCCGGAATGTCGGCATTCGCCAGATCGAAAATTGACCCGACGACCTGAACATCCCCGTCAATATACAGGATGTTCTCATATTTCGGATCTATACACGGACCTGTAAAAAAACGTCCCAAAGTTGAAATCGAAATATGTGTTTCTCTGAACGAAAGAGATTCCTGTTCGCTCAATACTTTATCAAGATCAAGCTTGATGGTCGTAATGCCGTGATCTGTGACGAGATCCGTGATCGTACGGAAATCTTCATCATTAAGATCCGTTGTGAACAAGAAGAGATCCGCGACACTCATCGTATCTTTCTGTCGGCTGATCTGCAGCATCGCGAGGATGCTTGGTACTAGGAAATTCCTATCCGCGACAAAGATAATTGCAGTTTTATGTCCCAAAACAGGATCCCTTCTCGTTACAACGCCGTCAGATTTTCTTTTGAAGATGCCATACTATTTCATAACTGTTTAGTTAATATTTTTCTCGGCATTGTCCTGTCGATCGCTCTGCAGGATAACGGAAAAATAATCTCACAATAACGGATTGCAGACATAGTATTCATTGCCTGCATCCATCTGGCATTAGAGGTAATCATATCGATGGCTGCCCTGCGGAGCAGCACTGATGTCACACCAGACTCATGTTGCGGACGTCGATCATTCCGAAATCCGTAATCTTGAGATGGGGGATGACCGGGAGGGGCAGGAACGCCAGTTGCAGGAACGGCTCCTCTAAAACCACGCCCATCTCTTTCGCGGCCTGTCGCAACACGATCAGATCATCGCGCACCTGTTCATAGGGGGCATCGCTCATCAGCCCTGCGACGGGAAGACGCAGTTCCGCCAGCACCTGTCCATCACGGACGGCCACGAAACCGCCGCCGGTCTTTTCCAGATGGTTCACCGCGCAGGCCATATCGGCGTCACTGGTTCCGACGACACAGATATTATGGCTGTCGTGTCCGACTGAGGATGCCAGTGCTCCACGTCCGAGGCCGAAGCCACGAACAAAACCGCGCCCGATATTGTCGTTATGCCCGTGCCGCGCCACGACGCAGACCTTTGCGATATCCTGCGCGGGGTCAGGCAGAACGGCACCATCGTCTTCCGGAAGATCCAGACGCAGGAATTCGGTAATGATCTGTCCCGGAATGATCCCCATGACCGGACGATCTGTGCCGCTGCCTTCAATCCACATATCTCGCGCGCTCACCGGGTTTGGCAGTTGCACGCTGTCCAGCCCGACGGGTGCCACGATCTCGCGCGCGGCAAACAGTGCATCGTTCACCAGACGACCGGCGGAAATGACATCCGACACCTGACAGCGCTCCAGATCGTCGAGCAGGACGATATCCGCGCGCTTGCCGGGCGCGATTTGTCCGCGATCTTTCAGGCCAAAGGCATTTGCGGCCGAGAGAGAAGCCGCCCGGTATGCAGCCAGAGGCTCCACACCGAGTTCGATCGCCCGGCGGATCAGGAAATCCAGATGGCCTTCATGAGCAATTTCGAGCGGATTGCGGTCATCGGTGCAGAAGGCAAAGAACGGCGATGTGGCGACGTTCAGCAGCGGGACCAGGGCTTCAAGATCCTTGCAGACAGAGCCTTCGCGGATCAGGACTGTCATGCCTTTCCGAACTTTCTCCAGCGCTTCTTCGGCTGCTGTCGCCTCGTGATCGGTCGAAATTCCGGCTGCCAGATAGCCGTTGAGGGCCTTGCCGCGCATGAGAGGCGCATGGCCGTCGATATGGCCGTCCGCAAAGGCCGCGAGTTTGTCCAAGCAGCCCGGATCGCCGTTCAGAACGCCCGGGATATTCATGAATTCGGCCAGGCCGATTACTTTGGGATGGTTTCGATAGGGCAGCAGATCATCGACATTCAGAACCGCTCCCGACGTCTCCATAGCTGTTGCCGGTACGCAGCTTGAGAGATTGACCCGCAAATCCATGATGGTCCGCTCGGCCGCGGTTAGAAAATAATCGAATGTGGCGCGGCCCAGCACATTGGCCATTTCGTGCGGATCACAGATGGCGGTCGTTACGCCATGCGGCAGGACGCAACGGTCGAATTCAAACGGCGTGACGAGTGATGATTCAACATGCAGATGCGTGTCGATGAAGCCCGGCACGGCGATCCGGCCTGCACCGTCAATCGTCTGCACACCGTCATAGTCACCATAAGTCCCGACGATCCGGTCGCCACATATGGCGATATCGGTGGGAACAAGATCACCCGTAACCAGATCGAACAGCCGGACATTGCGGATGACCAGATCAGCGGGTTCGCGTCCCTGCCCCTGAGCCACCCGGCGCATGATGGTTTTCTGCATGTCTCAAAATCCTCCGTCCGTCAGCAGTTCATGCTTATACCGCACGAAGGAGAGAGATCTCAAAGCGGCATGTTGTCGATCAGTCGCACCGCCCCTGCCCGCACGGCCAGAAGCGCCAGCGGGTTTTCGGAACAGGGCTGTTCGCGGCGAAAGGTGTCCGCATTCACGACCGTGGCATAGTCGATGTCCGGCAGGCCGGCCTTGATCAAACCAACCCGCAAGGCACCCTCCAGAACGTCCGTATTGCGCTCGCCACCGCGGAACAGTCGCGCGGCTTCCTGCAAAGCCTGATATAGCGCCGGGGCTTTCTGGCGGTTCTCGGGCGTCAGACGCACATTGCGGCTGGACCGCGCGAGGCCATCGTCTTCGCGCGCGATGTCGCAGACCACAATTTCGACGGGGATATCCAGATCCGCCACAAAACGCCGGACGACCGCGCATTGCTGGGCATCTTTCTGTCCGAAATAGGCCCGCTGCGGCTGGACAATATTGAACAGCTTCGTCACGACCGTCACCACACCGGAGAAATGTCCGGGGCGGGACTGGCCTTCGAGTTCGTCCGCAACGCCGCCGACTTCAATGCGGGTGGCGAAACCCGGCGGATAAAGCACATCCGGTGTTGGCAGGAAGACCAGATCGGCTCCGGCTTCTTTCAGAAGCGCCAGATCACGGTCCGGATCGCGCGGATAGGAGGCATAATCTTCGTTCGGCCCGAACTGCGTCGGGTTAACGAAAATGCTGACGGCCACCGCACCGTTTTCGGCTTTGGCCCTGCGGACGAGGCCCAGATGGCCTTCATGCAGGAACCCCATCGTCGGAACGAAGCCGAGCGTCGCATAGCCTTTCCGGGCGGTCCGCAACGCCCCGATTGTCTCAAAAACCTGCATCTGTGTTTCCTTTCCGGCCAGAACCCGCCGCGCAGAACCTGACAAACCCTGCCGCACATGGCAATCAGACGCCTATGACTACTGCGTCCCCTTCCCCGTCCATCGGCCCATCCATCGCCATTATAGGAGCCGGTCCGGCAGGGCTGTTCGCAGCCGAAATCCTGGCTGCGCGGGGATGCAGGGTGCAGGTCTTCGACCGGATGCCAAGCGTGGGGCGAAAGCTGCTCATGGCCGGACGCAGCGGGCTGAACCTGACGCATTCGGAACCGCTGGACAGGTTTCTGAAGCGTTATGGCAACGCGCAGGATTGGCTCGAACCCGCCATCCGCGCCTTTCCGCCAGAGGCGCTGAGGCAATGGGCGGAAGGCCTCGGACAGCCATGTTTTTCCGGCTCTTCAGGGCGGGTGTTTCCCAAAGCCATGAAAGCTTCTCCACTCCTGCGGGCATGGCTTGAGCGTCTCGCGCAGCAGGGCGTGACGATCCGGACCCGGCATCGTTTTGTCAGTTGGGAGGGTTCGGACCCTGTTTTCGATACTCCTGACGGCCGGATTTCCGTTCAGGCCGACGCGACCCTCCTGACAATGGGAGGCGCAAGCTGGTCCCGTCTGGGATCGGACGGTCTCTGGACAGACCTTTTACCGGATGAAACTGCGTCTTTCGCCCCTACAAACTGCGGCTTCCTGCCCGACTGGCCAGCCGATTTCGCAGCAAGGCACGACGGTAGCGTCCTGCATTCGGTAGGGCTGTCTTTTAACGAACAACACAGCCGGGGCGACCTGACCATCACGGCCCGCGGGCTTGAAGGATCGGCGCTTTATGCGCTCTCGGCTGCATTGCGGGACGCAATCCGGCGCGACGGGCGCGCAGTTCTCACGCTCGATCTCCGCCCCACACTGTCGGCCGGGGACGTTCTGAAACGTCTGCTGGCCCAGCGCGAACGTGAAAGTCAGAGCAATCGTCTGCGGAAAGCACTCGCGCTGGATGCGCCCTCCCAGGAACTTCTTAGGTTGGCAACCCCGAAAAACGCCACCCCGTTTCAGCTTGCCCAGACCCTCAAGGCCCTCCCCCTGCCGCTGATCGGCATGGACACGCTCGATCGTGCCATCTCGACCGCAGGCGGTGTGCAGCGGGACGCCATGGATGCACGCTTCATGCTGACGTCCCGCCCCGGCGTGTTTGTGGCCGGGGAAATGCTGGACTGGGAAGCGCCGACGGGCGGCTATCTGCTTCAGGGGTGTTTTTCCACCGCTTATGCGGCGGCAAATGGTGTCCTTGGGTGGCTAGAATCGCGCAATTCGGCTATCGCCTGACACCATGACATCCATCGTTCTCGGACAGGGCCGCGACGGCTCCGACACCTGCATTGATCTGCCGGAACTCCTGGCCACGCGCCTGCTGGTGCAGGGCAATTCAGGCTCTGGGAAATCGCATCTCCTGCGGCGCCTGCTGGAGCAGACAGCAACTCTTGTCCAGCAGGTGATGATTGATCCGGAAGGCGATTTCGTCACTCTCGCCGACCATTACGGCCATCTGGTAATCGACGTCGAAGACCAGTCCGAAGCCAGCCTTCGCGCCGCAGGTGAGCGCGTGCGGGCGCATCGGGCCTCCGTGGTGCTGAACCTCGAACAGGTCGAAGCCGAAATGCAGCTTCGGGCGGCCGGCGCGTTCCTCAACGGCATGTTCGAAGCCCCACGTGCGCACTGGTATCCTGCCCTCGTGGTGGTGGACGAAGCGCAGCTTTTCGCCCCAGTGACCAGCGGCGACACATCGGACGAAGCGCGCCGCCTGTCGCTTGGCGCCATGACGAACCTGATGTGTCGTGGTCGAAAACGCGGTCTGGCAGGCGTGATCGCCACCCAGCGTCTGGCGAAGCTGGCGAAGAACGTTGCGGCAGAAGCGTCCAACTTCCTGATGGGCCGGACCTTCCTCGATATCGACATGGCGCGGGCGGCCGACCTTCTGGGCATGGAGCGACGGGCGGCGGAATCCTTCCGCGATCTGGCGCGCGGTCAGTTCATGGCGCTCGGCCCGGCTTTGAGCCGGCGTCCAAAACTCGTGGCCATCGGCCCTGTCACAACCGCAAGCCATGCCACCGGGCCGGTCCTCGTGCCGCTCGAACCCGTTTCCGCCGAAGACCTGCGGGACATCATTCTCGAGCCGGTCCATGAGTTCACGCCCCGCGCGCGTCGGGAATCCCGCCCCCCTCCGCCAGACCTGCTCGCCCAGCTCGATGCCTACGGGGCCGAGCGTGAGGCCGAAGAACCCGCTCCCGCCGCCATCAGCGTCGAGGCCGACCCCGACCAGCTGTGGTCGCTGGTTACCGAAGTCGTGGCCGGAGACGGGTCGGACTATAAACCCCTGGCGACCCTGTATCAGGACTTCCAGCTCAGGGCACGTATTCAGGGCCTGTCGCGCAATGTGCTTGAACTGGGATCTTTCAACCGGATGCTGGCCACGATCCGCGCCGGGATGGACCGGGAGCGCTCCGAAAGCGAAGAGTGGAAGCAGGCCCAGACAGTCGCCGCGACCCTGCCGGAAGACGTGCAGGGCGTTTTCCTGCTGCTCGCCCGAACGGCGCTGGATGCGGAAATCTGCCCGGACGATGATGCGCTGGCCCGCGCCTATGGGACGCATTCTCTGGGCCGTGCGCGCCGTCAGCTCAACTATCTGGAAGAGCGGGAGGTCATCGTTCTTCAGGATACGCCTCTGGGGCGCCGGGTCGCGATCGTCGGGCTGGGCTGGCAAACGGCCTGACAGACAGCCTGACTGTCATAATTCTGTCACTGCACGTTCACAGGAGCTTCACACGCAGTTCTTTAAGGAAAGATTAGGGTCCGCCGCGTCCGATCCCTTCTTGCTCCGGAAAGATCTTCGATGCCGCGCAACCTGCTGCGTTCCCGCCTGCTCCTGACTGTTTTCTGCTCGCCATTTGCGCTGGCTGCCGCTCTTCCCCACCCCGCCAGTGCCGCTGCGACTGGAACGAAAAAAGCTACACCGGCCAAACATGCTGCCAAAAACGACGCCAAACACAAGGCCAGGGTGGATGCCGTGGCCGGGGGGACGGAACAGCTTGTCATCACGGCACGGCGCACGCGTTCCGAACAGGGGCTGAGCCATGTGCAGATCCAGCGGATCCTTCCGGGCGTGAACCCGGTCAAGGCGCTGGAAATGCTGCCGGGCGTCGTGTTCAACAATGCCGATCCCTGGGGTAACAACGAGCAGAACTCCTCGCTCTACGTTCACGGGTTCAACCAGAACCAGCTCGGCTACACGCTCGACGGCATTCCGCTCGGCGATCAGGCTTACGGCAATTACAACGGTCTCTCTCCGCAGCGCGCAGCCATCAGCGAGAACATCGGATCGGCTTCGGTTTCGTCCGGTGCAGGTGCGCTTGGCACAGCCTCCACGTCCAACCTTGGCGGAACGCTCCAGTTCACCACGCAGGACCCGCTGAAGAAGCGCGGCGCGCAGATCGAGCAGGTTTTCGGAAGCTGGTCTACGTTCCGCACCTTCGCCCGCCTCGATACGGGTGAGTTCGGCAATGGCAACTCAGCCTATGTTTCTTTTGCACGTCAGGACGCACGCGCCTGGGACTTCGCCGGCCATCAGGGCGGCTATCAGGTCAACGCGAAGTTCGTCCACAACAGCGAACATGACCATTTCTCGACGTTCTTCGACTGGTCCCAGAAGGTCGAGCCCAACGAAGACAGCGTTACGCTGCCGCAGGGTTATGGCATTTATGTTCGCCCGTTCACCTATCCCAATTTCAATTACGCCAAGGCCAACGCCAATGCGGTCGGCCTGAACTATCGCAATTATTACTCTGCGGCCCAGCGCGAGGACTTCCTCGCCTATTCCAAGTGGACGCATGATTTCAGCGAAAACCTGCACTGGGACAACAGCATCTATTATCACCATGATCTGGGTGAAGGTGTTGTAGCCGGTCCGATTTCGGCCGCCGGTCTGCCGACGCTGTTCGCCGCCTATTTCCCGGGTCAGGATCTGAACACCGTCTTCGGCGGTTCGGGCTATGCAACCCGCACGACCGAATACTGGGACAACCGCGGTGGCCTGATGTCCACGCTGCGCTACCATCTCGGCAAGCACTCGATCGAGCTTGGCGGCTGGTATGAGCGCAACAACAACACCCAAGCCCGTCGCTGGTATCCACTGAACGCCAACAACCCGACCACGCCTTACGAGCGCCAGCAGAACGCCCTGATCGACCAGTACACCAACAATTTCTACACCAACACGTTCGTCACGCATCTGCAGGACAACTGGCAGATCTCCAAGAATTTCTCGCTGATGGCGGGCTTCAAGTCCGAACTGGTCTATACCAACGGCACGCTTCCGGTGGCCGCAAAGCCGGGTTCGCTTTCCCCGTCCTATGCCGTGACGGCACCGGGTGGCGAAATCGACGCCGCCAAGCCGTTCCTGCCCGCTTTCGGCGCAGTCTGGGATATCACGAAGCACGAGCAGTGGTTTGCCAACATCCAGGAGAACATGCGCTCTTTCCAGGATGCGGGCTATGGCAACGCCACCCCGTGGGGCGCGACCAGCCAGGCCGCTTTCGAAGAATTCAAGAAGAACGGCAAGCCCGAAACCTCATGGACCTACGAAACCGGTCTGCGTGAGCACCGCCAGATCCATCTCGGCCCGCTGACGGCGATCGAAGGTCAGGTCGAATACTATCACGTTCACTTCTCAAACCGCCTGCTGGCCGTCGCAACGACGCAGACCCTGTCGTCCATCATCGGCTCGGCCACCACGCTTGCGAACGTGGGTTCGGTTACGACGGATGGTATGGATTTCTCCTTCACCACCCATTTCGGTCCGCATTTCTCGCTGTACAACGCGCTGTCCTACAACAAGTCCACCTACAACGATAACTACAGCACGGGTTCGAGCATCATCCACACGGCAGGCAAGGACGTTGTGGGCATGCCGGACTGGTCGGAGAAGTTCGTCTTCACCACCAACTGGGGCAATGCCTACGGCCAGTTCACCGGTGATGTCATCGGCAAGCGTTATGCGACCTACACCAACGACATGTGGGCTGCACCCTACGCCCAGTTCAACTTGAACGCAGGTTATACGTTCCACAATATTCCGCATCTGGCGTCGCTGAAGGTTCAGGGCAATATTACCAACCTGACAAACACGAAGGGATGGTCCACGATCAACGCCACCCAGACTGCGGGTCAGTTCTCGGCCTTTCCCATCGCGCCGCGCATGTTCTTCCTGAGCCTGAGCGCCGCCCTGTAAGGAACACTGCTCCATGCTGACACGTCGCCAGAGCCTCGGCCTGCTCGCAGCAGGGCTTCCCGCCCTGCATCTGCGGGCGAAAGCCGCGCCCTCACTGGCGCCGAAGCCACTCGTGTTCGCCCATCGCGGGGCTTCGGCCCTGCGCCCCGAACACACACTGGCCTCCTATGCCCGCGCCATGATGGATGGCGCGGATTTCATCGAGCCGGATCTCGTCATGACGCGTGACGGTCATCTGGTCGTCCGACATGAAAGCAACATTGTCGGGACCACGGATGTTTCGGAACGTCCGGAATTCGCCTCCCGTCACCGGTCTCTCAAGATCGACGGACGGGTCGAAACCGGCTGGTTCACCACGGACTTCACGCTGGCCGAACTCAAAACCCTCCGTGCCCGTGAGCGCCTGTCCACGATCCGCGTCCACAACACGCGCTATGACGACCACTTCGAAATCCCGACCTTCGAGGAGGTCATCGAACAGGTCGCGGCTCAGTCGGCGGCGACGGGCAAGGTTTTCGGTCTGGTACCGGAGATCAAGCACTCCACCTATTTCAACAGCCTTGGCCTCAATCCCGAAGCCGCGTTTCTTCAGACCATCGCGGCACACGACTACACCCGGCAGGCACCGCTGGAACTCCAGTCCTTCGAAACCGGAAATCTGGGACGCATCCGGGCTGATGTCCTCTCCATCAATCCGCAGGCGCGTCTCATGCTGCTGATGGGTGAACGCAAGGACATCCCGCCCGATCTTCTGGCAGACGGCAAGACCACGACTTTTGGCGATCTCATGACGCCTGAAGGCCTCAAGGAAGTCCGGCGCTATGCCGACGTGATCGGACCGTCCAACACGGACCTGATCCCGCGTGACAGCAAGGGCGCGTGGATGGAGCCATCCAGCCTCGTCACGGATGCCCATCGTGCCGGGCTTCTGGTGCATTCCTATACGGCACGGCCGGAAAACCATTTCCTCCCCGCACAGCTTCGCAGTACCGCAGGCGATGCGGCCCGCAATCCCGAGGGCATGATCGCGGAACTGCGCCGCTATCTGGACATGGGCATCGACGGCTTCTTTACCGACGATCCCGCTCTAGGGCGCAAAGCCGTCGATGGAACGATCTGACGCCAGCCAGATCCCCACAAAAAAGGAGGCTCTCACAAAAGGGGCGCCTCCTTTTTTGTGGGACCGTCAGGGACTTCAGGCAAGCCTGAAATGCCTGAGCATGGCCTTGTTGAAAGCTGGAATATCGGCCGGACAACGGGAAAAAACATAAGGGCCGTCAACCACAACGGCGTTGTCCACCCAGATCGCACCGGCATTTTCCAGATCGCGGCGAATGGCTGGCCAGGACGTAACGGTCCGCCCCTTGAGTTCATTGACCTCAATCAGCGTCTGCACACCATGACAGATGGCCGCGATGGGCTTGTTTGCCTTCACGAACGCTCTCGCAAACGCCACCACGTCCCGGTTCATGCGCAACGCATCTGGAGACGCCACCCCGCCGGGAAGCAGCAGGGCATGATAGTCGTTTGGATTTGCATCGGCGATCGCCAGATCGGCCCGGATTTTATGGGAGGGATAGATATCCTTGCTCACGGCCTGAAACTCACCGGCCCGGAGGGAAATAACCGTAACGGTCGCACCGGCTTTTTCAAGCGCAGAGCGAGGCGCGACCAGTTCTATTTCCTCAAGGCCATCCGTAGCCAGGACAGCAACTTTTACCATAATCCCGATCCCCTCCAGAAAAAACGGGCGACCGCCAAGAGCCGTCCGTCAGGCCGTTACGCGTTGAGGTAAATGGTTTTGGTCTGAACGTAGGCTTCCATACCGTGCTGCCCGTCCTCGCCTCCCAGACCACTCTCTTTGTAGCCATGATGGAAGCCCTGTGGAGCCTCTCCACCCGGCCGGTTCACATAGACTTCACCGAATTCAAGTTCGCGGGTCATACGCAGGACCCGGCCCAGATCATTCGTGAAGAGATAGGCTGACAGGCCGTAACGGCAGTCATTGGCCCACGCGATGGCCTGATCGAAGTCCTTGACCCGGATCAGCGACATGACCGGGCCAAACACTTCGTTATGAACGACATCCATGTCCTGGGTGACATCGGTCAGAAGCGTCGGGGCATAGAAATAGCCCTTGTCATACACGCCACCCCTCAGCTGCTTGCCACCGATGGCGAGACGCGCGCCCTGCCTGATAGCGTTTTCGACCATGCCATGAACCTTGTTCAGCTCGTCTTCACTGACCTTTGGCCCCATATCCGTACTGTCGTCCGTCGGCAGTCCGACCTTCAGCGCCTCGATCTTCTCGCGGATTTTCTGGACGAAGCGGTCGTAAATAGCCTCATGGATATAGGTGCGTTCGTTAGACGTGCAGACCTGCCCGCCATTGCCAAAACGCGCAGCCACCGCTGCATCGGCGGCCTTGTCCAGATCAGCATCTTCCATGACCATGAATGGCGCCTTGCCGCCCAGTTCCAGCCGGACTTCCTTCAACGTTTCAGAGGCGGCTGCCATGATCTTCTTGCCTGCCGGGGTCGAGCCCGTCATCGTAATGAGCCGGACATCTTTATGCGCCACCAGTGGCACACCGACATCCTGGCCATCTCCCGTCACGATATTGATGACGCCATGTGGAATTCGCGCTTCGCCAACCAGCTTTGCCAGGTGCAGACAGGTCAGCGGCGTCAGTTCATGCGGCTTGAGAACGATGGTATTTCCCGCCGCCACGGCCGGCCCGATCTTTCTGGCACACAACGCCAGCGGGAAGTTCCAGGCCGTGATGGCACCAATAACGCCCAGCGGCACGCGGTCGATCAGGATTTTCTCGTTCGGCGAGCTTCCCGGAATGATCTCGCCCTGAAGGCGCAAAACGTTTTCCGCAGCAAACCGCAGCAGGCCAATCGCAAAATCAACCTCGACCCGGGCTTCCTTCAGCGGCTTGCCCATTTCAGAAGTGATGAGAGCGGCCAGTTTTTCCCGATCCCGCTTTACCAGATTCTTCAGCGCGTGAATGTAATCGGCCCGTTCAGTCGCCGTACGGTGGCTCCAGCCGGCAAAGGCTGCTTTCGCAGCCGCGACAGCCGCATCCACATCCGCCTGTCCGCCTTTGGCAACTTCGCCAATCACCGCTTTCGTGGCCGGATTTTCAACCGTAATCCATTCGCCACCCTTCGGTGAGACCCAGCTGCCGTTAATGAAAAGAGTGCTTTTCTCAGTCATGGAGTTTCCTGCATTCCTGTGTGACGACTTGCGCCTGTCACGAAACAGACGCATCAGGACGCCGGCAGTTCACTCAACAACTGCAAAAGAGCGACATTCTTTCATAATCAAAAGCGGAAACTTGTGAGTCTTCGGTTTATTTTGCGCCTGAATTGTCATCAGGCGACGAATGAAGCGAAAATCTCTGATCCGGGACATTCAGTCTCCGAACACGCCAGATGAAGTAGAAGATGCTCCCGTCGATGGCCTCCAGGATGGAAATTCGTCCCCGTCCCGACACCGACTTTCAATCCCTCAGAGGATACTGCTTAGCAAACAGAGTTCATGAAATTTATGGGGAAAATATTTCATCGGAAGCGGCTTATCCCGCGCGAGAAGATATCCCCAGAATCAGGGAACATCTCCGGGGAAGGGCCTGTGGATTGTTTCTGAAGAAGTGGGGAGCGATTGCGCCAGAGCAGCTTTCCTGCGGAGTCGCACGATGAGTGTATCGAGTGCGGATAAAAACCGGCTTCGGTCGTTTTTGCCGAAAGACGGATTATAGGTCGTAACCGCTCCCGTCTCGCGCAGACCCTGCATCAGATCCCGCATCGCCGATACCATACCGACAGAGCGCTCGTCGATTTCCTCGCCGTTTGGACGCAGGACCGCGCCTTTCCTGGCAAGACAGCGCACGGCCAGCGGAATATCGCTGGTAATGACGATATCGAAAGCCGTCACCTGCTCCGCAATCCAGTCATCCGCCACGTCTGGCCCTTCAGGGACCACAACACGTTCGATGAGCGGAGACTGCGGGATATTCATCCAGCTATTGGCGACAATGACCGTTTTCAGGCCGTAGCGCGCCCCGACCCGATAGATTTCATCCTTGACCGGACACGCATCGGCATCCACCAAAATCCGGGTGGTATCTGCCATGGATCAGCCCTCCGTCTGGAAGTGACGGATCAGATCCTCCAGCACCACGTCGGGGTGCTTTTCGCCTGAAACGCGAATCACCGGCTCATCGTCACCCGGCACTTCAAGCGTGGCGAGCTGGCTTGGCAGCAGGCTGGCGGGCATGAAGTGCCCTTCCCGTCGCTCCAGACGCGCCGCAAGTTCAGTGGCAGACGTGTCAATATGCACGAATTCAATCGGTAGCCCGTTGGCGCGAAGCTGTTCACGATAGGCGCGTTTGAGCGCGGAGCACGTCAGAACCGCACCATGGCCAGCCTCGACCTGTGCCCGCAGCCAGTCATGGCACAACGCAAGCCAGGGGGCGCGATCCGCATCGGTCAGCGGACGACCGGTGCTCATCTTTTCAACATTCGCAGGAGGGTGCAGGGCATCGCCTTCCTGAAAATGCCAGCCAAGCCGGGTCGCCAGTCCGGTGGCGATCGTCGTTTTTCCTGTCCCAGAGACGCCCATGACAACGAGAAAACGCGGCTCCAGACCCATCTTCACCCGTGCTGCCGAAGCCGTCATGGCTCCCACCGCTCCACGCCTTCTGTGGTGGCGACCAGAACGTCCGAAGCCATGTTGAGGAACATGCCATGCTCCACCACGCCGACGATCCGGTCGATTTTCTCCGCCAGATCTTCGGGATTTTCGATCGGTCCGAAATGGCAGTCCAGAATCATGTTTCCCGTATCCGTCACGAACAGCGATCCGGCACGGTCCGCTCTCGGCTTTACACCGCGAGCGCCACAGGCCGCCAGACGTTCGGCCGTGCATTCCCAGCCGAAGGAAATGACTTCCACGGGAACAGGCGCGCGCTCTCCCAGCAGATCGACAGGCTTGGTGCCATCGACGATCACCACGAAACGCTTTGCAGCCTGTGCCACGATTTTTTCGCGAAGGAGCGCGCCGCCCAGACCCTTGATCAGGTTGAGCGAACCGCGCTGGACCTCGTCCGCCCCGTCAATCGCAATGTCGATCCGGCGATGCGCGCTGAAATCCGTCAGCGGAATTCCGGCCTTGATCGCCTTGTCTTCGCTGTCATCGGAGGTCGGAATGCCAAAAATTTCCAGACCTTCCGCAACACGCTCACCCAGGCGCTCAATCATATAAGCGGCTGTGCTGCCCGTTCCGAGCCCCACGACCATGCCGCTCTTAACCATATCAGCCGCTTCACGCGCCGCGGTGCGCTTGTGAACGCTCATATCGGACACTGTCATGCCCCTTCTCCGACCGCTGCGCGATCTGCAAGAACGACGATCCGGCCTTCGCTCGTCACGCGGGCGGAGGGGATGGAACTGTCGCCTTCGACCAGACGCTCCAGCATCTCGACCTTGGACGCTCCCGTCACGAGAAACACCACCAGCGCGCTGGACTGAATAGCGGGATAGGTCAGCGTGATGCGTTCATAAGGCGCGGTGGACGGTGCGGCTGTTCCGACCCAGGCTTTGCGTTCCTTCAGGACCGGCTGTCCCGGAAACAGCGAGGCCGTATGACCATCCGTGCCGAGGCCCAGCATGACCAGATCGAACAGCGGGCGCTTCGGATCGAGTTCCGTAGCACCATAAGAGGTCTGAAGGGTTTTCTCGTAAGCCTGTGCGTCCGCCTCCACCGTATCCCCGGTCGGGATGGCATGGACGTTCTTGGCGGGCACTGGAACATGCGACAGCAGGACGGACTGGCCGACCGTGTGGTTGCTGTCCGCATGGCCTTCCGGCACATGGCGCTCGTCACCATAGAAAATCTCGACCCGCTCCCACGGAACCAGCTTTGCCCGCGAAGGCGTGGCGAGGATCTCGAACAGGCGCTTGGGCGTGGAGCCACCAGAAAGCGCCACCCGGAACAGGCCATCCGTCTTGGCGAGAACGCCTTCGATGAAGAGATCGGCCATCCGCAGGGCTACGGCTTCCGAATCAGGGAGGGTTTCCAGAGTGGCGGTACGAATGTCGGTCGTCATGAATGGGGAACCCTCGGCAGAATGTAGCGCTCGACAGCCTTGGCCCAGCCATCGCGCTCGTTGGTGTCCGTGAAAACCTGCGCGGCGGCTTTCACGTCCTCTTCAGCCTGTCCCATGGCAATTCCCAGCCCGGCGACAGAAAACATCGGCAGGTCGTTATGGGCATCGCCAAGGCAGGCCACCTCATGCGGCGCAATGCCGTGGGCAAGCGCCAGTTCGCGGATCGCCTCGCCCTTGTTGGCAAGCGCTGGCGTCACATCAAGAAGAATATCGGAAGAGCGGCGCACGCTCGCATCCCCCTGAAGCATCGCGCCGAGTTCGGTCTCGACGTCCTGCAACAGGCTGGTATTGCTGCTCACGCCCATCACCTTGCCGATGCCCTCAAATTCCCTGCGCAGGTCGGGAACCTGATTTGGCGTCAGGCCGGTAATGCCCCGCTCATGCTGGACGAACGGCGTATGTGCATCCTGCACCATCCAGTAGGACTGCCGCAGAAACCATGTTTCAATCCCGTGCAGATGCAGCATGTCATACACGATCGACAGCACATCCGGCGCAAGGACGCGGCTGACGGTCGTGCTGCCGTCAGGTTTGAAGATGATGCCGCCGTTAAATCCGGCGTTCTGACCGGTCAGACCGAGCTGCTCGATATAGGGTACCATGGCGGCTGGAGGCCGCGCACTGGCGAGACAGAGGGGAATTCCCCGTTCCTGAAGCGCTTTCACCATCGCCAGGGTAGATGGCGCGATGGTCTTGTCTGGCGTCAGGAGTGTGCCATCCATGTCGGACACGACCATCCGGATGGTCTTTGGCAGCGGCGGCAGGTCCGCGTGGATGGCGTCGAGGTCAACGGACATAAAAGCCCCTGTAAAAACCCCCGTCAGAGTCTTTGCGGGGGCTGGCTGGTCAGCAATGGCAAAAACCATACCCTGCCAGCCAGTCATTGCCCATGAGGGGCGCAGTCTTATTTCTTTTCGACGTGGCCGCCGAAACCGAAACGCTGGGCCGAGAGCACTTTCTCGGCAAAGTTGTTGCCGGACCGGGAGCGGAAACGCGTAAACAGCGCGGCCGTCATGACCGGAGCCGGTACGTCTTCCTCGATGGCGGCCTCGATCGTCCAGCGGCCTTCACCGGAATCCGCAACTTCGCCGGAGAATTCGTTGAGGGTTTCCGAACGGGTCAGGGCCTCGGCCGTCAGATCGAGCAGCCAGGACGATACGACACTGCCGCGACGCCACACTTCGGCGATATCGCCCATATTGAGCTCGAAGCGGTCTTTTTCCGCAAGAACCGGGGAGTTCTTGCTTTTCATGATGTCGAAACCTTCGGCGAAGGCCTGCATCATGCCGTATTCGATGCCGTTATGGACCATCTTCACGAAGTGCCCCGAACCGGCGGGACCACAGTGCAGATAGCCCTGCTCGGCCCGCGGATCGTGACCCGCATCGTCACGGCCAGGCGTGCGCGGCACGTCCCCGATGCCCGGCGCCAACGCGCTGAGGATCGGATCAATATATTCGGCGGTCTCTTTCGTGCCGCCGAACATCATGCAGTAACCACGCTCCAGACCCCAGACGCCGCCCGAGGTGCCAACATCCACGTAGGAGATGCCCTTTTCGGCCAGTTCGGCCGAACGGCGGACGTCATCCTTGTAATAGGTGTTACCACCGTCGATGATGACATCCCCGCGCCCCAGAAGGCCACCGAGTTCCTGAACGCAGGCTTCGGTGATGGCACCCGCCGGAAGCATGACCCACACCACGCGGTGTTCGTCACCTTCGAGCAGCTTCGCCATCTCGGCCACGGAACTGGCGGGCGTCGCGCGCCCCGCTTCGCAGCGGCCGACGACCGAGGCCGTCACTTCCGGCGTACGGTCGTGCACGACGACATCATGTCCGTGGCGCGTCAGACGGACGGCAATATTGCCGCCCATCCGTCCCAGTCCGATGATTCCGATCCGCATGACTTATTCTCCTGCCAGTGCTTCGTGGATTGCCGTTTCCAGAGCCTTCAGCCCCTCTTCCAGCGGTCCATCAATATGAACGCGAAGGGCACGACGGCCGCGGGCCGCCAGCACCTCGAAATCGCCTCTTGCCTGCGCCGCCTTGACGACGCTGAAGCTGAAGCCATGACCCGGAACCGGCACATCCGCCGCATCCGTCGCCGTGACCTGAAGGAACACGCCGCTGTCAGGTCCGCCCTTGTAGGCCTGGCCTGTCGAATGCAGGAACCGGGGGCCGAATTCGGCGGCTGTCGCCACCTTCAGTGTGTCCCGGAGCTCCATACGAACGGACTGTGCCCAGTCCCGCGTCTGCTGGTCGCGGCGGATATAGGCCAGAAGACCAACATAGTCGCCAGGCTTCACACGATCGAAAAGCGTCCTGAGAATGGAGACCGCATCGCTTTTGCTTCCAGCGGCTTCCGTGTTCTTCGCATCCGCGTAGAAGGACAGCGGGCCGTCCTTGGCGAACGGTGTTTCCGGCGGCAGCGATCCCGTTTCGGCATAGGCGGAGGTCAGCTTGCGCGTCTCGAGCTTGCTGAATTCCACATCCGGCTGATCGAACGGGTCGATGCCGAGCACCGCGCCGGCCACGGCCGTCGCGAATTCGAACAGGAAAAATGCCTGTCCGATCTGGGACGCATCGGCCAGACGGATGGTGACGACCGGCGCACCAGCTTCGCGCAGAGCGCCAAGACGGCTGTCGGGAACGTCATCGCCCAGCAGAAGGTCAACGAAAATGCGGTCCGTCCCATAGACATCCGGCGCGCCGAGTTCTTCCTCGTCAATGGGAATAAGGCCGAGGCCCTTCTTGCCCGTGCTTTCTGCAATGAGCTGTTCCAGCCAGGCACCCAGCGAGGCAATGCCGTCAGAGGCGAGGATCGTCACTTTGTCGCGGCTGAAGCAGTGCGCGGCATGACCCAGGATCAGGCCCAGCACCGCGCCCGGATTGGCGGCAGGAGGCGCGCTTCCGTCACAGGATTCCACCATCAGCCGCGTAACCGTCAGCAGCTTGCGGACGTCAATGCCGCTTGCTGCCGCCGGAACGAGACCGAAGTTGGACAAGACCGAATAACGCCCGCCGATTTTTGGATCGCCGTAGAACACGCGCCAGAAGCCGTTTTCCTCGGCCACTTTCTGCATGTGCGAGCCGGGATCGGTGATGGCGATGAAGCTGTCACCAGGTTTCTTGCCCAGAGCCTGACCGGCCACCTGCCAGAAATGCGCGAACAGGATGTTGGGCTCCAGCGTTCCGCCGGATTTGCTGGCCACGATGAACAGCGTGTTCTTGGGGTCGATGGCTTTCTCGAACGCCGTGACCTGCTGGGGGTCCGTGCTGTCGAGGACGTGCAGTTTCGGCCAACCTTCGCGCTGTCCGAACGTCTCGGCCAGAACCTCAGGACCGAGGCTCGAACCACCCATGCCCAGAAGCAGGATGTCCTTGAAGCCGCGACTGCGGACATCGCGGGCCAGAACTTCCAGCTCCTCAACGTTCCAGAGGCGATCCTGCACGATCGTCAGCCAGTTCAGCCAGCCCGCTTCCGGGCCGTTCGTCCAGACCGACGGGTCTTTCTGCCAGATCCGGCGAAGACCGCCGCTCAGGCTCCAGTCCTTTTCAGCCCCCGCGACATCATCACGCAGTTCCGGCGGCAGATCCGCGCTGACACGCAGCAGGCGCTTGCCGATGACGGCTTCACGCTTGGTTGCCACGGCTGTCAGCAGTGTGTCGAACGACACGCTGAAGGACGCACAGCCTTCCTTGACGAGCTTTGTCGTCACACCATCCAGATCCAGACCAAGGCGTTCGGCCTCGGCCAGAACATGCCGCGCCTCCTCGACGTTTTCCGTCAGGCTGGCGCGGGCCTTGCCGTGATCGCGGAACGCATCAAACGTTGCGGGCGGGATGGTGTTGACCGTCTCGGGGCCAATCAGCTCCTCGACATACAGGACATCGGAATAGGCCTTGTCCTTGGTTCCGGTGCTGGCCCAGAGCAGACGCTGCGGGTTGGCGCCCTTCTCCGCCAGCGCCTTCCAGCGCGGGCTGTTCCGGACGTCCAGATAATACTGATACGCCATCTTGGCGTTGGCGATCGCAACCTTGCCGCGAACGGCCTTCAGCGCTTCGGCGTCGGCATCTCCAGCAGCGATGCGACGGTCGATTTCGCCATCAATCTTGGCGTCGATACGGCTGACAAAGAACGAAGCCACGCTGGAAATGCGCGAAATGTCTTCGCCGCGGGCGGCACGGGCCTCAAGTCCGGAAATATAGGCTTCCAGAACCGCCTTGTAGGCTTCCAGCGAGAACAGCAGCGTCACGTTGACATTGATGCCGTCCGCAATGGCTTCGCGGATGGCGCCCGTGCCTTCTGACGTGCCGGGGATCTTGATCATCAGATTGTCGCGCGCGACGGTTTTCCACAGACGACGGGCTTCCGTGATCGTACCGTGCGCATCGAATGCCAGATAGGGCGAAACTTCGAGACTGACATAACCGTCCAGCCCCTTGGTCTTCTCGAACACCGGATACAGAACCGCGCAGGCGGAACGGATGTCGTCAATCGCCAGATGCTCGTACAGATCACCGGGGGGAAGGCCCTCGCCTTCCAGCAGCTTGCGGATTTGCGGATCGTATTCAGTGCCGTGACCGATGGCCTTCTCGAAGATGGCCGGGTTGGACGTGACGCCCCGCAGGCCGTCTTCGTCCACCAGCTTGCGGAGGCTTCCATTCTCCGTGAAGCTGCGCTGGATGAAATCCAGCCAGGGAGACTGGCCGTATTTCTCAAGCTCGCGCAGCACGCTGCCGACTTCGTTCAGACCGGTATTGGAGATTGTGTCTGCCACAGGATCTCTCCCTTACTTGCCGCGCAGGGCCTGACGCTTTGCCGCGTCAAGAACCGCTTCCGGCGTGAAACCGAATTTCGTGAGAAGTGCGGAGGCCGGGGCCGACGCACCGAACGTGTTCATTGCAATAATCGCACCGCCGATGCCGACATACCGGTCCCATCCGAACGCTGCGGCCTGCTCGACCGCGACGCGGCCGATGACATCCGGCGGCAGAACGGAATCGCGGTATTCCTGGCTCTGCTCTTCGAAGAGGTCAAAGCTCGGCATGGAGACGACCCGGGCGTTGATGCCTTCCGCCGTGAGCTTCTCGTAAGCCCCGACCACGAGGCTGACTTCCGAACCCGAAGCGATCAGAATGACGTCAGGCTTGCCGTCACAGCTCGCCAGTACATAGGCGCCCTTCGCCAGACCGGCGGCGGACGCATATTTCGTGCGGTCGATCGTCGGCAGGTTCTGACGGCTCAGCGCAAGCACGGCCGGCTTGTGCGTCATCGGGATCAGCGTGCGCCAAGCTTCGGACACTTCGTTGGCGTCAGACGGGCGGATCGTCATGATGCCCGGCGTGGCGCGAAGCTGTGCAAGCTGCTCGATCGGCTGATGCGTCGGTCCGTCTTCGCCCACACCGATGGAGTCATGCGTGAAGATATACAGAACCGGCAGTTCCATGATGGCCGACAGACGGATCGGCGCTTTCATGTAATCGGAGAAGATCAGGAAGCCCGAACCGTAGGAGCGGATACCCGACAGTGCGATACCGTTACAGATGGAGCCCATCGCATGTTCGCGCACACCGAAATGCAGGTTCCGGCCACCATAGGTGCCGTTCCATTTTTCCGGCTGGAAAGACCCGCCGCCCTTGATGTCCGTCTTGGTGGACGGCGTGAGGTCTGCGGACCCGCCGATCATCCAGGGCAGGTTCTTCGCAACCGCATTCAGCACCTGACCCGAGCTGGCACGCGAGGCAACGCCCTTCGCATCGGCTTCGAAGGTGGGGATGTCCTTGTCCCAGCCTTCGGGCAGACGATGCTCGATGATGCAGTCGATTTCAGCAGCGAGTTCAGGATGCGCTTCGCGATAGGCCGAGAACAGCTCGCGCCATTCCGCATGGGCTTCAGCGCCACGCTTGCCGAGACCTTCTGCGAAATGCTCCTTCACGCCGTCCGGGACATAGAAGTCCGGAGCATCTTCCGGCCAGCCATAGGCAGCCTTCGCGCCTTTGATTTCGTCCGCACCCAGCGGCTCGCCATGAGCCGAAGCCGTACCGGCCTTCTTGGGAGCGCCATAGCCGATGACCGTTTTGAGAACGATCATGCTCGGACGATCCGTCACGGCACGGGCGGCCTTCAGAGCAGCGAGAATGGCCTCGACGTCGTTGCCGTCCGTCAGGGTCTGGACATGCCAGCCATAGGCTTCGAAACGCTTGCCCACGTTTTCCGTGAAGGCCAGGTCCGTCGACCCCTCGATGGAAATCTGGTTCGAATCATAGATCCAGGTCAGGTTGCCAAGTGCGAGATGGCCAGCGGTGGAAGCGGCTTCAGAGGCCACGCCTTCCATCATGTCGCCATCGCCACAAAACACCGTCACGTGATAGTCGAACAGCTTGAAGCCCGGACGGTCATAACGCGCGGACATCCATTTCTGGGCGATCGCCATACCGACGGAATTGCCACAACCCTGTCCGAGCGGGCCGGTCGTGGTCTCCACACCAGCGGTAAAGCGGTATTCCGGGTGACCCGGCGTCTTGGAGTTCAGCTGACGGAACTGCGACAGGTCTTCGACGGTGAGGGACGGCGCGTCAACGACCTTGCCATCCTGGATATCCTTCACGCCTGTGAGGAACAGGGTGGAGTACAGCAGCATCGACGCATGACCGACCGAAAGGACGAAACGGTCACGTGCGGGCCAGCACGGATCGGCCGGATCATATTTCAGATCATGCTGCCAGACCGCATACATCGCGGGGGCGAGGGCCATGGCCGTGCCGGGATGGCCGGAATTGGCGCGCTCGACACCTTCCATCGAAAGGGTACGGATCGTATTGATGGTGAGCTGAGGAAGCGTACTCATCGGAATGGGATCTCCGGCTTGTGACTGACAGGAAGAAAAGCAACGATATCTTCCATACCTTCTGCTGCCACGGCATGACGCGAAGTCGCGCCGGACGCAATGGCTGATCGGTAAACCATATTGTGAAACACGCTCTTGTGCTTGATGACAACCTGCCGCATTTCGACGGGCGTCATTACCGAAACCCCGAAAATTGGCGCCCGGACGAGGCCCGGACGGCCCGCAGCCCTTCGCAGCGGATCGGGAACATCTTCCGCTGGCAGATGGGGCTCAGACCACGCTGGCCAGACGCCCTTCCCCCGCAGAAAACCTACCCTCAGGTCACGCCTGCTGCGGGGGAATGCTGTGTCACGTTTGTCGGTCATGCGACCGTTCTGCTCCAGTTTGGCCGTACAGGACGCGCGCCTCTACGGATCATTACTGATCCGGTTTTTTCCGAACGCTGCTCCCCCTTCCGCAGTTTCGGACCCCGCCGCGTCTGCCCTCCCGGCATCGCGCTGGACGCCCTTCCGCGCATCGACATCATCCTCGTCTCGCACTGCCATTACGACCACATGGACCTGCCGAGCCTGCGGGCGCTGGCCGAACGTGACGACCCGCTCTGCATTTCCCTCCCGGGCAACCGCCGCCATCTGAAAAAGGCCGATCTTCCCCGCATCGTCGAGCTGGACTGGTGGGAAGGCATGGCCGATGACGGCGCGCGCATCACGGCGACGCCGGCCCTGCACGGGAGCGCGCGCACGCCGTTCGATTCCAACCGTGCGCTCTGGGGCGGTTTCACGATCGAAGCGGACGGCCACACCGTGTTTTTCGCGGGGGACACGGCCTGGGGCAGGCATTTCGACGCGATCCACCGCCGCTGGCCCACCATCGACCTCGCGATCCTCCCCATCGGAGCTTACGACCCGCGAAACCTGATGCGCCGCGTTCACATGTCTCCCGAAGAAGCGCTCATGGCTTTTGATACGCTCGGAGCAAAACAGGGCCTCCCCATCCATTTCGGGACGTTCCAGCTCACGGACGAGGCCATTCTGGAGCCGCCCACCCGTCTGGAGTTCGCCTGCCGTCCCGCAGGCCGCCCATTCCGAGCCCTCGAAAACGGTGACAGCCTCACTCTTCCGCCAACTGACACAAAAAGCTAAACTCTCCTCTGACACCTCCTGTCGACAGACACCGCCATGTGGAAACCGTCATGAACGCCCAGAACGTCACTTTCACGTCAGACCAGATCACTGCCCTGTTCATCGACGCGGCCCGTGAAGGCGATACCGACCTCCTGACCCAGTTTCTGGATGCCGGCATGGCCATTGATACGTCCGACAGCCGTGGCTACACCGCCCTGATCGTCGCCACCTATAACGGCCACACGGATGCCGCGCGCCTGCTGCTGGACCGGAGCGCCGACACGGAAGCCACCGATCTCAAAGGGGCTACTGCGCTCTCGGGCGTGGCCTTCAAGGGCCTGAGCGACATCGCGACACTTCTGCTCGATCATGGCGCCGAGGTGGATCATGCCAATCATGCCGGCCGCACGCCGCTGATGTTTTCCATCATGTTCAACCGCGAAGACATGGCAAAAAAGCTTCTTGCCGCCGGCGCAAACCCGGACCTGAAGGACGCGGATGGCGTCTCTGCCCGCGATCTGGCCGAACGTCAGCTTATGACCGGCCTGTTCGCCGGAGCGTCCGCATGAGCCGTTTCTGGAACCGCCGCGTTCAGGGCCTGCACCCCTATGTGCCGGGCGAGCAGCCCAGACTCGCGGACCTGCTGAAGCTCAACACGAACGAGTCTCCCTACGGTCCGAGCCCGAAAGTGCTCGATGCCATCCGTGACGTGGCCTCTGACGACCTGCGCCTTTATCCGGACCCGACAGCAGCAGACCTCCGGGACACCATCGCCACCCGGTTCGGAACCACCACCGACCGCGTTTTCGTCGGCAACGGTTCCGACGAAGTGCTGGCCCATGCGTTTCGCGCGCTGTTCCATGACGATGCGCCGGTCCTGTTCTCGGACGTAACCTACGGCTTTTATCCGGTTTATTGCGGCCTGTTCGAACAGCCGTTCCGCCACATCCCGCTCAATGACGATTTCACGATCGACATCGACGCCTATACCGGCAAATGCGGCGGCATCGCCGTTGCCAATCCGAATGCCAATACGGGAATCGCCCTGCCGCTGGAGCAGATCGAAACCCTCCTGAACCGCTTTCCGGACCGGACCGTCATCATTGACGAAGCCTATGTTGATTTTGGTGCCCGATCTGCCATTGAACTGACACATCGTCATGACAATCTTCTGGTGGTCCAGACGCTGTCAAAGTCCTATGCTCTGGCAGGACTGCGTGTGGGTTTTGCGATCGGCTCCCCGGAACTGATCGAGGGTCTCATCCGCGTCAAGGACAGTTTCAATTCCTACCCCCTCTCCCGCCCGGCCCAGGCCGGGGCCATCGCCGCGATCCAGGATACCGACTGGCTTGCGGACATCACGACGCGCACAGTTGCCAGCCGTGACCGTCTGGTCCCGGACCTGCAAAATCTTGGCTTCCAAGTCCTGCCGTCCTGTGCCAATTTCATTCTTGTGCACCACCCGGAGCACAAGGCCGGAGACATCGCCGCAGCCCTGCGCGAGCGTGCGATCCTTGTCCGGCATCTCTCAACCCCGCGCATCCAGGACTGGCTGCGTATCTCGATCGGAACGGACGAAGCCTGCATCCGCCTGACAGACGTTTTGCGGGACATTCTCTCTCACCGATCCTGAATTAACCGGACGGTAATATTCCGTCCCCCATAATCATGAGCCAGACAGGGCCAGACGGGCGCGTTTCTGCGCGCTCCATCCCGCCACCCTCCGGGTGAACGGGAGGCCTGTGTGTTTCATGCGGAAAGACCGAATACATGCGTGCATTTCAAGGACAGATGTCCGACAACCAGCCTATTCGCCGCAATCAGGCCGAAAAGGAAAAGCAGCTTCGGGACCTCAAGGAAACGATCGCTTCCATGAAGTCCCACACGTCTCCAACGCTGAAGGAAAGCATCCAGCGCCGCATTCGCGAGCTGGAAACCGAACTGCGTACCATCGCGCGCGAAAAAGCCGCAAAAGCTGCCAATCCGGACGCCCAGTCCGATCGCCAGCGCCGTCCGCCGCGCCGCAACACGATCCGTTCCATGTAACGAACGCCGCAGAAAGGTCGATGCAGGGTTCGTCCCCGCATCGGCTTTTCTGCATCAGGAAGCCTGAACGGCTTCCCCGTGATCTTCCTCAGCAGAAGCCTTGTCCCAGGCCGACCCCATCAGACGTAACCGCGTCGGATGCAGGCCATCTGTCTCGGTCAGAACGTAATATGCGGTATATTGTCTGGTCGGCTTCCCCGGTCGGTCCATCAACACATTGAAAACACTGCGGTCCGCCGTCATCTGAGTTTCATCCCCGGCCAGAGGCTGATTCCAAACGTCCAGGACGTTCGGCACCCGTGTCCGGTCGATCATCAGGCAGTTCGGATCCACGAACCCGCCATAACGTTCGCGGAAGATCCCGCCCCCGATCCCGACCGACTCCCACTGATCCTCACAAATGGGTTTTTGTGTCTGCGGATGCACAAACCAACGGCCCGCCCACGCCCAGTCATGCCCGTCGATGGCCGACAGGAGGGAGGACAGATGATCGGGCGCCCACCAGTTGTCGTCGTCGAGATAGGCAATACGCGGTGCATTCGAAAGCTGGCTGAGCACGCTGCGCAACACGCCACCGTCCTTCGCGCGCCCAAACCCGTCATGCCGTTGCGACGTCGAATAGCCGGGCCAGAGCACTTCGACGGCCCAGCCCGGTGGCCGCCCTTCGATCGCGCGCTGAAACAGATCGTCCGCACCCTCTTCCGGTGCCCGGTCCAGACCGATCATGATCTGCACCCGCAGATCCCCCCTCTGTCGGAAAATGGACTGGACCGCCCGGACAATAGTAGGCCGCAGCAGGCTGGGCATGACAACGGCTACATCGAAAGGCCGCTGGTCAGGCATGCCGGGATCAGCGAAAATGTGAAGTCCGGGTTTCATGTCCGGCACGATACTGCGCCCTCAAAGCCCTGTCACCTCACGCGCTGCTCTCTTGCACTTCCACGCGACAGGGCACACCATGAAAGTCAGAATGATCACTGCGAAAGAGTCCAACGTGTCCGCTCCCTCCACCTTTTCGCACGAACAACTGCTCGACCGTCTGGGCGAGGTCGCCGTCCGCGTTGGCCTGAACATCAAACCGGGCCAGCAGCTCCTCATCACCGCGCCCCTTACCGCCGTTGCACTGGTCCGACGCGTCACGGAACATGCTTACAAGGCCGGTGCCTCACTGGTGACGACCCTGTACGCGGATGATGAAACCACGCTCGCACGTTTCATCCACGCCCCGAACGACGCCTTCGACGTTGCCCCCACATGGCTGGCCGATGGGATGGCGCGTGCGTTCCGTGAAGGCGCCGCTCGCATGGCCATTACCGGCGCCAACCCGACGCTGCTCAAAGGACAGGACCCCGAACGCATCGCACGCGCCAATCGTGCCAGCTCCAAAGCCAACCGCCCGGCGATGGAAATCATTACCCAGTTCGCCGTGAACTGGAACATTATCGCCTGTGCCACACCGGCCTGGGCCGAACAGGTCTTCCCGGATTTATCCCCTGAAGAGGCGCTCGCGGCTCTGTGGGACGGCATTTTCAAGGCGTCTCGCGTGGACGTGGCCGATCCTGTCGCCGAATGGAACGCCCATAACGCCGCGCTGCATGCCCGGGCGAAATTCATGAACGAGAGCCGCTTCGATGCCCTGCATTTCAGCGGCCCAGGCACGGATCTGACCGTCGGCCTAGCGGACGGACATCTTTGGGCGGGTGGCTCGGAAAAATCCGGAAATGGCATCGTCTGCAACCCGAATATCCCGACCGAGGAAATCTTCACGACCCCGCATCGCAGCAAGGTCAACGGCCAGGTCAGCAGCACCAAGCCGCTGTTCCATCAGGGCACTCTGATAGATGATATCTCGGTGCGTTTCGAAAACGGCCGCATTGTCGAAGCAAAAGCCAGTCAGGGTGAGGACGTGCTCAAGCGGATCCTCGATACCGATGAAGGCGCTGCCCGGATTGGCGAAGTTGCCCTCGTGCCGCATTCATCGCCCATTTCGGCCAGCAAGATCCTGTATCGCAATACATTGTTCGATGAGAATGCATCCAGCCATATCGCACTCGGCCAAGCCTACACGAAGTGCATGGTCGATATCGAAGGTCTGACGCCGGAAGAACTTCTGGAGCGGGGCGTGAACGATTCCCTCATCCACATTGACTGGATGATCGGTTCGGACAAAATCGATCTTGATGGGCTCAAGAACGGCAATCGCGTGCCGCTGATGCGCGCTGGAGAATGGGTGCAGGCATGACATTTTTCCGTATGACAGGGCTTGCGGGCCTTTTCGTCTCTGTCGCAATGCTGCCTCTGGCCGCACAGGCGCAGACCTACGCTCAACCCGGCTATCCGGTTCAGGGTGGCACCACGAGCCAGACCCAGATCGACGGCAGCGTACCGCTTCAGGGAACACCGCAGCAGACTCCACAGATTCCACCGCAGGTCCGCGCCGATACGGAGCGCGCCATGCAATACCCTCTGCCGCCCGACTTCATGACCCGTGCCGCAGCAACGATCGCCGAACTTCAGGCCCGAAACATTCAGCCCCCCAATTCGCACGGCACAGGGCTGGCCGACACAATCAGCCGCATCAGTCAGATCCCCGGGCTTGCGCCCGTCCTGCAAAGCCATGGGTTTACGCCGGAAAGCTTTGTGATGGGCATGACAACCTTCGGCATGACTCTTGCCGCCAGCAATGGCCAGCTTCCTGCCGGAATGCCAAGCCCCAATCCCGCCAATGTCGCGCTCTTCAAGGCCCAGCCCGAACAGGTTACGGCCCTGATGCAGGCTATGGGCAATCCACCACACTAATACGCAACAGCGGCCGTGTGTTCCGCAGGATCACATGGCCGCTTCAGTCTCCGAAAAAGACCCGAATGCCCATTAAACTCGACCCCGCACTACTCCCTGCCCTGGATATCCTCGGCATGGCCCAGTCCGGCACCCTTCTGCGTGCCGAGCGGGAGACGCCATCCGATGGTATTCCCGCCTTCGTCACCAGAGCAGGCTGGGATGAACTCGCTGCGACACATGCCGCAAACCATGATGCCCCTCACACAGTGCTTCTTCCGGCTCTTGAAAAAGCCGTGTCCCGTATTCTCGCCCACGCAGCCCAGAACGCGTCACACACGGGCGAAATGACGCCTGTTACCACGCTGCAAAGCGACCTCTTTCCCAGCGATCCCGACCTTGTTCTGGCCTTTGTCCGCGATAGCACCCATCCCGTGGCCTGCGCCCTGATCGGCACAGCCCCTCAGATCGAGACCGCACTCCGCAGACAGGACGACGCTCAGGACTGACTGAACTGGCGAACGGCAAGTTCGTCCAGTGTGTTCTGCTCTTTTCTGAGTTCCGCCAGCCGCTCTTCTTCCTTCTGTTCTTCGCGAAGGGTTTTGACGGCTTCCATGGCAGCTCTGGCAATGATCAGTGCGGAACGCACGGTTTCCCGATCCAGCGCGGCCTCCCGGCAACGTTCCTGCGCCTGCGCAACAGCCTGTCGCCCAACAGGAAGCCAGCGACTAAAGGCTTCTACGGCACCATCTCCTGCGGTGGGGCTGGATGCGATCCGCTGCTCGCTCAGGATCTCTTCCTGAGCAGCTGACAGCTTTTCTTCCGCAGCCGTCTCACGTGCCACGGCCTCCGCGAAGCGTCTTTCGACAAGATCAAGTTCCTGCTCACGCAGGGTGGTGAGGGTGTCAAGGGGTGACTGTTCCATTCTGATGGATCCTTCATGCCGCATTCAATGGAGTAGTTTGCGGAACCGTCTGCATGATCTGTGCGAGCTGTTCAAAAGCCTCCGCACGCGTAGAACGCTCGTTCCGCCCCTGAGACAGGAACTGGTTCAGTCTGGGCATCAATGCGATGGCCTCGTCAACCTCGCGATCCGTGCCTGGCTTGTAAGCCCCCAGCCGGATCATGTCCGCCATACGCTGATAGGTTGCCATCACCGCCCGCGCGCGTTGCGTCATGGCATTTTCCTCAGGGGAATTGCATCCCGGAACCGCACGGGACAGTGAACGGAGGACGTCAATCGCGGGATAACGGCCCTGCTCACCGATCTTGCGATCCAGAATGATATGACCGTCCAGAATGCCACGCACCGCATCCGCAACCGGCTCGTTCTGATCGTCACCCTCCACCAGAACAGTAAAGAGCGCCGTAATCATCCCCTGATCGGGATACCCCGGCCCTGCCCGCTCCAGAAGCCGGGGCAGTTCGGCAAACACGGAAGGTGGATAACCACGGGTTGCAGGAGGTTCGCCCGCAGACAGACCGATTTCACGCAGAGCCATACAAAACCGGGTCACGCTGTCCATCAGAAGCAGAACCGACTTACCCTGGTCCCGGAAATATTCCGCAATCGCCATGGCAGACAGGGCCGCTTCACGACGCATCAACGGCGGTGAGTCCGATGTTGCGATCACCAGGACACTTCGTGCCAATCCTTCAGGGCCCAGATCGTCCTCAATGAATTCACGGACTTCACGTCCCCGCTCGCCCACCAGAGAAATCACGGCAACGTCACACTCCGCCCCGCGTGCGAGCATGGAAAGCAGGGTTGATTTTCCAACACCCGACCCGGCGAAAAGTCCAAGCCTCTGGCCACGACGACACGTCGCAAACGCATCAAGAGCCCGCACCCCAAGATCAATTCTCTCTCCCAGCCGCGCCCGGCTTGCCGCGTTGGGCGGCGGACATTGGATCGCCTGACGTTTGCTCGCCGGCCGCAGAGGCCCTTTTTCATCAATCGGCTGCCCCAGCGGATCCACCACGCGCCCCAGCCAGCTCGAATTGATACCCAGGCCGCCGCTTTGACGACTGAGAGGAATTCTGGCCTCGCAACCCGGCCCAATTCCATCCAGCGCACCAAAAGACATCAGGCGCGCAACGTCCCCCTGAAATCCAACAACCTCTGATTGTATTACGCGACCATCACGCGCCTTAACCGCGACTCGATCTCCGATCGTGATGAATCCATCGAGTCCAATAACGGTCATGCAGAGCCCCACAACGTCCTTCACGCTTCCTACAACCCAGTCACACGTGAAGTTCGTGAGCTTTTCAAGCAGTTTGGCGTAATCGCTCATAGTGGCAGTTTCTGACCGTTTTCTGCGGATTATTCCGATTTCCCAACCCTACAACCTCATCGTTAAGATGAGCTTAATGTTCCCCTTTAACGAGAATAATAATGACATTTTTACGATTTTTGATCCATATCTATCGACAGGCACAACCTTGGGTAGTAACCATTGGTTCACCAAGCCGGGAGTTGAAACATGCGTATCCTTCTTGTCGATAGCGATCAGTCCGCCGCCGTCACGTTATCCCAGACCCTGCGTAACGCGTCCTTTACCGTTGATCATACGCCTTCTGGCGAAGAGGCCATCGAGATGCTGCGTCACTACGACTATGACGTGGTTGTGCTCGAACTGATGCTGAACGATCTGGAAGGATATGAAGTAATCCGGCGTGTCCGGGCTGCGCGTATCACGACGCCGATCCTTGTTCTGTCGGCCCTGCTCCGCTCTCAGGCCAAGATCCGGGCCTTCTCCATGGGCGCCGACGATTACATGACGAAACCCTATGACGCAGGCGAACTGGTCGCCCGTCTTCAGGCCGTCATGCGGCGCTCCCGGGGGTTTGCCGAGCCGAAGCTGCGGGTAGGTAATCTGGAGCTGGATCTGAACGGCAAAAATGTCACTGTCGATGGGGGCGCACTGCACCTGACGGGCAAGGAATATGCCATTCTGGAACTGCTGGTGATCCGTAAAGGGTCCGTCCTGACCAAGGACGCGTTCCTCAATCACCTTTATGGCGGCATCGACGAGCCGGAAATGAAGATCATTGACGTCTTCATCTGCAAACTGCGCCGGAAGCTGCAGAATGTTGGCGCAGGCAACCTGATTGCCACGGTCTGGGGTCGTGGTTACATCCTGCGGGAAGACGATGTTGCCGAAACGGTTTCCCTCGCAAGCCTGCCCTCCCAGGTCACCGCCCCCATCGTGGAAGCCGCCGTCTGACCCTCCAGGGTCAGGACGTCAGCCCCTGACGCATATGAAGGACGGCGTCAGGCACAGTCATGCATGGGCAATGGCGCGAATGACATCGCAGACATGATCCACCACTTCATGGACGAGCGCTTCATCTTCCGCTTCGACCATGACGCGGATCAGCGGTTCCGTTCCGCTGGCCCGCAGAACAAGACGGCCACTCCCGGCCAGGCGTTCATCCGCCCAGGCCTTTGCAGCAGCAAGGTCCGGGCTGCCCATCGGGCTGGCTCCTGAATAACGGACGTTTTTCAGGAGCTGGGGATACGGCGTAAAAAAACGGCAGATTTCACTGGCCGATCGCTTGGTTTCCACAGATACGGCTAGAACCTGCAGCGCAGCGATCAGGCCATCTCCCGTCGTGGCATAATCCGATAGCACCATATGTCCGGACTGCTCCCCCCCAAGATTGGCCCCAATCTCGCGCATCCGCTCCACAACATACCGGTCACCAACCGATGTCCGCTGAAGCTCAAGACCCTTTTCTGCCAGAGCTTTTTCCAGCCCCATATTGGACATGACAGTCGTGACCACCGTGTTGCCACGCAACCGGTCATGCTGCTTCCAGAAGGAAGCGATCAGACCAATAATCTGGTCACCATCAACAAGATCGCCGTTTTCATCTGCAATCAGGACACGATCCGCATCGCCATCCAGAGCAATGCCGAAATCCGCACCATGCTCCCGAACCGCCGCACAAAGCGTTTCCGGATGGGTGGACCCCACGCCATCATTAATATTCAGGCCGTCCGGCTCACAGCCGATCTTGATGACTTCCGCCCCCAGTTCCCACAATGCCTTGGGCGCTACCCGGTATGCTGAACCGTTGGCGCAATCAATGACAATCTTCAGACCGTCCAGACGCAGCCCACGCGGAAAAGACGCCTTTGCATTCTCGATATAACGACCAGCCGCATCCGTCAGACGTGAAGCGCGCCCAATCCGTTCGGGCGAAGCCAACCGGGCCGAAAGATCCTGAGCCATCAGGTCCTCAATTTCGCCTTCAACCTCGTCCGACAGCTTGAAACCGTCCGGCCCAAACAGCTTGATACCGTTGTCGGTGAAGGGATTATGGGACGCTGAGACCATGACCCCAAGATCGGCCCGGAGAGAACGTGTCAGCATGGCAATGGCAGGAGTGGGCAGCGGACCGACCAGAATGACGTCCATCCCGGCCGAGAGAAAACCGGCAACCAGAGCACATTCTAGCATATAGCCGGAAAGACGCGTGTCCTTGCCCAAAACAACGCTGTGCCGGCGATTCTGGCTGCGCATGAAATACAGGCCGGCCGCCTGCCCCAGTCTCTGCGCGATCTCAACCGTCATGGGCGCGGTATTGGCCGTTCCACGGATGCCGTCAGTACCGAACAGAGACCTCTTGGTGGCCATAATGAAAAATCCTGCCTGTCTGCCAGAAATAAAAAAGGCGCGGCACCGGGGATAATCTCCTCGATGACGCGCCCGTTGGTGCGATTGGCTGCCTGATTAGCCCGCCTGAGGCGCCGGATCAAACGCGCCGGGACGTGTGGTCGGAACAGAAGCACGACGGTTGTCAGGCATCTGTTCGTCATCCGCCGTCCGCTCGATGGCTTCACCGCGCATGATGCGACCGACATCGTCACCCGTCAGCGTCTCATATTCCAGAAGAGCTGCGGTCAGGCGATGCAGATCATCAAGACGCGTCGTCAGCAGATCATGGGCCTGCTTATAGGCCGTATCGATCAGAGCCTTGACTTCCTTGTCGATCTCACGGGCGGTTTCTTCAGAAATGTTCTTGTTCTGCGTCACGGAGTGACCCAGGAACACCTCCTGTCCGTTATCCCCATAGGCGATCATACCAAGCGTGTCGCTCATGCCCCATTCGGTGACCATGCGGCGCGCGAGATCCGTCGCACTCTTGATGTCGCCCGATGCGCCTGCGCTGACTTCCTCACGTCCGAAAATGATTTCTTCAGCAACACGGCCACCCATGGCGATAACCAGACGGGCCAAGCACCACTTGCGACTGTAAGAAATATTGTCCTTCTCCGGCAGGGTCATGACCAGACCCAGGGCTCGGCCACGCGGCACAATGGTTGCCTTGTGGATCGGATCACTACCAGGGGTGAAGATCGCGCAGATGGCATGTCCAGATTCGTGATAGGCGGTTGAGCGCTTTTCGTCTTCGGTCATAACCATGGAACGGCGTTCCGCCCCCATCATAACCTTGTCCTTAGCCTCCTCGAACTGCGCCATACCAACTGTTCGGCGACCCTGACGCGCCGCCATCAGCGCACCTTCGTTCACGAGATTGGACAGATCCGCGCCCGAAAAGCCCGGTGTTCCACGCGCAATGACCTTCGGGTCCACATCTGAAGACAGGGGCACTTTCTTCATGTGGACGCGCAGGATTTTTTCACGACCGGCCACATCGGGGTTCGGCACCACAACCTGACGGTCGAAGCGACCCGGACGCAGCAGAGCCGGGTCCAGAACGTCCGGACGGTTGGTCGCAGCAATCAGGATCACGCCTTCATTGCTCTCGAAACCGTCCATCTCGACCAGCATCTGGTTGAGGGTCTGCTCACGCTCGTCGTTACCGCCCCCGAGGCCCGCACCACGATGGCGGCCCACAGCGTCGATTTCGTCGATGAAGATGATGCAAGGTGCAGACTTCTTACCCTGTTCGAACATGTCACGCACACGGGACGCACCGACGCCGACAAACATTTCCACAAAGTCCGAACCGGAAATCGTGAAGAACGGAACGTTGGCTTCGCCCGCAATAGCGCGCGCCAGAAGCGTCTTACCCGTACCCGGAGGTCCGACCAGAAGAGCACCCTTGGGGATCTTGCCGCCCAGACGGGTGAATTTCTGCGGATCGCGAAGGAATTCGACGATTTCCTGAAGCTCGGATTTCGCTTCGTCGATGCCGGCAACGTCTTCAAACGTCACACGACCAGTCTTTTCGGTCAGCAGCTTGGCGCGGGATTTGCCAAAACCCATGGCCCGGCCACCACCGCCCTGCATCTGACGGAAGACCATGAAGCAAAGTCCGACCAGAAGCAGAACCGGAAGATAGGCGCTCGCATAACGCAGAATCGGGCTTTCTCCGCTGTCCATCGGCTTGGCAGTCACTTCGACGCCGGCAGAGGTCAGGCGGCCAGGAAGGCTCGGATCAAGTGGCGCATAGGTCTCAAAAGACGTCCCGTTCGTCAGGGTCCCGGAGACATTCTGCTCCTGGATCACAACGGAACGGACCTGATGCTGGTCCACGTCATGAATGAAATCGGAATAGGCGATCTGCTGGGCTGCATGCTGTCCGCCACCGGGCTGGAAGGCTGTCAGCACTGCCATTCCGACCACGATGATGACCGCCCAGATCGCGACGTTACGGCCTAAATTGTTCATCTCGCTCTCTGTCGTCCTTCAGACTGTTCCGTCAGATGCAGTAGGGGATCACCCGTCACAACTGGCCGACCGGTCACATTCTGCGTTGACTCCATAACATAAGCCTCCGCGTCCACGATCCTACCCCATCAAGGGCAGGAAAACGCATTTCTTGCGTTTTTGAGGCGCTTTTTACGTCATGAGATGATTTTCTCCCGTCGCAGGGACTGTGGCGGCCCAGACAAAATCGGCTGTGCCCGGCATTTGCCCTATCTGCGGCGACAAAATCAGCCGCCCTTCATACCACACGCCCGGAAGACAGCGGGCGGCGGCATAGGGAAGACCCAGCCTCCGCAGATCCAGTCCATGAACGGCATCCTGAAGTGGCCCGATTACACTGCCTTCCTGAACCTTCTGCGTCAGAAAACGCCAGCGCCCGTCCCAGACACACCCCTTTCGTGCCGCAACCGGCGCACCAAGAGCTCTCTCTTCCCGCACCAGGATCACCCCCTCGCCAAACCGGCCAGCCGGCTGAACACGCACTCCGGACAGAGTGCCACATCCTTTTTTCAGCAGAAGACGCGCAGCCTCCTTCGCCGGACGGTAGGCATTTCCCGAAACCAGCCGGATCAGAACCGACAGGGTCTCTTCGTTCATCCCGGCCCGCTTCAGGAAAACCCATCCCTCAGGATGCCAGACTGCATGGGATGCAAGATTTTCGGCCAGTTCTGCTTCCAGATCCTGGCGCTCCTGCCGGGCCGTGAGATGCAGGGCGTGGGCATCCAGTCTCTGCTCAGGCGTCAGGTCCTGACGCCAGCGTACCCGCTCGAACCGCCGGTTGGCGTTCGATGGATCTTCGATCCATGGCAGACCGGCAGCTTTCAAAGTCAGCCTCAGACGCGCGGGATCGAGGGTTAGGAGCGGACGCAGCAGCCTGATGCGCCCCCGCACAGCACTGGGCTGAATACCACCCAGCCCCAGAGGTCCGCTCGCACGCAGACTTCGCATCCAGATCGTTTCGTCCTGATCGCCTGCATGATGCGCAACAAGCAGATCCAGACACCCTGCTGTCACGCAGGCGGCTTCCAGCGCCTCGAAACGGGCGTGTCGCGCCCGTTCCTGCAATCGGCCTTTCGGGAAGGGTGCAAGCGTCAGGAGGCGGGCTGTCACATCCATGACGGCAAGCCGTTCAACCGTCAGCCGGGCTTCGTCAGCCGACTCAGGCCGCAGGGCGTGATCCACCACGAATGCCACGACATTACGTCGCCAGCGCCGCGCCAGAAACGCGAGCGCCATGGAGTCAGCGCCTCCCGAAACGGCGAGAGCAACCGGCGCGTCTGCGGTGTCCGGAGGCCAGGAGCCGAGGCCAGACATCAGGTCACGGAATTCACATTCCCCAACAGGATGGGCGACCCCGATTTTCTGCGGCGCGACGTTCAGTGACAGGCCGCACGGCTCCGGAACGTGGTCTCGGCGGTCTTTACCCGCGGCGCAGGGGTTGGGAATTCCGATTTCAGCTTGTCCAGAGCCTGACACGCCGAGCTCTTGTCACCCAGCGCCAGCATCGAAGCCGCAACGCCCAGAAGAGAATCCTGAGCTTTCTGGGACTTCGGAGCCTTCGTATAGGCGTCATAATACGCGACCGCAGACTGACGATACTGCTTTTGCCCTGCCAGAGACTGCGCCAGAAGAAACTGGGCATCCACTTTGCCGGATACGCTATGGGCAGTTTTCACAGCAAAACGCGCATTGCTCTCCGCATCGGTGTAGTTCCCGGATCTGAGGGACGCATTGCCGACCTTCAGCGCATCCAGAGCGGTCTTTGGCTGTTCGGCAGTGTCCGGAGTAGCGGCAGGAGCCTTATCCTCGGCAGCGGCCGGAGCCTTTGCAGATGCAGGAGCAGAGGGAGATGCCGAAGCCGCACCCCCACCGCTCTGGGAGGCAAACTGCATATCCGAAATCTGCTTGGACACATTGGCCTGATTGTCACGGACGGAATTGCTGAGCTGATCCAGTTCGCCACGCATCTGGCGGTTCTGTTCTTCCAGAGCCGAAACGCGTTCCAGAAGCTGTGCCGTCAGGTTGCCGTCACCTGCCGCAACCGGAGCCGCTGCCGTCGCACTGGGGGCACTCAGGCCGCCGCCATTCTGAACCTGTGAGAGTTGCTGGCGCAGGGAGGCAATCTGATCCTGCAAAGCAATCGCCTCGCGTGAGGAAATTTCTCCGCTATCCGGCGCATCCTGCGCCACAGCCGGAAGGACGGGCGACAGGACGGAAAAAGCCGTGCCCAGAAAGACGGCACGCAGGGAACGGGACAGCACCATAACGGATCTCCTGAGACAAACTCGCACTCACGGGCACGCAGGCGGGTCATGCGCGCAACATGGCCCAGTCATAAAACAGAAACGGCCGGGGGATAATCCCCCGGCCGCTCATCATCCCAGTCCGTCAGGCCTGAAACGTCGGTTCAGCGAACAGACGTGATGGCGTTACGGTTCTGTGCCCAGGCCTGCTCGTCGTCGCCATCGGCGGTCGGACGGTCCTTGCCGTAGGAGATCGTGGTGATGCGCGAAGCGCTCACGCCCTTGGCGACCAGATAGTCACGGGCTGCGTTTGCACGACGCTGGCCGAGAGCAATGTTGTACTCTTCCGTGCCGCGGTCATCGCAGTTGCCAGCAACCTGGATGCTGACCTGCGGATATTTGGCGAGCCATGCAGCCTGCTTGTCCAGCGTAGCGCGGGCTTCTTCAGAGAGCTGGGACTGGTTCAGCTCGTAGAAGACGCGGTCGCCGACATTGGCAACCAGATCGGCTTCGCTACCGGGCGTCGGGCCAGCTTCCTGAGCGACGGCGCCTGCGCCGTTGCTGTCACCCTTGTTGGTGTTGCCGTTGGAACAGGCTGCGAGAACAAGCGCCAGACCAAGCGCGCCAAATACCTTGAACTTCATGTGTCTCAATCCTGAGAACGGCCCCACAGCGGGAACCGAATGCGGAAAATGCCGCGTTATTCCGGACCACCTCTTTCCTGTTCGGAACAGACAGGAATCGGTTCCGATCCCTGCATGCCGACCCTGAAAATCAGTGGCCATAAGCGCCCATACTCATGACTCGAATCACCGGTCAAGTGTCGTGTTAACGCCGGTTAAATGTGAAAAGTTCGATTCATATTCGGAACCAGAAATTTCGGCATAAATGTCACAGCTATTCTGAGAAATGTGGCAGAATTCTGCCACATCATCGAAACCAGCGGGCTTTCACGCTCCTGAAACATGCGCTGCCTGCGTAGCTGCCCAGCGTTACAGTCGTGGCATATGGAAGGGGAAAGACCACCTCCGTCATCCTGACGAGTCCGTCAGCAGCGAAAATCTCGACCGAACTCCGGTCCACAATGACTCGCAGACAAACAGATCCGTCCTGCGGGGAGAGAGGCGCCACATGCCGTGTCGTGAAGGCCGCATTCGGCACGGCAACGCCTGACCGACTGCGATCCACGACCAGTTCCTGCCGCGCAGGATCGTAGAGGATCTCGGTTCCGAACCTGCCATCCTCCGTCGCCGCCACGGTCAGCACCACCACGTCCCCTGCAGGATCAATAGCCAGTTGGAGATCAAAAACCGTATCCGCGAAATCCGTACAGTCCGCAACGCTGTCCGGAAGCCTCCAGGGCGTTCCCACTTCCGGACGGATTTCACTGGCAGCAAAGACTTCGATCGGAGCGCCAAGACTGACGGGCTTCTGCTTCATCAAAAGCGGGCCATCCCCCTGCCGCGCAAGAGACAGATGCGCCGGAAGCGTCATCTGCCCGCGCCAGGGAGCCGTCGGAGTCTGGTTGGCGTAGTTCCAGTTGCCCATCCAGCCGATGCTGACGGGCGTGGCGGTTCCGGCAAAACAGACAATCGCATAATTGTCCGGCCCGTAATCCATCCAGCGATACTGCCACGGATCATCTGTGGCCGCCGGCTGCTCTGCGGGCGTGAAGACGGTGCCGTCGAACTCTCCGACGTAATAGAACGTCCCCGATCCGCCGGTCAGGCCGCCGGGATTGACGCTGACGATCATCACCCATCCAGAGCACCCCGCCTCGCCCTCAATCGGAAGCCGCGCCAGAACCGGCACTTCCCAGAGCATATCCGGCGTATGGTAGCCGGGCGGGCGAAAGTCACTGAGGAACTCCCAGTGCAGAAAATCGGTGGAGCGGAAGAGCTTGACCACCTGCTGTTCGGCCTCAACCGCCGTCAGCACCCAGTATCCACCCTCTTCATACCAGCACAGTGCCGGGTCCCGGAAATTCCGGGACACTGGATCGAGCGTCAGAACCGGGTTGTGAGCGTAGCGGGTCCAGTGCGCGCCACGATCCAGACTGACCGCAACCGAAACGGCCTGCGTGCCGTCTTCCTGCTCGCCCGGCATGTCGCGGAACACGCTGGTGTAAAGCGCCAGAAGCGGAGGATTTTCGGCCGTTCCCAGCCCGCTGCGATTGTCCCGGTCATAAATGACCGTGCCGGAATAGATCTGCTCCTGCGGCGTGGACGGCAGCGCAATCGGCTCCTCCTGCCAGTGCAGCAGATCCCGGCTGGTGGCATGGCCCCAGGAAATATAACCCATGACGGGCTCGACCGGATTGTGCTGGTAAAAGAGGTGATACACACCATCAATCAGGATCGGCCCGTTCGGATCATTCATCCAGTTCCGAGCCGGGGCATAATGCAGCAGCGGACGCCACTGCCGTGTCTCCTGAGGGGACATGGGGAATTCTCCTGTTCAAGCAGTCCTTGCGACGCCTCACAGGAAAAAGGGTTCCCCGCCCTTTTGCAAATCCGCGCTCCCGAACCGGAAGCGCGGAACAAGGGCCTCAGCCGTTGCGCGGCGACCAGGCCGGATCGGACGCACCCGTCGAGGTCCGGATCGGACGCTCGTTAAAGCCCGTAATGTCGATCGTCCCGATCCCCGATGCGAAACCCGCGCCGCCCGCACCTGCAGCACTCTGGCGGCAGAACGCCAGCACACGGCCATTGGGGCAGAACGTCGCGCTATCAACGGTGAAGCCCTGCGTCAGGATGCGCTCACCGCTGCCATCGGGGTTCATCACGCCGAGCGAGAAGCCGCCGCCGCCGATACGGGTAAAGGCGATCAGATCCCCACGCGGGGACCAGACCGGCGAACCATACTGGCCGGTGCCGTAGGAAATCCGCTTCGCCGGACCACCCGACGCACTCATGACATAAAGCTGCGGGCTGCCACCACGATCCGAGTTGAACACGATCTGACTGCCATCCGGGCTGAAACACGGGCTGGTGTCGATTGCGCCATTGGAATTGGTGATCTGCCGCTTCGCACGCGAGGCCAGATCGACCACGAAAATGTCCGAGCCGCTGCCACGCGTGGCGGACAGCACGACAGAGCCACCGGTCGGCGAAAAGCGCGGCGCAAAAGAAATGCCCGCGAACTCACCCAGAATCTGCTGACGACCGGACGCCAGATCGAACAGATACACGCGCGGACGGTTGTTGGCGTAGGACATGAACGCAATCTGGTCGCGCACCGGGTTGAAGCGCGGCGTCAGCGTCAGCCACTCACCATTCGTCAGCATCCGCTCGTTGGCGCCATCCTGATCCATCAGGGCCAGACGCGTGATCTGGTGATGGCGCGGGCCGGTGCGGGCGATATAGGCGATGCGGGTATCGAAATAGCCCTTCTCGCCCAGCATCCGCTCATAGATCACATCAGCAATGATGTGCGCGATGCGGCGCCAGTTGGACGTCGAAGCCGTATAGGCCGTGCCCTGAAGCTGCTGGCCGGAAAGCACATCCCACAGACGCATCTCGACGCGCACGCTGCCTGAACCGATAGCCTGACCGGCCACGGCAGCACGGGCACCCTGTGCCTTGAGCGCGCTGAAATCCGGTGTAGAGCCCGGCGGCACGTTGCCGCTCATGACCTTGAACAGGCCGGTGCCGTTCAGATCGGACGTGATGACACCGGAAATCTGCTCACCCAGACCCGCCCCGAAATTCGGGATGACGATGGGGATCGGCTCCTGACGGGCCTGATCGACGGTAATTTCAGCTTCGCCGGGGCCAGAAGCCCCAGCAGACTGCGCAAAAGCCGCCAGAGGCGTTGCCAGGAGACCACCAGCAGCAGTGGCTCCCAGAACGGAGCGGCGCGAAAACAGCGCGCTCAGGGCCTCGGCGTCGGTATCGGGAATGAAGGACATGAGACTTCCTCGTGGATTACGGCCTGAAGACAAAACGCAACTCATGCGTCTGACCAAGCATCTTGGAGGGAATGGGCAGATGGGCACAGGTGGGGCTCAGCACCGCATCCCGCGCCCGCTCCGCCAGAACGCGGTAAGACGGGTCGGAAGCCATTTTCGCAGCCGTATCAGGCGCAAATTTGACAATCCGCGCCTCACCGGTCGCATCGACGGTCACGACCATATGCGCAACAAAGCTCGCATAGTTCCGTGCCTCGGTATCTTCGGTGTAGCAACGGCGCACAGAACCGCCGATGGCTTTCTGATCCGCCATGGACAGCGACTTGGTGATGTCACCATTCGGCACACCGCCCCCGTTCGGCGCACCACCCTGGGGCGGATTGGCCTTTGCGGTCGGCGCATGGGTCTGCTTCTGGTCGGCGCGGAAATTATCCAGCGTCGCCAGCAGCGAATGACTGTCCGCTTCCGTCTTCTTTGCCGCATTCGGCTGCGTCATATGCGAGAACTTCGGCATATCGGGCAGCTTGTCGGCTTTCTGTGTCTGCGGGCTCGGCGGCGCGACCATCGTTGATTTCGACGGCGGTGACGGGGTGGGCGGTGATGCCGGCACAGGCTGCGGGGACTCATCCGTCATTTTCGGCGGAAGCTTGATGTCCGGCAGCTTCTGCGGCGGCGTCTCCGGCGGAGGCGGCACAGGCTGGGGTGGCGGAGGCGGCGGAGGCGGCTCTTCCGTCGGCGCCTTCAGAGGCGGCGTCGGAGACGGAGGGGCCTCGTTCTTCACGGGTGCAGGGGCCGGAGCGGGCGCAGGGGCCGGATGATCGGCCTTGACCGGGTGAGTCGGCGGACCAGCCTGCTCGAATTCCATCTGCACCGTCGGTGGCTCAGGAGGTTCGGGCGGTTTTTCCGGCGGGATTTGAACAATCAGATACGCGATCAGCCCCAGATGAATGGCGGCTGATCCGTAAAGCGCATGACGAAAGCGCCTGTTGTCAGAGCGGCGTGGACGGACCACGGCAGGCGCCTCTTACTGGCCGCTCTGGGGCTGCTGCGCGAGAAGCGCAACATGCGTGAAGCCGCCCGACGTGATCTGCCCCATGACCTGCATCACCTGTCCATAGTCGATATGGGCATCGGCGCGAACAAAGATGCGGTGGGTCGGATCGTTCTGCGACTGCGCCTTGAGCTGGTCAATCAATTGATCGGACGTGACCTGCTGGTCGCCCAGATAAAGCGAGCCATCCGTCCGCAGAGACACGGTAATCGGCTTGGAATCCGAATTGACCGGGCTGGCATCCGTTTTCGGCAGATCCACATTGACGCCACTGGTCAGCATCGGCGCCGTCACCATGAAAATGATGAGCAGCACCAGCATGACGTCCACCAGTGGCGTGACGTTGATTTCCGAGGCGGGCCGACGCTTGCGGCGTCCGCCTCCTCCAGCCCGTCCTCCCGCAGACATCCCCATGGTTCAGGCCTTCCCGCCGGTCGTATCGTCCGCACGTTCCTCGGACTGACGCGACAGGATGGCCGCGAACTCGGTTCCGAAGGCTTCCATGCGGTCCGTGAACTTCTCGAAAGAGTTGCTCAGGCCGTTATAGGCGATATAGGCCGGAATGGCGGTCACGAGACCAATGGCCGTTGCGAACAGGGCTTCGGAAATACCCGGCGCCACAACGGAAAGGTTCGTGTTGTGCATCTGCGCGATGGACGCGAAGGAATGCATGATGCCCCAGACCGTTCCGAAAAGGCCGACAAACGGTGCCACCGGGCCGATCGTCGCCAGGAAGATCAGGCGACGCGTCAGGCGGTCGTTCTCACGCATGACGGTGATGTCGATGGCGCGGTCCACGCGCTCGCGCACGCCACCCCGCGACAGGTCGATGCCGCCGATCCGGGCGGAACGGCGCCATTCGCCCATGGCTGCGCCGAATACGGCCGCCATCGGATGTGTCGGGCGCGCACCGTCGGATTCGTAGAGATCGTCGAGCGATCCGCCCGACCAGAAACGGTCCTCGAATTCCGTCGCCTCGCGGTTGACGCGACGGATGAGAATGATTTTTTCCGCAATGATCGCCCATACGCCGGCGCTGCACAGCAGCAGACCCAGCATCACCAGCTTTACAACGATGGAGGCGTGCAGGAACAGGTCCAGAGGCGAAAGACCGGTCGCACCGACCGCCCCAAGCGCACTCGAACTTACCTCATGATCCACTGTTCTCTCCTGTACAGATCCTGTCCCTTGCGGGTCAGGACTCTCCATTGCACTTCACGCGGAAACAGGAAAGTGGGTCAGACCTCTCCTGCCTCCAGTTTTCTCACTGCATCACGCCAGCGAGGCGGAATTTTGGCAGGTTTCATGTCAACGGCACTCAGACAGGCCAGTTCCACGTCGATAACCGTAGCCGTTTCGCCACCCCCGGAATAATTCCGGACAGTCTGACAAAGTTTCAGCCGCGTCGGCGTCATGGCGTCCAAGGCCGTCTCGATTTCCATCTCGTCATCGAGTCGGAGTGGCGAGCGATACCGGATCGCCGCCTGACGCACGACGAAGACCAAGCCGAAATCGTTCAGAAGCTCCGTCACGGACGCGTCCGCATCCCGCATCGCCTCGCTCCGCGCACGCTCGGCAAAGCCCAGATAGCGTGCGTGATAAACGATACCCCCCGCATCGGTGTCTTCGTAGTAAACCCGGAACCTGATCTTGTGCGTGGCCATACTGTCTCTCCAGTCATGGTGCGCCCATCCCGCGAACCGTGTTCAGGGACTTTCAGGGCGCGGAATCGTCCTGCTCCAGCGTGGAAAGCAGGTCCACCTGGCTCGCGGGCGGGTTCAGACCCAGATGACGCCATCCGGCCTCACCCAGCATCCGCCCACGCGCCGTTCTGAGAACAAGCCCTTCCTGGATCAGGTAAGGCTCGATCACGTCTTCCAGCGTATCGCGCGCTTCGGCAAGCCCTGCCGCCAGCGTTTCCACCCCCACCGGGCCGCCATGATGATGTTCGGCAATCCGCTTCAGATAGCGCCGGTCCATTGCATCCAGGCCTCGCTCGTCAACTTCAAGCCGCCCCAGAGCCGCATCGGCCAGCGCACGGTCCACGACCGCATGCTTCGAGACCAGCGCAAAATCCCGCACGCGGCGCAGCAGACGCCCCGCAATCCGAGGCGTGCCGCGCGAACGACGGGCGATTTCTTCCGCCCCATCGTCCGTCAGACGCATCCCGAGCTTCAGAGCCCCGCGCGAGACGATCGCCCGCAGTTCTTCCGGCGTATAGAATACCAGCCTCAGAGGAATCCCGAACCGGTCCCGCAGAGGTGTCGCCAGCAATCCCGCCCGTGTGGTCGCGGCCACAAGCGTGAACGGCGCCAGATCAATCCGTACGGACCGCGCAGCCGGGCCTTCGCCGATAATCAGATCGAGCTGGAAATCTTCCATCGCCGGATAGAGGACTTCCTCGATCGCCGGCTGAAGACGATGGATTTCGTCAATGAACAGCACGTCACGTGGCTGGAGATTCGTCAGGATCGCCGCCAGATCGCCCGCCCGCTGGATGACCGGCCCGGATGTTGCCCGGAATCCCACACCCAGTTCCCGCGCAACGATCTGCGCCAGCGTCGTCTTGCCCAGGCCCGGCGGTCCGTGCAGCAATACATGATCCAGCGCCTCTCCACGTGCCCGTGCGGCCTCGATGAAAATGGCAAGATTTTCACGGCTGGCTTTCTGGCCCGTAAAGTCCGCAAGCGTTTCAGGCCGCAGACTGCCCTCGCCCGTATCCTCAGGCTGACGGGCCGGATCGGTTTCGCGGTAGGTGTCACTCATCGCGCGAGATCCTTCAGGCTCAGACGGATTGCCAGATCAAGCGTCGCATTCTCGTTCTCGGCCAGTACCCTGCTCAGAACAGGCCACGCCTCGGCCCGGCGGAACCCGAGCCCCGCCAGCGCCAGCAGCGCATCGTTCTCGACACTCGGCCCAGAGACAATCCCGGGTGCGGATACGGTCCCGCCCCCGCCCGGCATTTTCGCAACCTTGTTGCGCAATTCGCTCAGAATACGATCCGCCAGACGCGGCCCCACGCCCGCAGCCCGCGTCAGTGAGCCTTTGTCCCCGGCATTGATCGCCAGCAACAATTCGCCCGGACTGTTCGCCGAGAGGATCGCCAGCGCCACTTTCGCGCCCACGCCCTGCACGGTCGTCAGCAGCCGGAACCAGTCCCGCTCATCCGTCGTCGCAAAGCCGAAAAGCTGGATGGCATCCTCGCGCACGATCGTCTCGATCAGCACGCGTGCCACGGAAGGTGGCTGAGGCAGTGCCGCCAGTGTGCGGGTCGAGGCCGAAACCACATATCCCACGCCATTGACGTCAACGATGCAGCGCTCGCCCTCGATCTGTCCGACGAGTCCGGTCAGTTGCCCGATCATGCCATGCGCTTCCCGGCCACGACATGCGCCGCACTCGCGCGGTGATGGGCATGACAGATTGCAACGGCCAGAGCATCGGATGCATCGGCCTTGCGGATCTCGGCGCCCGGCAGCAGCCGCTTCACCATCATCGTCACCTGTTCCTTGGTTGCAGACCCGGTTCCGACCACGGATTTCTTGACCGTCATCGCCCCGTATTCCGCAACCGGAAGCCCTTCATAGGCTGGCGTTAGCAGAGCCACTCCACGCGCATAACCGAGTTTCAGCGTCGAAGAGCCGTTACGGTTCACGTAGGTCTCCTCAACAGCCGCCTCGGCCGGTGCGTATTCGCGGATCAGCTTTTTAAGCGCGCCATGCAGCTCGCACAGACGCAGCGGCACGGATTCGGACCCATCGGTCCCGATCACCCCGGATGCCACATGCTTCAGGTGATTGCCGTCCACGTCGATGATGCCCCAGCCCATGAAGCGCAGGCCGGGGTCAATGCCCATCAGGCGGATCAAGCAGCCAGCGCCTCGGCCACGTCGTCAGGAATGTCGAAATTGGCGTAGACGGCCTGAACGTCGTCATTGTCTTCCAGCACGTCGATCAGCTTCATGACCGAACGCGCCTTGTCCTCATCCAGCGTCACGCTGTTTTCCGGACGCCAGTCGAGCTTGGAAGACTTCGGCTCACCGAAACGGCTTTCAAGCGCATCGCGGACAGCGAAGAAATTTTCCATCTCGCAGGTGACTTCATGACCGTCTTCGGTGGTGACGGCATTATCCGCACCGGCCTCAATCGCGGCTTCCAGCATTTCGTCTTCCGAGGCCACATCCAGCGGATAGCTGATGACGCCCAGGCGCTGGAACATGAACGAGACCGAGTTCGTCTCACCCATCGAACCGCCATGCTTGGAAAACGCCGCGCGCACTTCGCCGGCCGTCCGGTTGCGGTTGTCCGTCAGCCCTTCAACGATGATCGCAACACCCGCGGGGCCGTAGCCCTCGTAACGGACTTCGACGTAATCATCGCCACCTGCGGTGCCAGACGCCTTCTTGATGGCGCGCTCGACATTGTCCTTGGGCATGTTGACTTCACGCGCCATGGACAGCGCCGCACGCAGACGGGGGTTGGAGGCGGCTTCGGGCAGACCCGAGCGCACCGCAACCGTAATTTCACGCAGCACCTTGGCGAACTGCTTGGCCCGCTTGGCATCCTGCGCACCCTTGCGGTGCATGATGTTCTTGAACTGTGAATGACCGGCCATCGGTCGCTCCTTCCTCTATCGTCGCGTCAGAGGCTCAGACGAGCCTGCCATGACAGTGTTTGAACTTCAGACCCGATCCACACGGGCAAAGGGCGTTTCGCGGCGTCTCCGCATACCAGCGCTGAAGCGTCGCCGCATCAGGCTCTTCCCCTACCGGCACGGACTGCGGACGTGACATCGGCGCCGCGGACGGAAAGACCGTCATCGGCTCCCGGACAGGCAGGGATGCCGGAATTTCCGAACCCGTCGTGCCCTGCGCGAACAGGTCAGCAGGCTCTTCGGACGGGCCGGACGCCTCGGTGTTGATGACCGGGAACGGCGGCGGCTCGGACACGGCCTGAATGCGGCACATCGTCTCCGTTACGCGGACCCGCATGTCGTCAAGCATCGCGGTGAACATCTGGAAGGCTTCCTGCTTGTACTCGTTCAGCGGATCACGCTGCCCGTAAGCCCGCAGACCAATGCCCTGACGGAGCTGGTCCAGCCCATGCAGATGCTCTTTCCAGACCGCATCGAATGTCGTGAGCACGACCTGTTTTTCGATCAGGCGCATCAGCTCAGGACCCATATTAGCCGTCCGCGCTGCCTGCGCCTTCGCGGCTTCGGCCTGAATGCGCTCGATCACGCCTTCGGAATCCATACCGTCTTCCTTCGCCCAGTCCGCGATCGGCAGATCCAGGTTCAGAATGCGGGAGACGTCTTTCGCCAGCCCTTCCGTATCCCAGGCCTCGGCAAAGGATTTTTCGGGAATATGGGCGTGCACCAGATCCTCGATCGTGTGTTCGCGCAGTTCGGCGATCACACCCGACAGATCTTCCGTCGCCATGTATTCGCGGCGCTGGGCATAAACCTCCTTGCGCTGGTCATTCATGACGTCGTCATATTTGAGCGTGTTCTTGCGCATGTCGAAATTGCGCGCTTCAACCCGCTTCTGCGCCTTTTCCAGAGCCTTGTTCAGCCAGGGATGAACAATCGCCTCACCTTCCTTAAGGCCCATCTTCTGCATCATCGCGCCCATGCGGTCGCTGGCGAAAATGCGGATCAGGTCATCTTCAAGCGACAGGAAGAAGCGCGAGTTGCCCGGATCGCCCTGACGGCCCGAACGGCCGCGAAGCTGGTTGTCCACACGGCGGCTCTCATGGCGTTCGGTGCCGATCACATACAGACCACCCGCCTTGTGAACCTCTTCGTGATGCTCCTCGATACTCTCCCGGATGTCCTGCTCGACAGCCGTACGCTGTGCTTCGTCTTCAACATGCTCAATACTGGCCTTCACCAGCATCTCGATATTGCCGCCCAGTTTGATGTCGGTTCCGCGACCGGCCATGTTGGTCGCAATCGTGATCGCACCCGGCGCACCCGCCTGGGCAACGATGATGGCTTCCTTCTCATGCTGCCGGGCATTGAGCACGTTATGCGGAATGCCGCGCTGCGTGAGGATATGGGAGAGGTATTCGCTCTTCTCGATGGACGTCGTGCCCACGAGAATGGGCTGGCCCGTCTTGTGGATATCGCGGATCAGATCGGCCACGGCATTGAATTTTTCCGCTGCCGTCAGATAAACCTCGTCATCCGTGTCGATCCGCTGCACTGGCAGGTTCGTCGGGATTTCCACCACATCGAGGTGATAGATTTCCGCGAACTCGTCGGCCTCGGTCATGGCCGTACCGGTCATGCCCGAAAGCTTCGGGTAGAGGCGGAAATAGTTCTGGAACGTGATGGAGGCGAGCGTCTGATTCTCCTGCTGGATCTCCACATGCTCCTTGGCTTCCAGCGCCTGATGCAGACCATCCGAATAGCGGCGCCCGTCCATCATACGACCGGTGAACTCGTCGATGATGACGACCTTGCCCTCACGGACGATGTAATCCACATCCCGCGTGAACAGCGTATGCGCCCGCAGGGACTGCTGGACGTGATGAACCACCGCCACGTTGTGAATGTCGTAAAGGCCGCCTTCCTGAAGCACCCCGGCCTGCGCCAGAAGCTCTTCGACACGGTGCGACCCTTCTTCGGTCAGCGTGACCGAACGCAGCTTCTCGTCCTTGTCGTAGACGTCAGGCTCTTCAACGAGCTTCACGACCACATCATCGACAGAGCGATACAGGTCGGAGCTGTCATCCGCCGGACCGGAAATGATGAGCGGCGTCCGAGCCTCGTCGATCAGGATGCTGTCCACCTCATCCACGATCGCATGATTGAACGGACGCTGCACCATATCGGCGAGCGAATATTTCATATTGTCGCGCAGATAGTCGAAGCCGAACTCGTTGTTCGTGCCGTAGGTGATGTCCGCCGCATAGGCCTCGCGACGCTCACCGTCGGACAGGTTTGGGATGATCACACCCGTCGTCAGCCCGAGGAAGCTGTACAGAACAGACATTTCCTCGGCGTCACGGCGTGCAAGATAATCATTGACCGTAACGACATGCACACCCTTGCCGCTCAGCGCGTTCAGATAGACCGCAAGCGTTGCCACAAGGGTCTTGCCCTCGCCCGTCCGCATTTCCGCGATCCGACCGCCATGCAGGACCATGCCGCCAATGAGCTGCACATCAAAATGACGCTTGCCCAGAACCCGGCGCGACGCCTCACGGCAGACCGCAAAGGCTTCCGCCAGCAGGCCATCCAGGGTTTCGCCTTTCTCAAGCCGCTCCCTGAACTCGACCGTTTTCTGTCGGAGCTGCTCGTCAGAGAGAGCCTGGACCGCAGGCTCCAGTGCATTGATCTCGGGCACACGGCGCTGATACGCCTTGAGCGTGCGATCGTTGGCAGAACCGAAAAGGGCGCGGGCGAGGCGTGCGAACATGCTGAACCTTGAGATGCCGATGGCCCGGAACGCCAGATCTTTCCAGAAGCGGAAAGACCCGCACACCGTGCCGTCAGGATTTTCACGTCTGCTGGAAATAGGACCGGGGCCGCGTAGGGTCAATGGAGAGGCCGCAGAGAACCTTGAGGAAATGTCCGCATTGTCATCGCAGTGTCACATCCAGCCCGCAGCCCGTGCCCCATACGACACCCTCGTGAAGGAATGGTAACGGACCGCACCCTTGCAGGGCGGACCAGCCTTTGTCATGGTGCAGGCCATCCTTATTCTCAGGTCATATCCGAGGTAGTCCCACATGCGGCTTTCCCGCTCCACTTTCGCTCTCGCAGCCCTCCTGGCCGGCACATCGGTTGCTGCATCGACGGCTTTCGCCGCCCCTGCTCCCGCTCCGGTCGCAACGGCTCCTGCGGCAGCTCCTGCTCCTGCAGCCAACCCGGACATGCTGATCGCGACCGTCAACGGCTCGAAGATCACACTCGGTGACGTGCAGCGCGCTGCCGGCAACCTCCCGCCCCAGGCCCGGCAGATCCAGCCGTCCGTTCTGATCCCGCTGATCGTCAACCAGCTCGTTGACCAGAAGGCCGTTCAGATCGCCGCCGACAAGGAAGGCCTGAGCCGCAAGCCGGACGTGAAGGCTGCCATGGACGCCGCTGCCGCGAACGCCCTGCAGAACGCCTATCTCGAAGAAAAGGTCGGCCCGCTGGTCACCGATTCCACACTGCACGACTTCTACCAGACGCATTATGCGAACAAGAAGCCGGAAGAAGAGATCCACGCCCGCCACATCCTCGTGGACAGCGAAGCGCAGGCCAAGGACATCATCGCCCAGCTCAACAAGGGTGCTGATTTCGGCAAGCTCGCCGCACAGCTCTCCAAGGACAAGGGTTCGGCTGGCGCAAATGGTGGCGATCTCGGCTGGTTCAAGAAGGCCGACATGCTGCCTGCTTTCTCCGCTGCCGCCTTCGCCATGAAGCCGAACACGATCTCCCAGACCCCTGTTCACACCCAGTACGGCTGGCACGTGATCCAGGTTCTCGCGACCCGTACTGCTCCGATTCCGACATTCGATCAGGTCCACGACCAGGTCCGTCAGGAACTGATCCGCGACAAGGTGCGTGACATCGTACAGAACGCCGAATCCCAGGTGAAGGTCGTTCACTACGACGCACAGGGCAAGGTCATTCCGGACGCAGCGCCGGCTGCCGCACCTGCAAAGAAGTAAGACCATGGCAAAGCCGCTCCCCGTCTCTCCGCTCGCTCGTCCGCTGCCGGACCTTGCAACGATTGCGGGCGTGCGGCTTTCCGCCGTCGCCGCGGGCATCCGCTATCAGGGTCGTACGGACCTGATGCTGGCGGAATTCGTCCCCGGCACGGTCGCGGCAGGCGTCTACACCAAAAACGCCTGCCCCGGCGCCCCGGTGCTCTGGTGCCGGACCGCGCTGACAACCCCCTATGCCCGCGCCCTGCTCGTCAATGCAGGCAACGCGAACGTCTTTACCGGTCGCGCCGGAATTCAGGCCTGCGCAGATTGCGCTGACGCCACCGCACGGCTTCTGGACTGCCCCCCGCAGGACGTCTTTCTCGCGTCCACGGGCGTGATCGGCGAAAAACTCCCCCAGGACCGCATCATCGGGGCCCTCCCCGCCGCCAAGGCTGGGCTGGACGAAAACGGCTGGGCCGATGCCGCCCGCGCCATCATGACGACGGACACATTCCCCAAGGCCGCACGCCGTGACGTGACGATTGCCGGAACGTCCGTCCGCATTCAGGGCATCGCCAAGGGTTCGGGGATGGTGGCTCCCGACATGGCCACGATGCTGGCCTATGTCGCAACCGACGCGAAACTGCCGCAGAACATCCTTCAGTCCCTGCTGGCCTCGGGCTGTTCCCAGAGTTTCAACGCCATCACCGTCGATTCGGACACGTCCACATCGGACATGCTGATGCTGTTCGCCACCGGACTGGCTGACAATCCCGAGATCGACGACATCAACGACCCCGCTCTCGCCGAGTTTACCCTTGCGCTGAACGACCTCCTGCTGGAGCTCGCGCTCATGGTGGTCCGCGACGGCGAAGGGGCAACAAAGCTCGTCCGCATCGGCGTCACGGGCGCTGAAAGCAACCTTTCCGCCCACCGTATCGCGCTCTGCATCGCCAATTCCCCCCTCGTAAAAACCGCCATCGCGGGCGAGGACGCCAACTGGGGCCGTGTGGTCATGGCCGTTGGAAAAAGCGGCGAACCAGCAGATCGCGACCGGCTTTCCGTCGCCATCGGTGGCACGTGGATCGCCAGAGAAGGTGGCGTCGTCGAGAATTATGACGAAGCCCCGGTGGTTGCCCACATGAAGGGTCAGGAAATCGAAATCGTCGTCGATCTCGGCCTCGGTGACGGCGAGGCCCGTGTCTGGACCTGCGATCTGACGCATGGCTACATCGACATCAATGGCTCCTACCGCAGCTAAACGCATCCAACACGTCAGCGAGAGCGGGGCTTGTGCGTCCCCGCCTCTGTCGATAGCAAAATCTGTTGTTGATACACTTCAGGCGCTCGCAAAACCGGGTGCCGTTTCGCACCTGATATAAGGAAAATGTCCATGTCTGCTGCAGCTCGCGTGCTTGTTCTTGGCGGTGGCGTCGGTGGGCTTGAAGCCGCTGCGGCTCTGGGCCGTCACCAGAATATTTCCCTGACACTCGTTGATCGCAGCCCCATCCATTACTGGAAACCGGCCCTTCACGAATTCGCTGCAGGTACCATGCAGCATCAGGGCAACTGCATCCCCTTTACTGAAACAGCAGCCAAATTCGGCTTCACCTTCGTCCAGGGCAGCCCCACGACGTTCAACCGCGACAGTAAGACAGTCTCGCTCGATACCGGCGCCACGCTGCCCTACGACTATCTGGTGGTGGCCCTCGGCTCGCGCGCGAATGATTTCGGCATTCCCGGCATTGTCGATCACTGCATGTTCATTGACAGCCTGAACGATGCCGATGCCCTGTTCGCAACCTTCCGCGAAGCGGTCCAGAAGGCCCGGGCGGCTGGCGAAAAGCTCTCCGTCGGCATTGTCGGCGGAGGTGCAACGGGCGTCCAGCTCATTGCCGAGCTGTGCAAGTCCATTGACGACGCCCGCGGTCTGGGTCCTGCCGTTCGCAAATCCCTGCTGAACGCCGTGCTGATCGAAACCGGACCACGCATCCTTCCGGCCTTCCCTGAAGCCGTCTCCTCGGCCGCCGCACGCCAGCTCGAAAAGCTCGGGATTTCCGTGCGAACCGAAGCCATGGTCGTCGGTGCGGACGAAACGGGTTTCAGCCTCAAATCCGGCGAACATATCCCCGCCAGCCTCCGCGTCTGGGCAGCTGGCGTCCGTGCTTCGGATGCCACGAACCTTCTCGAAGGTCTGGAACGCGGTCGCTCAGGCCAGCTTGGCGTCACCACGACGCTTCAGACCACGCAGGACCCGTCCGTCTTCGCGATCGGTGACTGCTCCCGCATCGACGCCGCGCCGATTGCCCCCACGGCACAGGCCGCACGCCAGCAGGGTCAGTATATCGGACGCGCCCTGCCGGACATCATCGCCGGCAAGACCCCCGCCCCGTTCGCTTATAACGATCGTGGCGCTGTCGTAGCCCTCGGGGACTATAACGGCTGGGGTATGCTGGACGCCAAGCGCAGTTTCGGGGGCGGTCTGCTCTCGGGTCTGGCCGCGCGCCTGATCCATGAAGGCCTGTACCGTCAGCATCTCGCGGGCATTCTGGGCGTCACACCGACGGCCTGCAGCACGCTCCGCGAGCATCTTTCTCCGGTCAAACCTGATCTGGGGAGCTGAAAACCCTTTTCAGAACCCTGTCAAAGGGGGAATGTGGAACGTAGTGTCCCCAGACCCTGCGTCCCCTGTTCCGAGGATTCATGAGCCCCACCGATCTCTCCCCGCCCTTTGACAGGGTTCTGACCGGCATCGAAGACACCCTGCTGGAAAAAGGGTTCGCCTTCCTTCAGGCCCAGACCACACGCCCGCTGCTCGAACATGAAGGCCTGACCGACTGGCAGGGCTTCGCCGAGAGCTGGAACCATCTGGGCCTTGACCGTTACATGGCGGACGGCGGCCGTTACCGCCGTCGCCGCTATGCGACCTTCGCCGTCTCGGGCGAGACCATCACACGCAAAAAACACCAGCCCCATTACCAGAGCCGGGACTACAACCTGCTCAATGGCGGCGTTGAACGCTGGTTTCCGGCCGTGGCGGATTCGACGGCATCCCATCCCGCCATGACAGCCGCAATCCGCACCATCAGCACGATCGCGGATGCCCTGACGCCACCTACTGAAAAGCCCCCGTCCTGGCATGTCGAGGTGCATCAGTTCCGCATTGAGGCCCGTCCCGGCAATGAAGGACGCCCCACACCTGAGGGCCTGCACCGCGACGGTGTGGACTGGGTTCTGGTCCTCATGGTTGCCCGTCACAACGTGGAACAGGGCGTCACCACCATCCACGACATGCGAAAGGAACCGCTGGGGTCCTTTACCCTCATCAATCCGCTCGATGCCGCCATCGTGGACGATCACCGCGTCTATCACGGCGTTACAGCGGTGCAGCCTGTCGATCCATCTCAGCCGGCTTATCGGGACGTGCTCGTGGTCACGCTGCGTCATGAATGACATCAGAACCTTCACAGATGCCCGTTTTCAATTTCGTGTTATGATAGGTCTTATGTCGATCCAGCAGATTCTTTCCCGCCGCGCGGCAGTTCTGGCCCTGTCCGTCATGCTCCCCGCAGCGTTGTCCTGTGCGGATGCCGCCACCGGCAAAAACCATCACCATACGCGTCACGCCGCGCAGCCTGCCAATGCCGGTGCAGCCCCCGTCATCCTCACGGCGCATCCGGGAACGAAGCTGGATGAAGACGCCCGCAAACTGAACGAGGACGACCTGCAGGACGCGGCCAAGCATCACGATCAGCCGGTTGTGCTCGTCGGTTCCGCATCGCTCTCGTCCGGCAAGAATGACGAAGCCCTGTTCGTACAGCTCCAGTCCGCCCGCCTCTGCGGCTCCGCAGGCTGCACCACCTCGGTCTATCTGAAGCACAACGATACTTGGAACACGGTTCTGGACTCGGTGAACGGCGATATTTCCGTCCTGCCCACACGCCATAAAGGCATGCACGACCTTCTGGTCAGCCCGAACGATCACTGGATCTGGAACGGCAAGGAATATCAGGACACGCTCAGCGCCCCGCCGATGCCCAAATAACTGCTGTTTTTTCTGGAAGGTCTGGAGCGGGCGAGGGGAATCGAACCCCCGTATGCAGCTTGGGAAGCTGCCGTTCTACCATTGAACTACGCCCGCACTCGGCGTTGAGCATAGCTGCTCCGCCTTTCTTCCGCAATCCACCCCACCCGAACTTCAGGGTGTTGACGCAAAACCGAAATACAGCCCATAGTCCGGCTGTCAGAAGCGCTCCGACGTAGCTGACCCTCGTGATTTGAGCGGCCGGCTTGCGGCGAGGTTAAAGAATTGCGCTAAAGAGGCCCTGCGTCGTTATCGAACGATTCCCAGGACTTCCACGGCCCGCCACATGCGTCCTGTTCAGCAGGGCGTTTTATGGAGGGACACATCATGTCTACAGAAAACTGGCGCACCGCCACGCGCCTCCTGCACGAAGCCCCGAACCGCACAGAATTCGGCGAGACCTCGGAAGCGCTCTTCCTGACCTCCGGCTTCGTCTATGACAGTGCTGAACAGGCCGCCGCAACCTTCACGGGCGACGTCCAGCATTTCCAGTATTCCCGCTTCGGCAACCCAACCGTCGATACACTTCAGGAGCGCCTCGCACTCCTCGAGGGTGCTGAAGCCTGCGTTGCCACCGCAACCGGCATGGGCGCCGTCTCCTCGGCTATCCTGTCGCATGTAAAAGCCGGAGACCGCGTCGTGGCCTCCCGCGCCATTTTCGGCTCCTGCTACTGGATCGTCACCAACCTCCTGCCCCGCTACGGCATCGAGACCGAACTGGTGGATGGCACGGATTACGACGCCTGGGAGCGCGCTCTTTCCAAGCCGACGGCTGCGGTTCTGATCGAAAGCCCGTCCAACCCGATGCTCGACGTCCTCGACATCGCCCGCGTGGCCGAGCTGACGCACAAGGCTGGCGGCCTGCTGATCGTGGACAACGTGTTCGCAACACCGCTTGGACAATCCCCGCTCAAGCTGGGCGCCGATGTGATCGTCTATTCCTGTACGAAACATATCGACGGTCAGGGCCGTGTTCTTGGCGGCGCAGTGCTCGGGTCCAGCGCATGGATCAACGAGACGCTTCAGCCCTACACCCGCAATACCGGCAATGCCCTCTCGCCGTTCAACGCCTGGGTTCTGCTCAAGGGTCTGGAAACGCTCCAGCTCCGGACGGACGCCATGGCCCGCAATGCCGCTGCCGTCGCCGATGCGCTGGCCGAACTGCCGGGTGTTGTTCAGGTCCGCTACCCGGGTCGCGCCGACCATCCGCAGCATGAACTTGCCGCAAAACAAATGAGTAATGGTGGCTCCATGGTGGCGTTCGTGGTGGACAAAGGCCGTGAAGGCGCATTCGCCTTCATGAATGCCTTCAAGGTCATCGCGATTTCCAACAATCTTGGCGACGCCCGCAGCCTTGCAACGCATCCCGCCACGACGACCCATATGCGCGTCAGCGAAGACGAACGCGCGCGCCTGGGCATCACGGACGGAGCCATTCGCCTCTCCGTCGGCCTCGAAGATCCTGCAGACCTGATCGACGATCTGAAGCGCGGTGCCGCAGCAGTTGCGGCCCTTGCATAAGTTTTCCTGACAAAAGGGCGGGATGGCTTTACAATGGCATTATGCCTGACAAGTCATCCCACCCCCTTCTCCATGCCGACCCCGAAACGGCACTCGCCGAAGCCATGGAAACTGCACCATGCTTCAGCAAAACCACGGACGACGTGACAGTCACGGTCCGGACCTTCTGGCTGGACGACCAGTCCCATCCTGAAGACCACCAGTACGCCTGGGCCTATCACATCAGCATCGAGAACGAGCGGAAAGACACCTTCCAGCTCCTGTCCCGGAGTTGGGAAATCGTGGATGGACTGGGCCGCAAGGAGCATGTCCATGGCGATGGCGTCGTCGGCGAACAGCCGGTGATCGCCCCGCAGGAACAGTTCGACTACACGTCCGGCGCAATGCTGACCACGCCCTCGGGATTCATGCACGGCACCTATCATATGCTGGAGCCGCGTTCGGGCCATCGCTTCGACGTCAGCATCCCCGTGTTCAGCCTCGACAGCCCCCACGACAGCACGCTGATCCACTGACAGGCCGTGCCGGGAACCTGCGCAGAACGGCGCGGACAGCAGCGCGACCTTGACGTCCCTGCCGTCCCGGCCCATTCCTCCCCCATGCGTATCGCTGCCCTTCTTCTCGCTGCCGGTCGTGGCCGGCGCTTCGATGCGTCCTCGCCGAACGGGGACAATTCTTCCAAGCAGTTTCGGATGCTGCGGGGCAAACCCGTCATCCGCAGAGCCGCCGAAGCCCTCCTGCCGCATGTGGACGTGCTCCTGCCGGTTGGGGACGATCCCCTGCTGGCCGACAGCCTGAAAGGGCTGGACGTGTTGCCGCCCGTCAGTGGTGGCGCGGAACGCCATGACAGCGTGCGCAACGGCCTCGAAACCCTTGCTGCCCTCCCCGAGCCGCCCGATCTGGTGCTGGTTCATGACGGCGCCCGCCCCTGCGTCCCGGCAGACGTCGTACAAAACGTCATCAACGCGCTGAAAACCCATGAGGGCGTGATCCCGGCCGTCGCCGTCATCGACACGATCAAGAAGGCCACCGACGGCATCATCGTCGACACCGTCCCGCGGGACGGACTGTGGCGTGCCCAGACCCCGCAGGGCTTCCGCTTCGGCACCCTGCTCGAACTTCACCGTACCCTGCGCGATGCCCGCACCGACGACGCCGCCCTGCTCGAACAGGCAGGCCATCCGGTGGCGATCGTTCAGGGGTCGGAAGACAATATCAAATTGACTGTTGCGGAGGACCTGATGCGTCTTGAAGGTGTGATTGACCGGAACCTGCTGCCCCGCGTCGGACTGGGCTATGACGTCCATGCCTTCGAGGAAGGCCGCAAGCTGATCCTGTGTGGTATCGAGGTGCCCCATACGAAGGGCCTCGCCGGGCATTCCGACGCCGATGTCGGCATCCACACGCTGTGCGATGCCATTTACGGCGCACTGGCTGAAGGCGATATCGGCCGCCATTTCCCGCCTTCCGACAATGAATGGAAGGACATGGACTCGGCACGCTTCCTAATCCACGCTGGCGAACGCATCCGCGAGCGCGGCGGATTCCTCGTGAACGCCGACATCACGCTAATCTGCGAACGCCCCAAGATCGGCCCCCATGCCGAAGCCATGCGTCAGCGCCTTGCCGATCTGCTGAAGGTCAGCGTCAGCCGCATCTCGGTCAAAGCCACGACCTCCGAGCGCCTGGGCTTTACGGGCCGTGAAGAAGGGATTGCCGCCACCGCGACCGTCAGCATCATGGTCCCGGATAACGGAGAAGCCTGACCGGCAGTTCCGGTTACGAAAAAGCCCGGCCTTCCTCACGGAAACCGGGCTTTTTTATTGCCTGAATAACCGGAAAATCAGCCGTGAATGGCGCACACCACTACGATCAGCGGTGTCGCAGCCAGAAAAAGCCAAGCTCCTATGGAGCAGGTTTTCACGATACGGGTACCCATGTGACGCAGCAGGGGCTTACGAACGGATACAGACATAATTTCCTCGACTCTGACAGTATTCGACAGAACCGGAAATAGCGCCCGGGCCCTGGCGGGGGCGAGTCACCAATCATCTCGTTCTGTCACATGGCAAGGCCTTCAATGATCCCCGAATATGGCAAGATCATGCCCCATTCAGGGCATTTTCCTCTCAGATCGAAACCTTGCGCCCCAGTGTCAGGAACAGTCCCGCATCGAGAATATCTTTCTCGCGATTTTCCATCGTGCGGACGAGTTCCTCATCCTGCCCCCATGTCGCAAGCTGGGACTTTTCGTCGTGATTAGCCCAGAAAACCGTATCCACGAGGCTGACAGCCCCTCCCACGACCGCAAGCGACAGAAGCAGGCTGCCCGTCGCCTGTGCCAGAACGCCCAGAACCGCAAGTTCCAGATCGTCCCGCCCTGCCAGCAGCTGGGCCAAAGCGTCCAGATATCCCTCCTGCTGTACGACCGGCATGAGACCATCGGTTACACTCGGGTGGATCCCGTAACCCGAAAGCCAGGCAAAAACCTGCTTCGCAACTGGCCCGATCCCGTCTTCGCAATAACAGAGTCCGTCATCCACCCCGAGTCCGAGGAGCATGTCCCGTGCTGCCCGCGGCTCCGGCGCGATCCTCTCGATCATCGTCCCGGCGATCCGGGTCAGGGGCAGCGCATCAGGCGTGAAGGACGCATTTTCCGCAATCCCTCCCCACTCCCCGGCAATAGCCTCGGCCAGAGCAGACGACCGGACGGCCAGAACCCGTCCCTGCGGCAGACGGATCGGCCGTCCATCCAGACGCGGTTCGAACAGGCCGTTCTCGGATACTACCGAAACCGCTTTCCAGAAACGCTTGTGCCCGCTCAATGCAGAACTCCCAGAGCGCGCAGGATGTCCCCGGCTTTCGAATGATGGACCTTGACCGCCTCGGGGGCCGGACCCGGCTGTCCCTCACGCGCAGCAGCGAGGGGCGCCGTGCATGGATCGGCAGCATTGCCATCCCCGCCGATCGTTACATGGAAATTGCCGCCCGCATCCCGGTCCTGCGCGACATGCGGCGCCTCCAGCGTGCCCGTCAGAACCACGGGTGTGGACGCCCCCGCGCCTTCAAAATCCACCACCGGCAGAAGGCGCAGATCCAGAACCTGCGTCCCAAGACCGACCGTCCCACTCCCGGAGACAGAAAAGCGCCCGGACTGGAGCCCCAGCGTGTCGATATGCGCCATATCGTTTGCAATACTCATATGCAGCCCCAGACAGCGCAGCGACCAATCCCCTTTCCCAAGGACCACACTGGCCGCAGACCCTGCCATCTGCCCGAGCAGCGCGCTCTGCACCTGACCGTCCACCATCGAGAGGCCCAGATGTCCCTCCAGCGACTGCCGCATTTCGTCAGCGCTGTTGCCCCGGGCCGAGAGATACCCCACGACCTGCACAGGCCCCTGAAGCAGAAGCGGCATTCCAAGCCGCGTCTCCAGCAGACCGGCCGGCAGAATAAGCGGCTGGAACGTCACGTTCCCCGTAACCGGAAGCGCACCGGCATCCAGCTCCGCCATCCCTGAAAGCGTCAGCCCCTGCGCCTGCCCGGAAATCGGGTCCAGACGCAGATGGCCGCCCGAAAGCGTCAGGCGCGTCGCCAGACCGGTATACTCCCGCCCCGCAAACACGACGTGATCAGCCGCCAGACGCAGGTTCAGATCCTGCGCCCGCAGACGCCTGACCCAGACTGGCGTGGGATCCGGAGCGCTCTGGATCCCGGCGGACGGATGTTCCTCCGCCTGGGCCGGAACGCTCTTCACGTCCTGCGACGGGCTTTCCGTCGCATTCGGAGCGGCCGCAACCGGCGCAGCAGCAGCTTTGGGGGCCGGCTCAAGCCAGAGCCCCTTGAGCACGTCCAGATCCATGTTCGCGGCATGAATGTTTCCGCTCACGACCGGCGGCACGCCCTGCCCCAGAACCACCTTCAGAGCCCCATCCACAGACAGTTCCTGACTGCCGAATGTCAGGCCATCAAGCGAAAGGCTTTCGCGGTCATGTGTCTCCAGCGTGCCATGCAGGCTCACATCATGCAGGAGCGCACCCGGCAGATGGAGTGTTTTGCCGCTCCCTTCCGCCACCAGATGCCCACTCTCCGCACCAACCGTTCCCGAAACGGCGACACGGGCCTTGTCCTGCGCATTGAGGGATGGCGCACCGGAGAGGAGCGTGGTCTGGCTGCGCAGTTCCGCCGTCAGCGGCACCGCAGTCTGCAGGCCATTCCGCCAGGCCGTAAGCGCCTGCTGCATCGTTCCGGCCCCGGCTTCCACATGCCACCCCGTATCGCGCCACTGCGTATCCGCCGTGACCGTCAGCGCCGCATCCGGAGCCGCAGCATCAAGATGGAGATTCTGGACCGCACCCTGTCTCAGCCCGACAGAACCGGCATGCAGATGAACGCGCGTGGGCGTCATCGTCTCCACAAGCCGGTGCAGCAGCGCGCTCCCGTCCAGACCGGCCAGCGAACCGGGGCTGCCCTGAAGCGCGACATCTCCGCCCAGAGACGGAACATTCGGCAGGTTGGCATGCGGGAACAGACGATGCGCGTCCTGAAGGTTGGGCCACTCGCCCTGGACCGTCAGCAGCACGTTTTCCATCCGGGACGGATTGCCGATCCGCCCGTCCAGATTGAGCCAGTCCCGCCTGTCGCCCTCACCCAGCGTCGTGCCGACGCTGAACGCCCAAGGCTGTACATTCCCCGGCTGGGTACCCCGCAGCTGCGACAGATTGCCGATATGCCCCTTGAGCGTGAACGGCGTCCCGGCATGATGTCCCTGAAGGCTGATCCACGGACTGGGGCTGCGCAGCCCCGCCAGATCCAGCACATCCAGACCGAACGATCCGCTGGTGCGGGTCAGACGATCATTCCAGAGAACAGCGGTCTGCGTGACATGCAGCCCATCAAGCGACAGGTCCCAGTGCGCATGAATCCGCTGGCCGCTCCGTGTCTTCACCGGCAGGGAGGCATCCTCGTCCTCACGATCCGGCGTCAGAGACCAGTTGGCCTGTCCATCCGAACCGCGCACCAGATTGACCGTCGCCTTCTCGATCACAACGTCCTGAAACCGCACCTCACGGTGTAGCAGGGCGAAAATGGCAATCCCCGCATGGATCGTATGAGCCTTGAGAACCGGCGTCTGTCCATCGCGCGTCAGAACGACATCGGAGGCCTCGAAGGCCGGCCAGGGCAGAAGCTGCACCGACGAATGACGGACCTGCATCGAAAGCCCGGTCTGGTGCCGGAGCGCCACGGCCACACGCTCGCGGAGCGCATCCTGATCAATCAGGACATGGGTGGCCACGCTCACACCGACAAAAGCAACGATGACGGCAATCAGACCGCCGGTGAGCTTCTTCATTTCGCAGGCCCCCGGCCCTTGCTGCTGCTCCCGCTGCCCCGAACGCGCTTGGGCGCGGGCGTTTCACCCGGCACGAAGCCCAGCGTCCGGAACGTCTCGCGCATATGCGGCGGCAGAGGGGCCGTCACGATCAGGCGCCCACCGGCAGGATGGGGAATATCAAGCTGGCGCGCATGCAGATGCAGCCGGTCGATAAACCCTTCCGGATGCGCGGCCTTCCCGCCATAGCGCGGATCGCCAAGGATCGGTGTGCCGATGGATTCGGTATGCACACGAAGCTGATGCGTCCGCCCGGTCAGCGGAGACAGCTTCAGCCAGCTCAGCTTCTTTCCGGCCGCGTCCAGCGTCGCATAGTCCGTCTTGGCCGACGCCGCGTCTTCCTCATCGCGTGAGGCCGCGATCACCAGAGCCGCGCCACCCGCACCGATCTTGGCCAGAGGCTGGTCGATGATGCCGGATTCCGGCGAAGGCCGCCCGACAACCACAGCCCAGTACGTCTTCTCCACATCGCGACCGCGGAACGCCGCCGCAAGCTTCGCCGCCACACCTGGCGTGCGCGCAATTAGCAGGATGCCGGACGTATCACGGTCGATGCGGTGCACCAGACGCGGACGATCCCCGCCCTCGGGCCGCAGGCCGTCCAGCATCATGTCCACGTGCTTCGTAATGCCCGGACCGCCCTGCGTCGCAAGACCGGACGGCTTGTCGAGAACCAGCAGATGCTCGTCCTCGTAAATCACCATCTTGCGGATCTCGCGCTCCAGCATCGGGTCCGGTGGGGGCAGCGGAGCGGGCTTGTCCACATCCGGCAGCGGCGGGATGCGAACGCTCTGTCCGGGGATCAGGCGCGTATTGGTCTGAACACGGCCTCCCTCCACGCGGATCTGTCCCTTGCGGCACAGCTTCTGGAGCGCGCCCTGCGTCAGATTGGGGTAGTGACGTCTGAACCAGCGGTCGAGGCGAATATCGGCCTCATCCTCGGTCACGATGCGGTTGGTAACTGTCATGGTTCGCGGGATGCCCTCTTGGCGGCCCGCATGTCCAGAAGTTTTCTGATACGCCCCTCATGTCCGCGGTCCGTGGGATGATAAAGGGACGCTCTGGGCATCCCTTCCGGAAAGTAGTTCTGACCCGAAAATGCGTCCTCGCTGTCGTGGTCGTATTCATAGCCCTTGCCGTACCCGATATCCTTCATCAGGGACGTCGGCGCATTCAGAATATGCGACGGCGGCATCAGACTACCGGTATCACGCGCCAGAGCCCGGGCCGCTTTATAAGCCGCATAGACCGCATTGGATTTCGGCGCTGTCGCCAGATGCACAACGACCTGCGCCAGCGCCAGCTCCCCTTCCGGAGAGCCCAGCCGCTCATAGGTCTGCCATCCCGCCACGGCCATCGGCAGCGCGGAGGGATCGGCCTGCCCCACATCCTCGGCCGCGAACCGCGTCAGACGCCGGGCGATGTAGCGCGGGTCCTCCCCGCCCTCCAGCATCCGCGCAAACCAGTACAGAGCCGCATCCGGATCACTGCCCCGCAGCGATTTGTGCAGGGCGGAAATGAGGTTGTAGTGCTCTTCCCGGTCCCGGTCATAGAGGATCGCCCGGCGGGACAGGATCGCTGCCAGATCACGCGGCGTCAGCACTTTTGATGGATCAAGCGCCACAAGCTGCTCGACCATGTTCAGCAGATAACGCCCGTCTCCATCCGCCATGGCGCGCAGACTGGCCCTCGCTTCGGGATCGAGCGGCAGCGGACGGCCGACTTCCTCTTCCGCATGTTCCAGCAGACTTTCAAGGCTCGCATCATCCAGCCGGTTCAGCACCAGAACCTGACACCGCGAGAGCAGCGCCGCATTCAGCGCAAAGGACGGATTTTCGGTGGTCGCTCCCACCAGAACCACCGTTCCGCGCTCCACATAGGGCAGAAACCCGTCCTGCTGTGCGCGATTGAAGCGATGGATCTCGTCCACGAACAGCAGCGTGCCCTTGCCGGTCGCCGCCTGTTTCTGATCCGCTTCCTCAAACGCCCGGCGCAGATCCGCCACGCCCGAAAAGACCGCCGAAATCTGGGAATAAAACAGCCCGGCCCGTCCTGCGAGCAGCCGCGCGATCGTCGTCTTGCCACATCCCGGACCGCCCCACAGGATCAGGCTGGACAGCGTCCCGCGCGCCAGCATCCGCGTTAACGTGCCCTCAGGCCCGAGCAGATGATCCTGCCCCCGCACGTCTTCCAGCCGCTTCGGCCGAAGACGATCCGCCAGAGGCTGCGTGCGCGAGGGCGGACGGCGCTGCACCTGCGGCGCTTCGACCGAACGCTCTCGCCGCGCAGGCTCCGGAGCATGGCTGGACGGACGCTTCCCCCCGGGAGCGCCGCCGAAAAGATCTGTCATGTCCGTCACTGGCGTCCCCCGCTCCGCGAATGTCCTTCGAATTCTTCCTCAGATATGGGACGTCCGGCCCGTCAGGATAATCCCTGACCGCTCTCTTAATGCAGAATACGCCGCAGAACGCCCGGCAACAGCATCGACAGCGGATTGACCGACAGATCGGGTTTTTCAACCGTTCCATGCAGCTCAAACGTCGCCGCAAGCAGTCCGCCGCCCTTTTCGGGGGCCATCAGATGCCCCAGAACCGGCAGCTTTCCCGGAAGCGCATTCAGCCCGAAAACCGGCACGATCGTCCCGTTGAGGTTCAGTCCGGACGTCTTCAGATCAATCGGCCCTTCCATCGTGGCGCCCAGCGCCTGATTGCCAATCACCCCGTCATGCAGCACCAGCATGTTCCCCGCCAGACTGAGCCGCGTGGAGAGGTGGCTGATCTCGAAGCGGTCCAGATGATTGGTCAGCCAGTGCAGCGGTGAGAGGTCGGAGACTGCCGTCAGCGTCAGCGGCGGCCTCAGGAACTCCGACGGTCCCATGTCCACATGCCCCCGGAACGGCGGCAGGCCTCCCCACAGACCCGCCGACTTCGCACTCCGCCCTTCCGGAACCTTCCGCACGCTGGTTTCGTCCGGCGTAAAAACCCCTTCCAGATGCGTCTTCCCGCCCTGGATACGATCATACAGCCCCAGATTTTTCAGCAGCAGGCCCAGATTGTCGATATCCAGCACGAACGGATGCTCACGCCCCGTATCGTCCAGAACCGCCCGCACCCGGGTCGGCGCATCCAGCGCAAACCGCCCCGATGTCAGATGTCCGTTGCGCAGTTCGATCTGCGAGACGACACCCCCCACCTGCGCCTTCGGACCATAATAGACATGCGGCGCGTTCAGCGCGATGGACCAGCTGTCGCCCATGGACGCGCTTTTCCCGCCCGGTCCGCCCTGCGATCCGGTATCCGCCACCGCTGGATGCGGCGCGAACATCGGCGCCAGATCCAGCGGATCGGCATCGACCGTCACGCCGACCGGCTGTTCCGCACTCTGCGGCAGGGCAATGCGTGCATCTCCCTGCGTCCGCCCGATACGGAAACCTTCCAGCACGATCCCGGTCAGCTTGCCTGCACGTGTGACGCCCCTGCCCGCCACGGAAAGATCAGTCCCGTGCGCCTGCAAGCCGTCCAGAGCCGACATTTTCCCGTTCTGAAACGCGATATGCACCATGGCCGTCGCAGGCTCACCCAGCGGCTTGGCCCAGATCGGCACGCTCAGAGCGGCCTGGGCCATGTCCAGCGACAGTTTCAGATCAGACGCCTCGTTGGCCTGCTGCACGAAATGCGCATTCAGGACCGCATGGCCATCAAACAGCCCCACCGGCGCGATCCGCGCCTTGGCCACAGACTGTGGGTCCAGAACCGAGCGCGCATCAATCGTCTGCAACACGCGCGACGGCGCCCCGCCCCGGAAATTCTCGTGCAGGACGACATGCGTGGGAATCCCCGCAAGCTGGCCGTCTCCCGTGAGGTCCAGCGCGTCCTCGGTGGCGGACATCCTGCCCGCAGTGCCATCCACCGCACGCCCCATCAGGACATTACCCAGATGCACGCCCGAGAACGCAGCCTGCGTCCAGACATGCAGCGCCCCGTCCGGAATATGCGCCACAAGCGGCAGCGTCATGCGGACATGCGCGTCCACCATGCCCGCGGGCTGTGTGAACGGCAGCGGATGCCGCGACAGCAGATGCAGCCTCGGATGCGCCAGAGCGGACATGAACGCCGCCAGAGACCCCGTCAGATGCGTGGAAATATCGCCCGTCTGGTCCTTGGCGTAGAGCTTGCCAATCCGAATTTCCCCCTCGGGCAGCAGCACGTTCTGCTTCACATCTGTGGGCTGGACACCATGGCTCAGATCAATAACGAGCGTTTCCGGACCATCAAAATGCAGGGACGCATCAAGCCCTGTGGCCGGAGGAACAGGACGCAGCCAGTGGACTGTCAGGCCATGTCCCGTCAGCTTTCCCTCGACGGAAGTCGGCAGGATCCTGTCCAGGCCATGATCGCTGTGCAGATGGGCTTTGACGTGAAGATCCCGCCCGTTCCCATCCGTAATGTTCTTTGAAACCCAGCGGCGGCCACCCTTGACGATCGTTGCGGGCCAGATGGACCCCAGCGTTGCAAAACGGATCGTATCCAGCCCGGCCTCCGCGTCGCCATCCAGAACGTTCGGCCTGAGCAGATTGTCCAGCCTGACACCGGCTGAAGCCTGCAGATGGGTCAGCTCACCGTTGGTATCCGCCACGTCCAGCGTTGCTGACGGCACGTCGAGCCGCGCGCCACCCTTCAGCCCCGGACGGTCCATCTGCAGATGCACACGCGCCTGTCCCGCATGAAGGTGGAGCGGATCGGCGGTTTTCTGAAAAACCTTCCCCTCCCCGAGAGACAGGTTCAGCGTCAGTTCCGACGGCAACGCATCCATGCCCTGCGGCACAAAGACCGCATCCGCCCCGATGGACACGGGAACGTGCCAGTCCGCAGCCACGGGGTTGAAAACCCCGAGCTGTGCCGGCTCAAAGGGCGTCGCCTCCAGATGCAGCACACCGTTATGCCCGACCTGGCGCGCCTGCGCCGTCAGGGTGGTGCGGAAACCGTCGAGCGCAATCGTGGTATGCCCGGACCCGACCCAGACGAAATCCCGTGAATGCGGCGCCACCCGGATCCGGCGCGCTTTCATGTCCACGTCTCCGATCACAGCGGTCCGGTCCTTTGGAAGCCCGGCAAAGGTGATGGACACATGATGGACATCTACGGCCCGCAGACGGTCGAGCCGTGTCGGCACGCCCCGGCCACCCCGTTTCTGCTCCGGCAGATCCATGTCCACATCGCCGTCTGGCAGACGGCGCAGGGCCAGAGTGGCGCCTTCAAGACGCAGGGTCCGAGGCGCAATCACGCCTTCAAAAAGCGCACTCAGCGAGAGAACAGCATCGGCCTCAGTCGCGCGTTCTGCCACCAGATTGTCAAACCGGGTGACTTTCAGTCCACGCGCCATCAGCACCAGCCCGGCCGGAACACCGCCCGCGCTCGGCTGCCACTGGATCCAGAGCCTGTCCCAGCTCAGGCGGCCAGCCGGATGTCCGGGACGTTTGCCCGCCGCAATCGAGACCGGCTCCACGAGATGAGAGACGCGCGTGATATCCACGGGGCCATGGGCCAGTTTCCACAGGAACACGCTGCCTGTCGCAGCCGCGAGCGCGACCGGCGTCACGCAGATCAGCGCGGCCCAGCGCGCCACATGCCAGTGTCGCGGCATATGCGGCCCCGGGCAGAACGGATGCAGACGCCTGCGAGGAGGAAGCGGGAAGTCGTGGACGGCCATAGACGGTCATCGGCGCGTTTCCGGCCTGTCTCCCTCGTGAGAGTTGGGGGTGTAAGCCCTCAGGCTTCCGGAAGGTTCCGGGAAGCCTCCGCCACCAGAGCGGCATGTGCAGCAGGTTTTACCTTCCGCCACACGTTACGGATGACGCCCTGGCCATCCACCAGAAAGGAACTGCGCTCCATCCCCATATAGGTCCGGCCATACATGGATTTCTCAACCCAGGTTCCGTAAGCCTCAGCGACGGCATGGTCCTCGTCCGAAGCCAGCGGGAACTTGAGACCATATTTGGTGGAGAATTTCTCAATTTTCGCCACAGGGTCCGGGCTCACACCGATGATCGTCAGACCCTCGGCATCAAATTCGGGCAGAACGTCCTGAAGACCACAGGCCTGCGTCGTACAGCCGGGTGTGTCTGCTTTCGGATAGAAATACAGCAGATAAGGCTTCCCGCTCAGTGCGGCACTGCTGACAGTCCGCCCGGCGGAAGCGGGAAGCGTAAAATCTGGCGCCCGGTCGCCCGGTTGTAGGTCTGTATTCTGTGAAGAAACGGTCATAAGCGGCATGATTGCCCGACCCGTCCGATCCGATCAAGGCAAACCGGACGAAAACCGTTCAGTATTCCGGGATCAGTATCCCGGATACATCACAACAGGGGGCGGCCCGTAAACCACCCGTGGCGGAGGCGCATAGACGACCGGCGGCGGAGCATAGACCACCTGTGGCGGCGGAGGCGGCGGAGCATAGGGCTGGGCCAGAAGGGCACCGCCTACGGCGCCCAGAGCCAGACCACCCAGAATGCCGCCAACAATGGCGCCGGAATGGTTGTGATACCCGCCATGCCAGCCACCGCGCCCACCGCCGGGAGGGCCACCATATCCATAACCGCGACCGTAGCCCGGACCATATCCCGGCCCGCCCCCATGCCAGTGAGCCTGTGCCTGCGGCACGACAGCATTCGGGACGATTGCGGAACCGATCAGCAGCGGAGCGGCCATAAGAACTGCACGTGTGATGCGACGCATGGCATCTTTCTCCTCGAAACACGTGGTCCGGAAGAGCCGGTCAAAAACAGGCTTTTCCGTCCATGAGAAAGATCATGCCCGCTGAAAATGGCAGCAAGAGGCGCCAATCATGGCAGGAGCCGGACAAATTGTAACAGACACCGGCCCCATCCCGGAGCCTCCGGCTCAGCGCGGCGACTCGACCCGGCGATAACCCGGCGGCGGGTCGAAAACCTCCAGCGGCTGCGGAGAACGACTGACCGAAACCGCTTCCACGACCGGCTTTCCGTCATGAACCGCCCCCAGCATCAACCCGTCCTCCGTGTAACAGAAGGTGGTCGGATGGCGGTCGGTGTCCGTGCTTTCCCAGATCGTGCAGGCTTCCCCGGCGATCCGGCCCTGCCCCATTCTGCGCCATGATCCGGCGGCGGGAGTCCCGGGGGCCGCAAAGCTCCCGCCCGGCGCAGGCATGACCGTGGCCGTGCGCTTCGTCCCGTCCAGCACCATCAGAATATGGGTGTGATAATCCGTCAGCATGACCGTGGCCGACCCTTCGGGCTCGATCCGCTGCCGCCACGACGTGGACGTCCAGCGCATCCGCTGATGCAGATGCTGCCCGGCAGGGCCCGTCAGGACATAGTCGATATCGGCATCATGCAGCGGCGTCACGAGCGGGGCCTGCGCCTGAAGCGGAGGGGAGGCTGCAACGTCCGCCTTTGCTGAAAATCCGACCACAGCCCCCATCAGCACACAGACCGCCGTTCCCGCTGCACGCAACACCGTCAGTCTCATTTGCGATTTCCATTGGCCGGGCCACTCGGCGGTTGATCCGGCGCGGACACGGAGCCATCCCCTGAAGAATCATTGGAAACGGAAGGCTGCGTCGTATCGGGCTGAGCACTCTGCCCCGGTAGTAATGTCGTATGCGCACCCGGCGTTGTCGTGGCCGGGGCGGGCGTATCCCTGTCTCCGATCACGGGCGTATCGGAATCTGACACATCGGGGGCCGCAGCCTCATGCGTGGTCGTCTTCATCTCCGAGCCGGCATCAGTACCCGACGCCTCAGGCACCGGAGAGGGCGTCGCACTGCCCGCCTGGCTCTGATGGGCCGGACGCATTTTCGGCTCCAGTACATGAAACCCTGCCGGAGGCTCGAACGTGGAGGACGGAATGTCCTGATAGGACACCGAAAGCGCCTTTATGGAGCCTTCCACCCCGTCCGCATCCACGCCGTTTTCCGCCAGGATGACGCCATCCTGCGTCACGCAGGCGCTGGCCTTACCGTGGCTGCTCTGGATGGTCCAGCGGTCGCACGCCACGCCCGCCACGGTGTCATGACCGGCGGCCTTATACTGCATGTCCAGGTCGAGCATGAACGGATTGTGCAGACCGTGGCTCGGATGAAGGCGCGTATAGACCTGCTGCTTCATCATTACGAGCGTGACCTGCTGCGCCGGACGATCAAGAATCGTCACCCCGTTGCCATCCTGCGAATCGATCCGCAACAGGTCTCCCGCGCCCGAGAACGCTACCCGGACGGTATCGGGATGGCCTTTCGCCGTGCTCGACGGCGTGGAAAGCTCATACACCACCGTAACATCCCGCGTCGGCGTCAGACGTGGATGGTCGTCTGCACGGGCGGGGCCCGCCAGAGACAACCCGGCCGCCAGCAGCCCGAACGGCGCGACAGACATGAGGAGGGAGCGCGTGAAAACAGTCATGGCGGATCTCCGGCAGGCGCGCGCCCGGGAAGCGAACGCAGGGACGCGATGGATTCACGCAGGGCCTGAAGGCTGAAATCGTCAGGCCAGACCGCACGCACGGTCAGCGCCTGATGAAGCAGGGACTGATAATCCTCCGCCGGAATCCCGATCCCACCCAACCCCGTCAGATGGGGCGTGGTGTATTGCGTATCCAGCAGCGTGTATCGCCCCTGTCGCAGCCCTGCGACAAGATGGACCAGCGCCACCTTAGAAGCATCACGTTCCCGCGAAAACATGCTCTCGCCGAAAAAAGCCCCCCGCAGCGACACACCATACAGGCCACCCACCAGCGCCTCACCGTCCCAGACTTCAATGGAATGGGCGTTTCCCTGACGGTGCAGGACACCATAAAGATGTCGGATGCGCGCGCTGATCCATGTCGTCTCGCGCCCCGGAGCAGCTTCGGCACAGGCGAGCATGACGTCATCGAACGCCCGGTCCGCCGTCACCGTCATCCTGCCCGACATCACGAGACGCATGAGCTTTTTCGGAACATGCATCCCGTCCAGCGGCATGATCCCGCGTTCTTCAGGCAGATACCATGTCAGTTCCGCGCTTTCCGCGTCCGGGGCCATGGGAAAAATTCCCGAGGCATAGGCCTGAAGCAGCAGGTCCGGCGTTATCTCGTCCATGATGACACAGTCTTTACCCGTTTCCTGAACCGCGGCGTCGCAGACCACGTGCGTGAAGCCCCCGCCATGGAGCCTGCCGCGCGAAATCATGGCCGTACGGCCAGCGACCATGATAAGGGTGGCATGCCATAGGGAGACCGCCAGTGCCGCTTGCCTTCATTTACGCCATCATTCTCGTCATACTCGGCGTCCTGCGCCTGCTGATGCCCGAAACACACGGCCTGATGATGGTTCTGGCCAAAGTCAGCGCGACCTGTCTGGTCATCTCGGCCCTCATAGACCTGTGGATGATGCGTGAGGGCAAGCCTCCCCCGTCCCTGACCGAGGCCTCCTTCACAGCAGACTGATCAGCACAAGCATCAAACCAGCCATTGAAATGCCCCAGATCAGACTGCGGATCGCACCCCATCCCAAGGCATAGGCCGGGATATAGATTGCCCGCATCAGAAAATAGATCCCGCCCCCCCAGCCCGTCAGCGGGCTGTAACGGCCCGAGACCCAGGACAGCAGGACGGCGCCGATGAAAATCGGTAGCGTCTCCGCCAGATTGGCCTGCGCACGTTTCAGCCGCGCCGCCATCCCGGTGTAACGGGGAGGTTCCCCGTCACGGTTGCTGCTCGCCCATTGCAGCCCGTCCTGCTGGCGGCAGGCGGCAGCGGTCAGGAAGAGCTGAACGAACGCCAGCACCAGTGTCCATCCAAGCCAGACAAGACCGATCGGCATGGGCGTTTCTCCGGGAAATCCTGAAAATCAGGAAAATGTTTCAGATGTGCCCATTCCCCCTGCACGCAGGTCGGCAGCAGCCTCCTTAACGGCCAGCCCATGGGTGCGTTCCAGACGACGGATTGTGAAATGGGCCCGCGCCAGCGCCCGGTAATGCGCCAGAAATGCCGTGTTGAGCGACGCCCCGCACAAAGCCCCCGCCACCGGCACCATCTGCAACGCGAACTTGCGCGACAGGCCGATTCCGTAATGCGACGCCACTTCCGCCATCAGCATCACGATGGGGCGTCCCCGCAGCAGCGCACGCGCCGAGAAGAAACCCAGTTCACCTTCCTCGTCGCTCTGACGCGCCGGGAAACTACGCAGCGCAAAGACTTCCAGACACGCCCGGCGCGTATCCTCGTTGCGCAGATCCTCGCCTTCCTCGCGGGCGATGCGGGCGATTTCGCGCATGATGGCCAGCGTCGTGAAGCCGACATCCGGCGCAAGACCAAAAATCCCCCCGAAACCACCCAGCGCACCGGAGACGGCAACCGCGGCCTGCCCCAGGTTCTCACGCATGGGATCACGCGGGGCGGGCGCATCGTTGTCAATACCCAGAACAGCCACGCGGAATGCACGTTCGATGGCCATTTCCGCCGTCTTGTGGAATTTTTCCTGCACCGCCGGGGCCAGTCCGAGTCCCTGCATGCCGAGTCGCGTGGCCTGTCCGACCGCGCCACCCATCAGGTCGGCCAGCCGCACGAGAACCCCACGGCCCTGCTCCACCTTTTCAAGGACCGACTGAAGCTGTGCCAGGGAATCCCCGTCCAGCGCCGCCGAGGCGAATTTGCTGGTCGGAAGCTGCGTGTCATTCACTGAGGTCATGACGATCAAAACTCCTGTTCGTAAGACCCGAAACCGTTTACCGGATAGCAGGTTTCATATCCTAACATGGCACCATCATGGGGATATCGGCGCCATAAGACTACCCGGGCCAACTATCCGGACGAGCACCGTCGGGGTGAGGAGAATTATACCAATGACCGCATTATCGCGCTGGATCCTGTCTGCTCCGCTGGCCGTCAGCCTCCTCGTTCCGGCCGGTTCCTCGGCTTTTGCCGCCCAGGCCCACCCCCGCCATCACGCCTCTCACGGGACCGCCAACCTGCCGCAGATGGGGCCGACTGCCGGACAGATCGTCGGCGCACCGGCAAAGCCGCTGACTCCGGCCCAGCAGGCCGCGCTCCCCGATGAAGGCGCTCCGCCCCCGCCGCACGGCTATACGGAAGTGGAAGACTCGGAAACCGCCCTCGCCAGCTACAGCGACCGGGTGCGGACGCATCTTCCAGTCGGCATGCCCGGCCCGAACGCGCAGCAGAAAACCAACGGCCCCAACAACCTGCCGTCCCATTTCTCCCTGTTCGGCATGCCGGTAAAGTTCAACGCGCCCGTGCAGTCGCCTTATGAAGATGAAGACTCACCGACGAGCTATGCCGGTCATCCGGTCAATGGCCAGACGAACATCCTCGTGAACGGCGACGCCTCTCCCATTCATTAAGAAAGACGCACCCACCCCCCGATCTGCGTCAGGTGACGGAACTCCTCCTCCGTCACCGGTGCTACGGACAGTCTGGACTGTTTGAGCAGCGCCATGTCCGCCAGAGCCGGGTCAGCCTTGATCTCGGCGAGGCTGACGGGACGGCTCAAAGCCCCCATCGCCTTCACATCCACACAGACCCAGCGCGGATCGTCCGCAGTCGGGTCCGGATAGGCCTCCCGCACGACTTGCACCACGCCCACAATCCGTTTTTCGCTGACGGAATGATAGAAAAACGCCAGATCGCCGTTTTTCATGGCCGAGAGGTTGTTGCGCGCCTGATAGTTGCGCACCCCCGTCCACGGCTCGACGCCGTTCTGGACCTGCTGCGCCCACGAGAATGCCTCGGGTTCCGATTTCACCAGCCAGAAAGCCATCTCTCACTCCCGCCACAAAGGCCGCCCCAAGGGCTGCCTCGGGGCCGCCCTGGGGCATTTAGCGCTCAATTCCGTGAAACGTGATAACAGTGATCGGAACAATGGGACAACGCGCCTCTTCCGAATATGATTGCTTCGGACTATTTCAATGGGGAACCTGTCGCGGGGAACCCATCGCCGCGTTGCCACTCTGCCGAGGTCCGTGTCCCAGTGCGCCCTACCCCCAACCTGCTCCATCGCTATGCCAATCCGGGGCAGTTCCTGCGTCTGGCGCGCACGCTGCTGCCTTGGCTGACGGCTGGCGCGATCGTGTTTCTCGTGGTCGGCGTCATCTGGGGGCTGTTCATCGCCCCGGCCGACTGGCAGCAGGGCGACACCGTGCGCATCATGTATGTGCATGTTCCGATGGCCTGGCTGGCATCGTCCTGCTACCTCGGGCTTGCAGCCTGCGGCGTGCTTTCGCTGGTCTGGCGACACCCGCTGGCCGATCTGGCCGCCATTGAAATCGGACCCGTCGGCGCCTGCGCCGCCGCTTTGTGCCTGATTACGGGCTCGCTGTGGGGTGAGCCGATGTGGGGCACCTGGTGGGTCTGGGACGCGCGCCTGACATCCATGCTGGTGCTGTTCTTCCTGTATCTCGGCCATATCGCCCTGATCCGCGCCTTCGATGAGCCTGCCCGCGGCCAGCGCGCCGCCGCGATCCTCGCTCTGGCCGGCGTCATCGACCTTCCGATCATCAAGTTCAGCGTCCAGTGGTGGAACACCCTGCACCAGCCCGACAGCATCACCCTGACCGGCGCACCCACCATGTCCATGATGATGCTCTGGCCGCTGCTGATCTGCACGATCGGCTTCACACTCGGTGTTGCGGCCGTCATTTTCACCCGGCTCAGCGCCGCCATCCATGAAAGCCGCGCACGCCAGATGATGGCCCGTTCGCGTCTCGACCGCAGGGACAGTCAAGCAGCATGATGCATCTCCCGAACCACTGGCCGTATATCGCGGCCTCCTATGCCCTGACGCTGGGCTGCTCCCTTGTCCTCGGTGTTGGTGCCGCCCTGCGCCTTCGGAAGTCCAAGGCCCGTCTGGCCGCCGTCGAAGGCCATGCCCGCCGTCGTGAAAGGTCAGCCTCATGACCCGCAAGACCCGTCGTCTCTGGATCGTCATTGCCTGTCTGGCCTGTGTCGGCTCCGCCGCCGCCCTGACGCTGCGGGCCTTTTCGTCCAACATCGTCTTTTTCATGGCGCCATCGCAGGTGAAGGCCAGTCCGCCCTCACCCGATCGCACCATCCGCCTCGGCGGCATGGTCATGGCCGGCAGCCTGCATCGCATCAACGAAAACGGCACCCCCGTGAACGCCTTTCAGGTGACGGACGGACAGGCCGCGGTCGAGGTCCATTACACCGGAATCCTCCCCGACCTGTTCCGCGAAGGACAGAGCGTTGTCGCCCTCGGCACCGTCCAGAAAGACGGTGGCTTCACCGCCAGCGAAGTCCTCGCCAAGCATGACGAGACCTACATGCCCAAGGAAGTCGCGGACGAACTCAAGCGTACCGGCAAATGGGACCCGCGCTTCGGCAAAGCGCCGGACGCGTCGAGCTGGGACACCATGACCGCAAAGAAAGCAGGGGGCTGATCGCCTGATGTTCGGACCAGAACAGGGCCATTTCGCCCTGGCCCTCGCCTGCGTGCTCGCCCTCGTGCAGTTCGCCGTCCCGCTCTGGGGCGCCAGCCGCCGCGACGCGCGCCTCGTGGGGCTTGCGCCCTATCTCGCGGTCTCGCAGTTGCTTGCGCTGGGCTATTCGTTCCTGTGCCTCGTAATGTGCGCCGTCAGCGACGATTTCTCGGTCCAGAACGTTGCGGCGAACTCCGCCGTCTCCAAGCCGCTGCTGTATAAAATCACGGGCGTCTGGGGAAACCATGAAGGCTCTGTACTGCTCTGGACGCTGATCCTCGCTGTCTGCGGCGGGGCGGTCTCACTGTTCGGCCGCAACCTGCCGGATATCTTGCGCGGGCGCGTTCTGGCCATTCTCGGCGGCGTCTCCGCCGGATTCCAGATGTTCTGCCTCCTGACGTCAGATCCATTTGAGCGCGTCTTCCCCGCTCCAATGGACGGTCAGGGCATGAACCCGCTCCTTCAGGACCCGGGCCTCGCCTTCCATCCCCCCATTCTCTACACCGGCTATGTCGGTTTCGCCGTTCCCTTCGCCTTCGCCGTCGCCGCCCTGATCGAAGGCCGTGTCGATGCCGCATGGGGCCGCTGGGTCCGTCCCTGGGCCGTGGCCGCCTGGTGCTTCCTGACCTGCGGCATCGCACTCGGTTCGTGGTGGTCCTATTATGTGCTGGGCTGGGGCGGCTACTGGTTCTGGGACCCGGTGGAAAACGCCTCCCTCATTCCATGGCTGACGGGTACGGCCCTCGTGCATTCCGCCATCGTCGTGGAAAAGCGCGAGGGCCTGAAGATCTGGACGGTCCTGCTAGCCATCGCGACCTTCTCATTCTCCCTGTCCGGCACGTTCCTTGTCCGCTCTGGCATCCTGAACTCGGTCCATGCCTTTGCCAACGATCCCGCCCGCGGCGTGTTCATCCTCGCCCTGCTCGCCATCGTCATCGGCGGCTCGCTCGCTCTGTTTGCGTGGCGCGCGCCCTCCCTCACCTCGACAGGCCTGTTCTCGCCGGTCTCGCGTGAAGGCTCGCTGGTCCTGAACAACATCCTGCTGTGCTCGATCTGCGCCGTCGTCGTGACGGGCACGATGTACCCGCCCTTCATGCAGCTTCTGGCCGGGCGCACCATTTCCGTCGGCAAGCCGTTCTTTGACGCCGCCACGATCCCGCTGACCCTGCCGCTTCTGCTGGCCATGGGCATCGGCACCGCCCTGCCCTGGAAACGCGCGCAACTCGCCCGGACATTCTCGCATCTCTATGCCGCCGCCGGCATTGCCGCGATCGGGCTGGCCCTGTGCTTCTGGAAGCTTTCCGGCATCCTGCCCATCGCATGCGGCGCGCTGGCCGTCTGGGTCATCGCGGCTTCCATGTCGGACGTGCTGCGCCGGATTGGCATCGGCCATACGTCCGCCCAGGGCGTATGGGAGCGCATGAAGAACCTGCCGCGTTCAAGCTGGGGTGCAGCGCTCGCCCATATCGGCGCAGGCATCACCATCCTTGGGCTGTGCGGCATGTCTCAGGCCGAGCACGCCATTGTCGAAGTCCATATCGGCGAAACGCGCTCTCTGGCCGGGGACGACTGGACTCTTCTCGATGTGCACGACTATATCGGCCCGAACTACAAGGCCATGCAGGCCGACATCGCCATCCGTCACAACGGCAAACTCGTGACCATCCTGCATCCTGAAAAGCGCGACTTCACGACGCAGAGCCAGACCACGACCGAAGTCGCCATCCACACCAATTTCATCACCGACCTGTACGGCGTGGTCGGTGACCGGCACGGTACGGGCAAGGACACGACCTATGTCCTGCGCCTGCACCGCAATCCGCTCGCGCCCTGGATGTGGCTGGGCGGACTGGTCATGGCCATCGGCGGCGCATTCTCGCTCTCCGACCGCCGGATGCGGATTGGCGCCCCCAAGCGTGCCGCTGCCCGCAACATGGCCCGCGCCTGAGGAGAAACGGACATGAGCGTAACACGACGAGGCATCCTCACGGCCGTGCCCATTATCGGCGCAGGCGTTCTGGGCGTCGGGTTCTGGCGGATGCTGAGCGACATGCGCAGCGGCGCCTTCGACCCGCGCGCGATCAAGAACCCCAATGTTGGCAAACCCATCCCGAGCTTCGCCATGCCGGGCCTCCCCGGCCTTGGGGACGGCTTCACGGATGCCGAACTCAAAGCCCAGCACCGCCCGGTTCTGGTCAATTTCTTCGCCTCATGGTGCATTCCCTGCGTGGCGGAAATGCCCGGCCTGCGCGCCATTTCGCGCAACATGCCGATCTGGGGCATCGCCTATGAGGACAAGCCCGAAAACGCCAGTGCCTTCATCCAGCGCGACGGCTCGCCTTACGCCCGCGTCGCCTCAGACCGGCATGGCCGCGTGGCCATCGACTGGGGCGTAACCGGCGTGCCCGAGAGCTTTCTGGTTGCCCCAGGCGGCCGCATCATCTGGCACGGCAGCGCTGCCCTCGACCCGCAGATCTACGAGGCGGAAATCCGCCCAAGGCTGGCCGGATTATGAAGGCCTCCAGACGTTTTCCGGCCCTGCTGCTTGCGGTTGGCCTGATCGGCGGCGGCGTAGCCCTTGCCGTGGACGATCCCGCCGAAATGCTGTCCAACCCGGCGCAGGAAAAACGCGCCGAAGCCATCGGCGCCCATCTGCGCTGTCTGGTCTGTCAGAACGAGAGCATCGAGGACAGCAGCGCTCCCCTCGCCCGCGATCTGCGCAAGGTTGTCCGCGAACAGGTCGCGGCAGGCAAAAGCGATCAGCAGATCATGGACTGGATGACCGAACGCTACGGCGAATTCATCCGTCTGGCCCCACAGTTTTCATGGTCCACCGCCCTGCTCTGGCTGATGCCGGCGCTCGCGCTGGTGGCCGGACTTGTCATTGCATGGCGTACGGCCAGACGCCGCGTCATCGCCACGCCTGCGCCGCTCACGGATGACGAGCGCGCGCGTCTGGATGCCCTTTCGGGCCGGGAGTAGTCTTGTTGTTCTGGTTGGGAATCCTGATTATCGCCGCGGTGGCCCTGTGCCCCGCATTTCTGGGCCTACGGACCCTGCGTCGCCGCGTGAACGCCCGCGACTCTGCCCTGACGCTGTATCGTGGACAGCTTGGTGATCTGGAGCGCGATCACGCCCTCGCACTCATCAATGATGAAGAATACCACGCCGCCCGCCTTGAAGTTCAGCGACGCCTTCTGGCCACTGACGGAGAAGCCGCCGTTGAGGATCTTTCGGCTGAACCCGCAAAGCGCAGCCGGATTCTTCCTGTTCTGGCGGTCGGACTTAGTATCCCGGTACTGGCTTTTGCGCTCTATATCGTTAATGGACACCCGTCCCTCCCGCCCCAGCCGCTGAGCGGGCGTCAGACGGGACCAGACGCGAAGGGTCTGGAAACAATTCATAAACTTCAGACCGAAGTCGCCATGATTCCTGCCACGTCATCGACTTATGCGACCGGACACTTCATGTTAGGAGAGGTCGAGGCCAAGTCCGGTCTGACGGAAGATGCGATCCGGGACTGGAAAGCTGCCCTCGACGCCCATTTCGAGCCCGAGCTTGCCATTCGTCTCGCCGAGCTTGAAAGTCGTAACGGCAGCCATATTTCTGCCGAAAGCCTCGACCTCTATCGCCGCGCCCTGGCCGCGGCACCGGCCGATGCGCCCTGGCGTATGGCCGTGGAAGCCCGTATCGCGGTTGGCGAACATCAGGAGAATAACGGTCAGTGAGAAAACCCGAAGCCAACGCCATCGCGCTGTGCCCCGTCTGTCGCAAACCCATGCGTCCGACATCGGAGAAATGCCCACATTGCGGTGCTGAACGTCATTACGGCCCACGGCTCCTCGAATCCGCCGTCTGCGCCTTTGCCGGAATGGTCCTGCTTTCGGCGGTTTCCACCCTGCTCCTGCCGATTTCGCTCTGGACCATCATGTTCGCCGCCATCGGGCTGGTTGCTGGTTTTCTCTTTTCCCACAACCGTTTCAGCGGCGATCGCTGGCTGAAATAAAGGCTCGGGGTGCCCGGCGCGGTACGATCCGGCCATCCCGCTTCCGACACTCTTCCCGGATCCGGAACATTCCTGCTAATGGGCAGGAATGACCCAATCTTCCGGACGTTCCCTGCCCTTTTTCGTCGCCGTGGCCATCCTGTCCTGGGCGAGCGCCTATCCCGTCGTCCGGATTGCCTTGCATGATTTCGCGCCCGTACCTCTGGCCGCATTACGCTACGCCGTCGCGGCTGTCATGGCGGCTCTCTGGCTTTTCTGGAAACGCCCCGCCCGCCCCCTGACATCCGATATCCCGCAGATCCTCGCCTGCGGCATGATCGGGATCATGCTCTACAACATCCTGTTCAACTGCGGGGAAGTGACCGTCTCGTCCGGAGCGGCCAGCCTTCTTATCAGCGCAGCGCCCCTGATGGCCGGGCTTCTGGCCATGGCATTCCTTGGCGAGCGCATGTCCCGCTGGGGCTGGGCCGGGTCGATCCTGAGCTTCAGTGGCGTCGCCATGATCGCCAAAGGACAAAGCGGCGGTCTTTCCTTTGGTTCCGGCGCCACACTGGTGTTTGGCGCGGCCGTCTGCGCGGCGTTTTACACGATCCTCCAGAAAGGCCTGATCCGCCGCTACGGCGCCCTGCCGACAATCGCCTATGTCCTGATTTCCGGTGCGATTTTCCTTACTCCCTGGCTGCCGCAGGGCCTCACGAATTTCTCCCATGCCTCATGGCAGGGACAGGCGGCTGTGCTGGAACTCGGGATTTTCCCGGCGGCGTTCGGCTATGCCGCCTGGGGTTTCGTCATCGGGCATCTCGGCGCCTCACGCGGTGCAGCCCTGCTTTACCTGCTGCCACCCGTGACGATGGTTCTGGCCTATTTCCTCACTGGCGAAATCCCGTCCCTACGCACCCTGATCGGCGGCGCAATCGTCATGGCCGGCGTGATCCTGACCAATACCTATGGCCGCCACCTGGTCGCTCAGATCGTGGAATCCTGAAGCCGTTTCCTCGCTGTGACGGCATCCTGATTTTCTATGGCTGTCTTCCTTTGTCTTGCGGCGATTGTGCGATAATTTCCCTCGTGAAATGAGCCGGATCACCCGCAGGAAAGCCGAAAACAGACAATGAGCCGTACCGAAACCGATGGCATGGGCCCGATCGAAGTCGCTGACGATGTGCTGTGGGGGGCCCAGACCCAGCGCTCCCTGAAATATTTCAGCATCGGCCGCGAACTGATGCCGCGTGAAATGATCGAGGCCTATGCGATCATGAAGCGCGCCTGCGCCACGGCCAATGCCGCAAGCGGCCGTCTGTCTCAGGAGCGCGCGGATCTGATCCATACGGTCTGCGACGAGATCACGAAGGGCGAGCATGACCGGATGTTCCCGCTTCATGTCTGGATGACGGGCTCGGGCACGCAGTTCAACATGAACGTCAACGAGGTCATCGCGAACCGTGGCTGCCAGATCACCGGCAATCCGCTGGGCAGCAAGACGCCGCTGCACCCGAACGATCACGTCAACATGTCGCAGTCCACCAACTGCAACTTCCCGACCGCCATGCATATCGCGGCCGTCCTCGGCACGCATCGTCGCCTGATCCCGGCCCTGACGCGCCTGCGTGACGCCATGGCCGCCAAAGCAGAGGAGTGGCGCGATCTGGTCAAGGTCGGCCGCACGCATCTTCAGGATGCCGTGCCCATCACGCTGGGTCAGGAATGGCACGGCTATGCCGGGATGCTGACGGACAATATCGTCCGTCTGGAACAGGCCCGCGACGGTCTGTTCCCGCTCGCCCTCGGCGGCACGGCACTCGGCACGGGTGTGAGCACGGATGAAGGCTTCGACCGCCGCGCCTGCGCGGAAATTGCCCGCCTGACGGGCCTCGGCTTCACGGCTGGCGAGAACAAGTTCGCACTTCAGGGCGCGCATGACGCGCTGGTGCATCTGTCGGGTGCGCTGCGCACGACGGCGGGCAGCCTCTTCAAGATCGCCAATGACGTCCGCCTGCTCGCCTGCGGACCACGCGCCGGTCTGGGCGAACTGCACCTGCCGGAGAATGAGCCGGGATCGTCGATCATGCCGGGCAAGATCAACCCGACGCAGGCCGAGGCGCTGGCCATGCTCGCCCTTCAGGTCATGAGCAATGATGTTGCGGTAGGCCTGGGCGGGGCTGCGGGCATGCTGGACATGAATGTCTACAAGCCGCTCATGATCCATAACATCATGCAGGGCATCACCCTTCTGCATGACGGCTCGGAAAACTTCCGCCGCTTCCTCGTCGAAGGCACGAAAGCCAATACGGACAAGCTGAAACAGGACCTGGAACGCTCTCTGGTCCTCGTCACGGCCCTTTCGCCAGCCATCGGCTACGACCGCGCCGCACAAGTCGCGCATCACGCCATGGAAAAGGATCTGAGCCCGCGTGAAGCCGCGCTGGAACTGGGCTTTATGACATCCGAAGAGTATGACCGCGTCGCCGATCCGCGCCTGATGCTGCGCCCCAACATCACGCTCCCCGGAACCTGATTGAACGCCAGCTTCAAACTGCTTCCGCATGACGAAAACTTCATGCGGAAGCGATGGCCGTTACGTCTCAGGACTGATACGGCGGACTCTTCTGCTTTTTTCCCGGAGATGCCCGTCAGATGATGACCCGCCGCGCAGCCCTGCTCGCTTTAACGCTCCTCTCCCCCGTCTGTACGGCTGCGGCGGCCGATGCCCCCAAGACCGACGCCAGCAAGCTCGAAGCCGGCAAGGCAACCGACGCCTTCACGGGCGAACCCGCCCTGCTCCCGGCGGATTCCGTCACGCAGCATCATCTGAACGGCATCGCCTACACTGCCCATGCCGGCACGCTCATCCTGCGCGGCCCTGACGGCAAACCCACGGCCCGCATGTTCTACGTGTCCTACACGAAGGATGGCGTCCCGGCTGGCACCCGTCCGGTCTCGTATTTCTTCAACGGCGGACCGGGCGCGGCCACGGCCTATCTGAACCTCGGTGCTGCAGGCCCCAAGGCCCTGACCATGCCTGCCAAGGACCCGACGGACGGCACGCACGCCACGATGGGTGACAACCCCGACAGCTGGCTCCCCGTCACCGACATGGTCTTCATCGACGCCGTGGGCACGGGCTATTCCCGCCCCACCGATACGGCCAAGGCCGGAGACCAGTTCTATGGCGTCAAACAGGATGCCAGCACCTTTGCCAAGGCCATCGGCCTGTGGACGGCAGCGAATGGTCGTGAAGCCTCGCCGCATTATCTCGTAGGCGAAAGCTATGGCGGCATCCGCTCCATCCAGGTCGCGAATGCGCTTCAGATGGAACAGGGCATCCTGCTCAACGGCATCGTGATGATCTCCCCGGCCATCGAGATGCCCCTGCTGGATTCGGACGAAAATCCGCTTTCCGCAGCTCTCATGATGCCGAGCCTCATCGCCGCGCATCAGAGCCCGAACGTGACGGAAAAAACGGCTGAAGACGCCTATCAGTGGTCCCTGAGCACCTACCTGCCAAAGATCGCCGGAAAGCTACCGTCCGGCAGCGAAGGTCAGGCCCTCTATGCCGAGATCGCCCAGCGCACCGGCCTCCCGCAGGACGTGATAGCCCGTCAGCACGGCATCCCGGCCATCGGCTCGCATGACATCATGTCCCGCAACGGTCGCCTGTACGGACTGTACGACTTCACGCAGTCCATCGCCGACCCCTCGGCCGATGGTCTCGACGAAAGCCCCGATCCGACGCTGTTCGGCTTTGGCCGCGCCTATGGCAACGCCTTCTCGGGCTATGCCGCGAACGATCTGGGATTCAAGACACCCCTGACCTACGATCTGCTGTCTTTCAAGGTGAACGGAAGCTGGAAGTGGAGCTCAGGCGGCCCGTCGCCGATCCATCAGATCCCGGTTCTGAACCGCCTTCTGGCCCTCGATCCGGGACTGCGCGTCTTCGTGGCGAATGGCTATTATGACGTCGCCTGCCCGTTCGCGACCGCGCGCTGGATGAAGGATCACCTGACGGTCGGCGCCGACCGCGTGTCGCTGCATCTCTATCAGGGTGGTCATATGCTCTACACGCGCCCGGCCAGCCGCCATGCCCTCTCAGCCGATGTGGCATCCTGGATCCAGGCAGACGGTCGCCAGCCCTGAAATATCCAAACCTGAAATACAATGTCATAAATTGACAGCCGACGGTGAGGAACAGATAATGCACAGAGTAACTTCTGGACCTCACCTGACCGGGCCTCTCCCTACTGAGAAGGCCGCCTCTAACAGGGAGCCTTTCATGTCAGACGCTTTTCAAACTGCCTCGGCGCACTGGAGACCGTCTGCCCGGCAGGCAGTCTCTTCCTCCCTCAGGCGGACCGCCGCTTGACGGTGCAGCGTCAGGCGGGCTCGGAGCCGGGCTATTCGCTGGAACATGCCGTCACAACCTCCTGTGACCGGGAGCCCATTCAGCGGCCGGATGCCATTCAGCCGCATGGCCTTCTGCTGATTGCCGACATCGCGAGCCTCACCGTGCTTGGCGGCGCGGGAGACATCGAAGGCCGCCTGACCCCCGACTGGCTTGGACGTAATCTCGCGAGCATCTTGGACGTCCCGACCGGGCGCTTTGAAGACGCAAGACATGTCTCCCTGTCCGATCTTCGGATTTCAGGGCTCGCAGGCGAGACCTTCAGCGTCGTCTGTCACGCCCAGGACACGCATTTTCTCGTCGAACTTGAACCCATCGAGTCCCACAATCTGCTTACTTGGGATATTTTTGGCGAGATCGACAGGACGGCAGACCGTTTTGAACGCTGCCCGGATATCGCGTCCGTCTGTCGTCATGGTGCAACGATCTTTCAGCGCGTCACCGGCTTTGACCGCGTTCTGGTCTATCGCTTCATGGAAGACGGCACGGGCCGCGTTGTGGGCGAAAGTCGTAACGACACCTTCCCGTCCCTGATGAACCACCATTTCCCGGCCAGCGACATCCCCACGCAGGCCCGGGCTCTCTATGTCCGCAACCGCATCCGCGTTATCCCGGACATCACCTACGAAGCCGCCCCCATCCGTCCATCCGACGCCGGACTTGCGGGCCTCAATCTCAGCGACGTCCAGCTCCGCAGCGTCTCGCCGATCCACCTTCAGTACATGGCCAATATGGGCGTCCGGGCCTCGGCCTCCGTCTCGCTGGTCGTCGATGGCGTGCTGTGGGGGCTGATCGCCTGCCATAATTCGTCTCCGAAACCTCTGCCCGAAGACATCCGAGCCGCCTGCCGGACTCTGGCCGGCGTCATGTCCCGCCAGTTGCGGAACAAGGAAGAGCTGGTCACCTATCAGGAGCGTCTGCGCCTGCGCAACGCGATGGAATCCGTCACGTCCCATTTCGACGTGCGCCGTCCGCTAGAAAACAATCTTCGCAGTTGCATCAACGAGTTGCAGGCCCTCTTTCCCTGCAACGGCTTTGCGGTCATCAGTGACGAAACCATCAGTGCAACCGGCATACTTCCCGATACGAAAAGCCTTCACCAGCTGCATGACTGGCTGAGAGCGGGCAACCATGGCGGCATCTTCAGCAGCGCCCTGCTGGGCCGGGATTATCCCCCGGCAGCCGACTGGCCTGAACGCTGCGCCGGGCTCCTGGCCATCACACTCCCGCTCCGCACGCCCATCTGTCTCCTCTGGAGCCGGGTCGAAATCATCCAGACGATCGAATGGGCCGGAAATCCCCACAAAGACGATGCAGACAGCGACGGCATCCTGCGCCCGCGCACGTCTTTCAGAACATGGGAGCAGACCATCCGCGGGCACAGCACCCGCTGGACCGGCGAGCAGAAACAGGCCGCCCGCCGCCTGCGTCGCGTCCTGATTGCGGACGACCAGACCCAGCAGCTCCGCGAACTCAACGCGACCCTCGCCGCCACGCTGGAGGAACGCGAAGACCTGCTGCGCCAGAAGGACTTCCTGATCCGTGAGGTCAATCACCGCGTCCAGAACTCGCTTCAGATGGTCGCATCCTTCCTCAAACTTCAGGCCCGCAGCGCATCAAATGACGACACCACCACCGCCCTGAAGGAAGCCCAGCACCGGATCGCCGCCATCGGGCTCGTGCACCGTCGCCTGTATCGTGACGAACATGTCGGCGTCGTGGATCTGGGCCGGTATATCGAAGAGTTAATGGAGGAACTGTGCACGTCACTGGGTGAGGGCTGGCACGACCAGATGCATCTCTCTCTCTTCCCGATCATGATTGCCGCAGACCGCGCCATCAATATCGGCCTGATCCTGACGGAACTGATCATCAACACCAGCAAATACGCCTATAGCGGCCATGCCGGGCCGCTGTATGTCGGACTGGCCCAGGCGGGCACCCGACTGGTTCTGACGGTCTCGGATCAGGGTGAATGCACCCCCCAGCTCAAGGGAACGGGGTTCGGGACACGCATGATGAATGCCGTCGTCAGCAGCCTTGCCGGCACCCTGACCTACACGACGCTGAATCCGGGGCTGGAAGCTGTCATGACACTGCCTCTGGACTCTCTGCTCCCTACGGAAACGCAGCCCCGTCCCAGGGACACGTCCTCACAGACGCCCTATCCATATCCCTGAACACCACCCAACAAAAAAGGCGCCAGACCAGCAGGTCGGGCGCCTTTCTCACAACACGTCGCCGTCAGCGGGTTACGCGACGAGATTGCCTTCCTTGTCCACCAGCTGGATCGGATAATCCCCGGTGAAGCAGGCGTCGCAATAACGGCGCGCACCCTCGGCACGGTTCGCATGGCCCAGCGCACGGTAGAGCCCGTCGAAGCTGACAAACGCCAGACTATCCACACCGATCGCCCGCGCCATTTCCTCAAGCGTATGGGTCGCAGCCATCAGCTTGCTCTCTTCAGGCGTATCAATGCCATAGAAGCAGGCATGTTTCGTCGGCGGAGACGTGATGCGCATATGCACTTCCGTCGCCCCCGCGGCACGGACCATGTCCACAATCTTGCGCGACGTCGTGCCACGGACGATCGAGTCATCCACCAGAATGACGCGCTTGCCAGCCAGAACCGGCCGGTTGGCCGAGTGCTTCATCTTCACGCCGAGATTGCGGATCTGGTCGGTCGGTTCAATGAAGGTCCGACCCACATAGTGGTTGCGGATGATACCGAGTTCGAACGGAATACCACTTTCCGCCGCATAGCCAATCGCGGACGGCACACCGGAATCCGGCACTGGCACCACAACATCGGCCTCGACTGCGCTTTCCCGTGCCAGTTCGCAACCGATCTGGCGGCGTGCTTCATAGACCGGCTGGCCTTCAAGCACGGAATCAGGCCGCGCGAAGTAGATGTATTCGAACACACAGAACCGGCCGCCCTGATCCCCGAAAGGACGCAGCGAGCGCAGACCGTCATTGTTGATGACGACAATCTCGCCCGGTTCGATGTCGCGGACATAATCCGCCCCGATGATGTCCAGCGCACAGGTCTCGCTGGCCAGAACCCAGCCACCATTGCCCTGCTCATGACCCGGCATCCGGCCCAGAACGAGCGGACGCACACCGAGCGGATCGCGCATGCCAATCAGACCGTCATCGGGGGTCAGCGTAATCAGCGAATAGGCACCCTTGACCTGTTTGACCGCATCAATGAAGCGGTCGAGCACGGTCGTATAGAGCGAAATGGCGATCAGATGGATGAAGACTTCCGTATCCGTCGAGGAATGGAAAATGCATCCCCGCTTGACCAGCGCCTGCTTGAGCGTCGCGGAATTCGTCAGGTTGCCATTATGCGCAACCGCCAGACCACCGAACTCATAATCGGCATAAAGCGGCTGAACGTTACGGACATGCGTTCCACCCGTCGTGGCGTAACGGTTGTGGCCGATGGCGACCGTGCCGGGCAACGTCGCCATGACGCGGCTGTCTCCGAACACATCGCCCACCAGACCCAGACCCTTGTGCTGGTGGAATCGTTCGCCATCGAAACTGACGATACCCGCAGCTTCCTGTCCACGATGCTGGAGGGCGTGCAGGCCCAGGGCTGTCAGGGCCGATGCATCAGGCACACCCCAGACGCCAAAAACCCCGCATTCTTCATAGGGGCGGTTGAGACTGTCGGACTGGGTCATGCGGCGCGGCCTTTCCGGACTGGTTTCACAAGGACGCCTCATGGCCGCTTGTGACCTCAGACGCAAGATGCGGTTGCAGGAAATGAGGCAGATAACCTGTCAGATGGGTCGCCCCGGCGGCAATGTAAGGGCCGATGAGGCTTCCCTGCATCACATAGGACATCCACGAGCCAAAAAAAGAGCCTGCCAGCAGATAAAGGACGATCAGGGCCACATAACCCCGCGCCACACCGAACACGGCCCCCAGAATGCGGTCTACGCCCCCGAACAGAACACCCCGCGCCGCAGCCCCCACCCTGGCACCGATCATGGTGAAAACCAGCAGCACGACAACGAACAGAATTGCTGTACTCGCACTTCCGGCCAGCGCAGCCTGATGGAGGTAGGGCGCCAGATAGGGTTCAAGCAGTCCATGAAACCGGTAGGTCAGAACGATCGCCCCGACCCATGCCAGCAGTCCGGCAAGTTCGGTTGCAAAACCACGCGTCAGCCCCCAGAGGGCCGAAAGCGCCATGATGCCCAGAGCGACGAGATCGAGACGGGTCAGATCGGCAGGCGTGATATGGGAAAGGTCTGGCAGGGGCGGCATGTCACGGCAGCTTCGTCGAACGAAAACGGCCCCCCTTGTAGGGACGTATTCCACCAACGCGCAACTCGTCCGCCAGGCGGATGCGCTCCTCGATCTCCGCCCAGACCAATCCGGCCTCGACGTCCCGCGCTTTCCAGATTTTCTCCAGCAACACAATAAACGCTGCGCTGTCGCGTACCAGAGCAGGCCGGTCGTTGATCATGACATCAAGAACACAGGCCGCACTCGAAACTCCCAGACGCTGCGAAAGCTTCGTTACTTTTCGATTCTTACGGAATGGAACTGATTTTTCCTGTGGTGTCATCACGACATGATGAGCGGAAGACCGATGTCAGGCAAGCCGTCGCTGCGCTTTTCCGGGGCATACTGCGGACGGTTTTCCTGAAAAAATATTTATTCCGGCACAGGAACACATTTCAGAACAAATATTGCCGTGATGATTTGTCATTGATGTTTTCTTTTTTGAAATATGCGTGATCTTGAACCCGCATCATCCAATAATTAACTCTTTTCGTGAGAAAATGCTCAACAGGTCAGGTGTGGAACTCCTTCCTCTCGCTCCTGACACCATCAGGACATCATGAGATGACGAACTACTGGATTGGCGGTGTAAACGGCGACTGGTTCGCAGCGGCAAACTGGAGCGAAGGTGTGGCTCCTCCCAATAAAGGATGGGTGGACGTCCTGGCCGGAAAGCCCGACGGAAGCGCGGTGACAATCAATGTCGCGCAGGCCAACGCAACACAGATCACCACCTTAAAGGTCGGCAGCAATGCCACACTCAACGTCACCGCAACGTCCGCCACGCCCAGCGCTACGGCATTTTATGCCAACAGCCTGACCGTTGCGCAGGACGGAACGATGATTGTTGACACCCCAAGTGCCGTCAATCTCGGTAGCAATCCGACCATCAATGGCACCCTCCAGATTTCGGGCAACCCGTCCATTTCAATCAGCAGCAACAGTGTCGGCGGCACCGGAATGCTGATTCTGGATCATACAACTCTGGGCAGCACCAACGCCCAGTTCCAGATGGGCTCCTCCCTGACAACGGTTCTTCAGAATGGCGCGTCCCTGTACGTCAACAACGCCACGGCTGGCGGAAGGATCGTGTTTGGCCGCGACGCCGTGGACGGTTCTCCGAACCAGCTGCTTCTGGCCGACTACAACCAGACAGTCTCCACCCCGATCACGGGCTACGATGCCGCTTCGGTCATCACTGTCGGCCACGGCGGATCGCCTCCCATCAGCGCGACATTCGTTGCCAACAGCAACGGCACCTACACGCTGAAAATTGCCTTCGACCAATACAATAACGGCATCACGCTCTCGAACGTCTCTTTCGGCCCCAACTCCACCCCCGGCACACCGAAAATCGTTCAGAACACGAACGGAAGCTGGAGCGTCGTCGGTGGGGCGACCGGGTATAATGGACAGATCTGCTATCTGGCTGGATCCATGATTCTCACCCCCGACGGCGAACGCGCAATCGAGACCCTGCAGGCCGGAGATCAGGTTACGGTTTGCGAAAACGGAGACCTCCACAGCCAGACGATACTGCGCGTCGGGCATGCCCATACGACAGTCGGCACCACCGGTCTGGCGGACATGGACGCTGTGCCCGTCCGCATCCGCGCGGATGCTCTGGCAGATGGCATTCCAAGCCGCGATCTTCTGGTGACGCCGGAGCACTGCATGATGCTCGAAGGCACCTTCATTCCCGTGCGGATGCTCGTCAACGGCATGACCATCGCCTATGACCACTCCATCACCGAATATGACTATTATCACCTCGAAACCGAAAAGCACGCCATCCTGACTGCAAACGGCGCGCTGTCAGAAAGCTTCATGGATGTCGGCCATCGTCCAGATGCCCTCATGCAGGGATATCAGATCGAGCGTTTGCATGCCCTGAGCTGGGAAAAGGACGCAGCCGCACCGCTGGTCACCGACCGCTCGCATGTCGAACCGATTTTCGCAGCACTCGCACTGCGTGCGCAGGCTCTTGGCTACACCGGCCCTCAAACTCTTCCATTGACGGAAAGCGCGGATGAAACCCGTCTCGTTCTGGAAGATGGAACGGTTCTATACCCCATTCGCACCAACGGCGAACAGTTCGTCTTCATGCTGCCCGAAGGCTGCCAGAGTGTCCGCATCCTGAGCGCCGCAGCCCGTCCGGCTGACCGGATCGGACCTTTCGTGGACGATCGCCGGATGCTGGGCGTTCTGGTGGGAGACGTTACCGTCTGGAGCGATGAACAGACACAGCATCTGTCCCGCCATCTGTCAGACCCTTATGCTGACGGCTGGTGGGGCGTCGAAAGCAGCTACGTCCGCTGGACCGCAGGCAATGCACGACTGGATCTTGGGAACGTGCTGAAAACGTCGGGAGGAATCCTGAGCCTCCATATTCTGTCGCATGGAGCTCAGACAGCCGCTGCGGCCTGAAATCCTCCCAAGCCTGAACGAAACAAAAAAAGGCAGACCCTTTACAAAAGGTCTGCCTTTTATGACCTGAAAAAAGAGAGCGGAAAAATCCGCCCTTTCCTCATTCAGGCTGCTACGGATTTGGACGTCTTGAGCTGGCGCTCCTGCCACAGCGTGGCCAGCGCCTCCACCAGTTCGTCGATCATCTCGTTCGTATGAAGCGGCGTCGGCGTAATGCGCAGACGTTCCGTGCCACGCGGGACAGTCGGGAAATTGATGGGCTGGATGTAGTTACCGAAACGGTTCAGCAACTCATCCGACAGGCTGCGGCACAGTTCGGCTTCACCTACCATGACCGGCACGATATGGCTCGGGTTCATGACATGGGGCAGGCCCGCCTTGTCGAGAGCCTGTCGCAGATAGGCCACGGCCCGCTGCTGGCCTTCACGCTCGGCACTGCTGTTGCGCAGATACCGCACGCTGGCCAGAGCGCCAGCCGCGATCATCGGCGGAAGGGCCGTGGAAAAAATGAACCCGGACCCGAACGAGCGGACAAAGTCGCAAAGCGCAGCAGAGGCAGCAATATAGCCGCCCACGACGCCATAGCCCTTGCCCAGCGTTCCCTCGATCACCGTCAGACGGTGGGACAGGCCCAGCTTCTCGGCCACACCCGCACCATGGTCGCCATACATGCCAACCGCATGAACCTCGTCGAGGTAGGTCATGGCGCCATATTTGTCGGCTAGGTCACAGAACGCCTCAATCGGAGCGATATCGCCGTCCATCGAATAGACGGACTCGAACGCGATGATCTTGGGAACGTCCGCAGGAAGTTCCTTCAGCCGACGCTCCAGATCCGCAACATCATTATGACGGAAGATCTGTTTCTCGGCCCGCGAGTGACGGATGCCTTCGATCATGGAGGCATGATTGAGCTCGTCGGACAACACGACACAGTTGCGAAGACGTCCTGCAATGGTCCCGAGCGTCACCCAGTTTGACAGATAACCGGAGTTGAAAAGCAGTGCGCTTTCCTTGCCATGCAGGGAAGCGAGCTCTTTTTCCAGCTCCACATGATAGTGGTTGGTTCCCGAAATATTGCGGGTTCCACCAGCTCCGGCGCCCGTTTCGTCCAGTGCGTCGTGCATGGCCGTCAGGACTTCGGGGTGCTGGCCCATGCCGAGATAGTCGTTCGAGCACCAGACCGTTACATCACGGCCCAGGCCATGATGGAAAGCCTTGGGAAAATGACCTGCCCGGCGTTCCAGATCCGCAAAGTAACGGTAACTGCCATCCGCATGCAGACCGTCGAGAGCGGACTGAAACATCGCATCATAGTTCATCGCGTTTTCTCCTGCCCGGCACTGTAATCCTGTGACACGGTCTCGCCAAGATCTCCCACCGGATAAGACCGTAACCGCAGCCGTTTATTTCCCACCCCTGGAAGTCAACCGACCTGCATGACGTGACGGATCTACCATGTCGTTCCTGGAAACTGTGCATTTCCATACTTTCCATTTTCTCCCTGACCACCCCACCCCATTATCTTCAGCAAGACATCAATCAGGAGCATAACGCCATGCTGGACATCAGACCCTTCGCCACTCTCGGTCATGCCGATCACGGCTGGCTCGACGCCCATTATCATTTTTCCTTTTCCGACTATCAGGATCGTAACCGGATGCACTGGGGGCGGCTGCGCGTATGGAACGACGATCGCATCGCGCCCCATAACGGCTTCGGCGCACACCCGCACCGCGACATGGAAATCATTACTTATGTCCGCACAGGCGCGATCACACATGAAGACAGCCTCGGCAATCGCGGCCGGACCGAAACGGGGGATGTGCAGGTCATGTCGGCAGGCAGCGGGATCACGCATTCCGAGTTCAATCGAGAAGACGAAGCCACAACGCTCTTTCAGATCTGGCTGATCCCGGATGGGACGGGTGGCAAACCATCATGGGGCACCCGTCCGTTTCCACGTCATGAGCGCAACGGGCGCCTCGTGCCCCTTGCTTCGGGTTTTCCGGAAGATAACGCCCTCCCCATCCGCACACGCGGGCGGGTCTGCGGCGCCACACTCAGGGCAGGAGAAACCCTGACCTTCCAGACGGACAGCACCATGTTTACCTATCTCGTTCCTGCTACAGGCAGCGTGGAAATCGACGGACGGATCGTTGGACACCGGGACGGTGCAGCCCTTCATGATGTGGAAAGCATCACGATCACCGCGCGGGAAGATGCGGAAATCGTCCTCGTGGAAAGCGCGGCCTTGCGCTGACAGGAAGGGCAGTCAGGCTTTGTGACAAGAGGAGGAATTTCTGTGACAAACAACACAGAAAGGTGTTTCTTCCTTCTCGCATCCCGATCAGGGAACAGACGTTATTGTGAGAGGGCCACCAGCCCGGAAAAGGCCCGTTTTCTTCTGACAGAAGGAACCTGACAATGACCATCCAGAGCACATACACAACGAAGTCCGGCAAGGGCCAGACCGAAGCCCAGGCCTCAACATCCGTTTTCACCCGTTTTGGTGACTGGCTGAGTGGAGCCAGTACTGATCGCTCGGGTCTGACTGAAGTCACGATCAGGATGATGAAGGAAGACTGTCAGTTTGCCACGACGATCAGTGAAGTCCGCGTTCCCCCCTCGACCCCGCTTTCACCGGAGCAGGTCGAGGATCTCATGGGGGAAAAAAGGATAAACCACATCTGCGAGCAGACAGGCCAGTCGCCGGAAGCTGTTGAGACAGCCCTCACCGAAGTGCTTCCCATGCTGGCTTCCATGCTTCGGGAAAACCCGGAACGCCTCTTCAGTTACCAATGCAAGATCAACTGAATTCTTCCTTCGGTCACTGATCAGAAATTGCAGAGACCGGGAATTGCAGGTTTTTGAACGGCGGAGGTCTCGTCAGAGACCTTCCGCCGTTCTCGCCATACGTCGACGACGCGGCCGCCCTGCGTTTTCTTCAAATCGTTCACTGATCTGGGCGGTCGTTTCCGGCGCAGCCAGAACAGCCCCGGATGCTTCAACACATCCGACTTTCTGTACGAATGCAAGAAGATCCGGAAAGTCCACTCCCACACCCCGTACCTTCAAGCCGAGCGCTTTCACGGCTTCAAGGGCCGCCCGGTAGAAAAGCATAGCGCTTTCATCCAACAGCGGAGCCTGCCCCGACTGCCGCCATGTCATGTCCGAGGGTGCCAGCAGAGACGCGTCGAACTGAACGCCGTCCAACAACCCCCCGACAGCACGCTCACGCAAAAGGCTCAGGCTGGAGGGGGCACTTCCAAACCCACCAAGAAAAATCTGGCATCCCTGATCGCGCAGGGCGGAGAGCGTGTAACAGGTCTCCTTGTCCTCCTGAGCCAGGCCGCTTTCCTGAAAAACCAGATCCAGACGGCTGACAGGAAAGTCGCTACTTTGAAGAACCGCATTCAGGCGACCGTTAAAGTCTCCGTCAGGAGCCTGATCGTCCTCCAGAGAGACCATCAGACGCATCCCATCCGGCCATGTCGCGGCCTGTGAACACGCATTTCCCAGCAGATCCGAGTCAAACTCCCTCTGCTGCTGGCCCAGACTCTTGCGCCGACTCTTGCGAAGGGTCCGACGTGGGACCGAGAGCCAGAGCTGGCTCATGTCCACCTGCGCCCCGAGCACCTTGTCTGTTCCGCTGCGTCCCAGCACGAAGCGCGGCAGCCATCGCAGAGGCGGCAGGGCACTTTTCTGCCGGGCCCTGCGACTCCGCAGCGTCGTGGCAAACATTCCCGCACTGGACTCAGCCATGGAAGCTGCATAGTCCGGTTTACCTTCGGGCGGTTCGGACAGCCCATCCACCCTGCCTGTCTGACCGACATACAGGTCCTGAGGAGTTGCCGCCACCGAAGTCGCTCCCCGTCCTAGATCATCCAATGCGGACACCTCCGTTCTTCATGTCGGGACATTGCCGCTCAACACCCTAATTTTTCCTTAATGGTGCAGGCTTTTCTGATGTCGTTTGAACCCGGATTACCGGCCTATACCCGCCTGGCCTATCGCCCCCGGCATGCCGAAACTCTTCGTTCGATCAATCCGTACAAAGCTGCTACGGTTTCGTGTCCGGACCTTCTTCCGGGCCTGTGACACCCTTGGGCGTGGGGTCTTTTCCCCTCCGAGACAGGACCATTCTGCATGACGGATGCCACAACCCGCTCCGCCGTATCTTCATCTTCCCAAGGCTCCCTTGTTGCGCTCCTGCCCTACTGGCAGGTCACTTTTGCCTCGTTTCTGGGCTGGTTTCTGGATGCCTTCGACCAGACGACGCTCATGTTCACGCTCCCCGACATCGCCCATGATTTCGGATGCACGATCTCTGATCTGGGAGCTGTGCTGATGGGGCAGTCCATCGGTCGGGCCGTCGGCAATACCGGCTGGGGATGGCTGGCTGACCGCTACGGTCGCAAGCCGGCTTTCATGCTCGGCGTGGTCTGGTTTGCGGTCTTTTCGGCCATGACCGGCCTCTCGCATCACTTTTATGTGCTGATGGCCGTGCAGTTCATGTTCGGAATCGGCTTTGGCGGCGAATGGACGGCCTCTGCCGCCCTCCTGATGGAAAGTGTCCCAGCCTGGACGCGCCCCATGGCCTCCGCACTCATGATGTCCGGCTATGAAGTCGGCTATTTCGTCGCGGCTGGCGTACAGGCCCTGATCCTGCCGCATTATGGATGGCGCGTACTGTTCTTCATCGGCCTCGCCCCTGCCGCGCTGGCACTGTTTATCCGGATCGGTGTACCGGAAAGCCCGGTCTGGCTGCGCAATCGCGAAGAACGTCTGGCTGGCAAGCAGCACCATGCAGCCCCGCCACCGCGCCCCAAATTCCGCCTGACGGGCGCGGCCCTTCAAGCCATCGCTTTCATGAGCTTTCTCGAATTCCAGAAGGCCGCGATCTACACCTATTACCCGACCATCCTGCGTGGCAGCCACCATCTCACGCAACAGGCGGTTTTCTGGCCTGTGACACTCTATTGTCTTGGATCGTTTGGCGGAAAGGTCCTGTGCGGCTGGCTTGCTGAACTGTTCGGCGAGGTCCGCGTCATGATCAGCGCGCTTGTCGTCGTGATGCTCGCGATCTGGCCGTTCCTGAGCGCCCCAACCTGGAACATGCTGCTGGTTGCGGCCTTCGTCATGGGAGCTGCGGCTTCGGGGATTTTCGCCCTTGTCCCGCATTATCTGGCGCAGCGTTTCCCGTCCGACACCCGCAGCTTCGGCATGGGGCTGGGCTATGCGCTCGGCTCCATCGGACAGGGCATGGCCCAGAAACTGGTGCCCATGTTCGGCCCGACCATCCTGACCCTGCCGCTCTCAGCCGAGCTTTTCGTACTGGGCACCAGTGTCGTGACAGGCGCCATCGCCCTGATCCGTCCGAAGGAACTTCCCGGCAAGCATATGTGAAGGGTGTGCAGCGGCTTCTTAAAGAGAGGCCGCAAGCCACTCCGCCGCCCGGATGCCATCAATCCCGGCGGAAAGAATGCCACCGGCATAGCCCGCCCCCTCGCCCGCCGGAAACAGCCCGCGCAGGGTCGGGCTTTGACCGTCACGGTCACGCCGCAGGCGGATCGGCGATGATGTCCGCGTCTCCACGCCTGTCATGACGGCGTCATCCATGGAAAAACCGCGCAGCTTGCGCTCGAACTGCGGCAGGGCTTCACGGATGGCGTCCGTCACGAAAGCCGGCAGGCACAGCGTCAGATCCGTCGGCGTTACACCGGGCTGATAGGACGGCACGACATCCCCCAGTGACGTGGACGGACACCCGGCCAGAAAATCTCCAACCCGCTGGGCGGGGGCATTGTAGTTGCTCCCCCCAGCGATGAACGCCGCCTTTTCCCACTGGCGCTGAAACGCCATGCCGCCCAGAACGTCGTCCGGGAAATCCAGCTCGGGCTTCACCTCAACGACGATACCGCTATTGGCATTGCGCTCGGCCCGCGAATACTGGCTCATCCCGTTGGTGACGACCTGCCCTTCCTCGGAGGTCGCCGCCACAACCTGGCCGCCCGGGCACATGCAGAACGAATAGACTGCACGGCCATTCGACGCATGATGGACGAGCTTGTAATCCGCAGCCCCCAGCATCTCGTGTCCGGCACTGGCGCCGAAACGGGCCACATCAATCACGGACTGGGGGTGTTCGATCCGTACGCCGATGGAGAATGGCTTGGGGTCCATCTCCACATGGGCCTGACGCAGCATTTCAAACGTATCGCGCGCTGAATGCCCGACCGCCAGAATGACCCGTTCCGCCGGAAGCGTTTCACCCTTCGACAGATGCAGTCCGCGCAAACGCCGTTCCGTCCCTTCGCCGTCCATCTCAAACCCCTCAACCCGGGTCTCGAAACGATATTCACCCCCCAGACGCTCAATCTCGGCGCGGATGAACATGACCATCGTGACCAGCCGGAACGTGCCGATATGGGGCTTGGAAATGGTCAGGATTTCTTCCGGGGCCCCCGCACGGACGAATTCTTCCAGAACATGCCGCCCCAGATGCCGCGCGTCCGAAACGCCGGAATAGAGCTTGCCGTCCGAGAACGTCCCGGCTCCACCTTCGCCAAATTGAACGTTGCTCTCAGGCGTCAGGACGGATTTGCGCCACAGGGCGAACGTATCGACCGTCCGCGCCTTCACGTCCTTGCCGCGCTCGATAATGATCGGCTTCAGACCGGCCTGCGCCAGTGTCAGCGCCGCCATGATTCCGCACGGCCCCGCCCCGATCACGACAGGGCGCGGCATCCCTTCCAGCAACGTCGCCTTGGGCAAATGATAGGTCGTGTCCGGCGTCGGGCGGATATGCTGATCGCTCGCATGCGCGGCCAGAACTGCGGCCTCGTCCGCAACGTCACAGTCCACACTATAGACCAGCACGATATGGCCACGCTTGCGGGCATCATATCCGCGGCGCGCCACGGTCAGGCTGTTCAGATCTTCAGAAGCAATGTTCAGACGCGCAAGCACGGCTTCGCGCAGCGCCTCCGCCGCATGATCGAGCGGGAGGCGCAGTTCGGTTATGCGGATCATCAGCGGTGTCCGTTCCCCGAATCATTCCCTGCCTTTCCCGCAACCGGCGGCGCGGGATCGGCATGATGCGTATCCGGTGAGCCCTCCATGATCCGGTCCATGATGGCCATCAGCACACCGGAGACGACGAAGGCCAGATGGATGCCGACGCTCCATTCCAGAGCGCGTGTCGAGGTCTCGTCCACGCGGATGAAATCCGCCAGCACATGGATCGCGGACATCGCCACGATCGACGCCATCAGCTTGATCTTGATGTCCCCGAACGTGACATGCCCGATCCAGCTCGGGTAATCCTCATGACTGCGGATATCGAGCCGCGAAACGAAGTTCTCGTAGCCCGAGAACATCACGATCAGCAGAAGATTGGCCAGCAGGACCAGATCAATCAGATCCAGCACACCGACGAACACATCGTCGAAATCCAGCCCCGTTGCCTTCAACACCAGTCCAATCAACTGCTGGAAGAATTTGAACGCCACCAGCAGCAGCCCGATCGTCAGGCCGAAATAAAGCGGTGCGGCGATCCAGCGGGTCGCGAAGAAGGCGCGCTCCATCATGCCCTCGGCACGGCCGAAACTGCCGGTACGTCGGGTGGACTGCGGATCGGGAGAAGGAGAGGAAGTCGTCATGCTTCCTCTCTACGATTTCAGGGGGCGTTTCGCCACCATGTTGTGAGCATGGGGGCGTGAGCGATCCGCTGCCCATCCCTTACGGTGTGATCTGCGTACCCAGAACCTTGAGGAACTGCCCGATCCAGGCCGGATGCGCGGGCCATGCCGGACCGGTGACAAACTGCCCGTCCGTCACAGCGCCATCCATCGGAAGGGCCTGATATTCGGCCCCGGCGAGCAGCACTTCCGCACGACAGGCCGGATAGGCCGAAATCTTTTTGCCTTTGATGACGCCTGCCGCCGCCAGAAGCTGCGGACCGTGACACACGGCCGCCACTGGCTTGCCGCTCTCGACGAACGCCCGGACCAGATCCAGCACACTCTCATCGGTGCCGAGCTGCTCCGGCGCACGTCCACCCGGAATGACCAGCGCGTCGTAAGAATCTGCCGTCACGCCGGCATAGGTCGCGTTCAGCGTGAAATTATGGCCGCGCTTTTCGGTGTAGGTCTGATGGCCTTCGAAGTCATGGATCGCCGTGGCGATCTGCTCCCCGGCCTTCTTGCCCGGCGAGACCACATCGACCTTGTGCCCGACCAGAAGCAGCATCTGGAACGGCACCATGATTTCGTAATCCTCAACGAAATCACCCGCGATGATGAGAATACGTTTTTCGGCCATCGTTTCCTGTCCTTCTTCATAGGCGCAGTCCCAGGGGCTGCGGCCAGTCTTCACCCTGTAACGACACCACGCCCCGTGCCGTTCGGCAATATCGTCACGCATGGGGATATAGAGATGGGACGGTCGCGTCACATGGGGTAAGGTCATGCCTTCATTCTTGCAGCACTGGCTTCCATGACTTCAGATCCCCACCACGCCTGCGATCACGCCCATCATGACGCCGCCCCGCATGACCATGCAGGACACGACCACGCGGACCATGACCACCACGATCATGACCACGGGGATTGCGACGGGCACAGTCATGGCTTCGGATTCGGCCACCAGCACGTCCATGCTCCGGCAAGTTTCGGTGCGGCCTTCGCCATTGGCATCGCCCTGAACGCGGCCTATGTCGCAGGCGAAGCACTTTGGGGCGTCTGGGCCCATTCGATGTCCCTGCTGGCCGATGCGGGACACAACCTGTCCGACGTATTGGGTCTCGCGGGGGCATGGCTGGCGCAGGTTCTGGCGACCCGTCCCTCCAGCGCACGCTTCACCTACGGGCTGCGCCGCTCCACGATCCTCTCGGCCCTTGCAAACGCCACGATCCTGCTGTTGGTGACCGGCGGCATCGTCTGGGAATCCGTCCTGCGCCTGTTCTCCCACGAGATGGTGCAGGGCGAGATCATCAGCTGGGTCGCGCTGGTCGGGATCGCCGTCAACACCGTCACGGCCCTGCTGTTCATGAAAGGCGCCTCGAACGATCTCAACATCCGTGGCGCCTTCCTGCACATGGCAGCGGATGCCGTCATGGCGTTTTCGGTCGTCATCGCCGGACTGCTCATTTCGTTTACGGGTTATACGATCATCGACCCGATCATGAGCCTGATCGTCTCTGCGTCCATCGTCGCCGGCACATGGTCCCTGCTGCGCCATTCGCTGGATCTGGCGCTGGATGCGGTCCCGGCGGGGATCGACCCCGGGGCGGTTCAGACAGCCCTCCTGTCCGTCGAAGGCGTGTCCGGTCTGCATCATCTGCATATCTGGGCCATGAGCACGACCGAGACTGCCCTGACCGTTCATCTCCTCTGCGATCCTGCACATCCCGTTTCTCCGGACCGGATCATCGCGAGCGCCGCCGCGCTGCTGCGGACGCAGTTTGACATCGCCCACCCCACTTTCCAACTTGAAACACAGCCCTCTGTCTGCGACACGCACCAGCCCTGCTGCTGAGGACGCGTCATGACATCAACCCGCATCAAGGTCGCCCGGGCCTCCATCACACTGAGCGTGGTGGTCCTTGCCATCAAATACGCGGCCTATGCGGTCTCGGGCTCCAGCGCCCTGCTTTCGGACGCGATCGAGACCATCCTGAACGTGGTGGCGGCTGTCGGAACGCTCTGGGCCATGTCCGTCGCGGCCCTTCCGGCCGACGACAACCATCCCTACGGCCACGGCAAAGCGGAATATCTGTCCGCCGTCCTCGAAGGCGTTCTGGTCGTCCTGACGGCCATCGGCATTCTGGTCATCGCCGTTCATGACTGGCGCCATCCCGAACCCATCCGCGCGCCCTTCTCCGGCGTGGCCCTCAACGCACTGGCCGGGCTGGTCAATCTCGTCTGGGGCCGCATCCTGATCGCGGTTGGCCGCAAACAGTCCTCACAGGCGCTTCAGGCGGCGGGCGAACACGTCGTTTCGGATGTATGGGCGACCGTGGCGCTCGTGATCGGCGTCTCCCTGATCCCGCTGCTCAAATGGGACCGCCTCGACGCCGTTCTGTCCGGACTGGTCGCGCTGAACGTCATGCGCGCCGGTTTTTCCATGATGAAGCATTCCCTGTCCGGCCTGATGGACGAAGCGCCGTCGCCCGAGCAGATGGAGGCGGTCAAGGCCGTGATTTCCGCCAGCGCCACTGGCGCGCTGGAGGCCCACGACCTCCGCATCCGCAAGGTCGGCGCCCTATCCTTCGTGGAATTCCATCTCGTGGTGCCGAGCGCCCTGACCGTCCATGACGCCCATGAAATCTGCGACCAGATCGAGGCCGCCATCCGGTCCGAACTGGGCCGTGCCTCCATCCACATCCATGTCGAGCCTGAAGACAAGGCCAAACATTCTGGCGCCCTTGTCCTGAGCTGAAGCCACAGACTCACTTCATGGGGACAGCGGACGCTACTGTGCGGTTTATGACACAGCCCGGAACGGATTCGATCCATCGCGCCTCATCGGCGGAGAACCCTTGACCCCCCTCCTGCGTTGGTGGCAGGTGCACATCATCAGCGCACGGGCCTGAACCGGGCGTATCCTCCACAGCCCGACCCTCCTTCCCGGACGTCCGAATATTGGCCGATACACCGCCTCCTTCTCCCGTTGCCGCTGTTCCCGCAGAGCTTCCGGCCACGGACGTACGTTCCTCTGCCCATGCCATGCGCCGCAAAGACCGCATTCTGCATCTGAAGCGTTCGGCACAAGTAACGACAAACCAGTGGCGCCGCACGGCGCTCTACTGGCTGGGCGCAGTTCTGGTCGGTACTGTAGCTGTGCTGTTTGCGAGACTGGGCGACTGGGCGGCGGGTGTGCGCCATCAGATCATCGCTTGGCACCCTGCGGCCATGCTGGTCGTGGCCCCGGTCGGACTGGCGCTTATTACATGGGCCACACGGACCATCTTCAAGGGTGCACAGGGCTCCGGCATCCCCCAGACGATCGCAACCCTGCATATCGAGAATGTTGCGGTCGTGGATCGCGTGCTGTCTCTCAAGACCTCACTTGGCAAGATCCTGCTGACGTCCTTTGGCCTGATCTGCGGCGCGTCCATCGGCCGTGAAGGCCCGAGCGTGCAGGTCGGGGCGTCCATCATGCACGCCTTCTCGCGGCTGCTGGGACAGTCGAACATCGCCGCGCGGCGCAGCATGATTCTTGCGGGCGGCGCAGCAGGCATGGCCGCCGCCTTCAACACGCCCCTCGCCGGAATCATGTTCGCCATCGAGGAACTTTCGCACTCTTTCGAACAGAAGACCTCGGGCCGCACACTCACGGTTGTCGTCCTGTCCGGCGTCACCGCCATCGCGCTGATCGGGAACTACACGTATTTCGGCCATGCGGATGTGGACGTTCCGGTTGGCACTGCCTGGATCGCGGTTCTGACCTGCGGCATTCTGGGTGGCCTTGCGGGAGGCAGCTTCTCGGCCATCCTCATTAAAGCCTCACGCGGCATTCCCGGCCGCGTGGGCCACTTCGCCGCCACGCGGCCCATCGCCTTTGCGGCATCCTGCGGCTTCGTGCTGGCCCTGATCGGCCTTCTCTCCAAAGGCGCGACCTATGGCACGGGCTACGATCAGGCCCGCGCCATTTTCAACGGCACCGAGCATTATCCCGCTTCGTTCTTCATCCTCAAATATCTGGCGATGATCGTCTCATACTGCTCCGGCATACCGGGCGGCATGTTCGCCCCCTCCCTTGCCATCGGCGCGGGAATTGGCGGCTGGGTGGAGCAGTTCCTGCCGCATACCACACCCGGCGCGGTCGTCCTGCTTGGCACGGTGGCTTATTTCTGCGGCATGTCGCAGTCCCCCCTGACCGCAACCATCATCGTCATGGAAATGTGCGACAACCAGCAGGTTACACTTGCGCTGCTGGCCACGTCCTTTCTGGCCTTCGGCGTATCAAAAATGATCTGCCCGCATTCGCTCTACAGCTGCCTCGCCGACCGCTTCATGGAGGCCAATGATCGCGGTGCCCATCATAGGCCGCCCGCCTCTGACAAGGAAAAACCGGCGCCCTGATTTTTCAGAAGCGCCGGCCCTCCCTCTCTTACGGCTCGCTCAAAAGGGAGTGCGTCGCAGCCTCCTGTTCCATGGCGCAGCGCGCCGCATCGGGCGCCACAGGATGCCCCTGCATCGCCAGAAGTTCACGACGCGCCTCTGCCAGATCATCCTGAAGCTCCGGGTTTGCCAGAAGCGCATCCATCAGGGACGATGCATTCAGATAGCCCGCCTGAACGTCAGATTTCCAATGTGCGCCACAGACAATCCGGCTCTCCCCGAAGACGCGGCCGCGCTGGAGAAGCGCCGTAGCGTGCTCCGGCATCAGATGTGCCAGAAGCAGCGCCATACCATATCCCGCCGTCGTATGCCCTGAGGGATAGGACGAATGCAGCCCGAGCCCATCAGGGGACGTGCAGATCGGCAGATTCGTGCCCACGAAGGGGCGCGTGCGATGCCAGTATGTCTTGGCTTCGGATGTCCGGTGTCCAACAGCTTGGCGGATGCGCTCCAGAACGCGTCTGAGATGCGGTGCCCGGGCAAGGTCGAGATCAAAACCGGCAGCACAGGAGAAATCCCGGACCAGATGCGTCGGGTCCAGATCCGCATCGCTCTGGGCCAATTGCCAGCGCGCTGTATCCTTCAGGGCGCGCGTGGCACGAAAGACCCGGTCATCGTCAAGCTGCGCTGCGCTCCCTGCCACGGGCGGAGGTGCCAGAACGAGCCGCTCGTCCGGTGCTGCGCTTTCAGGCAACGCTCCGTTGTGCCGCGCTGAGGGCGCACAGGCCGAAAGGACAGTCGCACATACAAGCAAGGCAACAGGCAAACGAGGGGCAGAACGCATGGGCCGGAAAATCCCGTCAGAGCATTGGAACAGAATAACACTCCGTACCCTTAACGTCGGGCGACCCTGACGCGAAGACTTTTCCGCGTGATGCCTTCATGACAGTGTCACTGCCTGAAATCCCAGAGCCCGACAGGATCGCCTCATGACGTCCACTGCTCCCCGCGTCTCCATCCGCTACTGCACACAGTGCAACTGGCTGCTCCGTTCCGGCTGGATGGCCCAAGAACTGCTTTCGACATTCGGTCAGGATCTGGGAGAAGTCGCACTGATCCCGGACACCGGTGGCCGCTTTGAAATTCATGTCAACGAAACGCTGGTCTGGGAGCGCAAGCGCGACGGAGGATTTCCCGGTCCCAAGGAACTGAAACAGCGCGTGCGGGACATCATCGCCCCTGAACGCGACCTCGGGCACACGGACCGCCCCTCCGGCCAGCAATCCTGATCAGGCCATCTTCTCGAAAGCCTTCCGCACCTTGTCGAGACTGTAGGGTTTGGGAACAAACAGACCGCGCACCGGCAACCGAACCTGATCGGCGGGAATATCCGCGGAGGTGAGGATGATTTTCACGGGCGGCCAGCGCCTGCGTGCGATTTCCGCCAGTATCTGACCGTCCTCACCATCAGGCAGATGAATGTCGGCAAACAGGTAACCGATCGTCGGATCCGTCTCCAGAAACGCAATGGCCTCCGACGTCGAGCGCGCGCTCAGGATCCTGAAACCGGCCGTCTCGAAGTAGTCTTCCGTCATCATGCGAATGAAGACGATATCTTCGACAATCAGGATCGTAGGCCGTGGGTCAGGGTCCTGGGGCATGAAAATCACGGGTCTCCGGTCAGTCTCAGAGTGTTGCGAGCGACAGCGTCGGGGCGGTCAGGTCCGCACATAAACCCGTTGACGCATAATGAAGTTCCGTTTTTCCGTGCCGACCCAGTCCGGCCTTGAGAAGACGCACACCAAATCCGGTCCGCTCCGGCGGTGTAACCGACGGCCCGCCAGCCTCCCGCCACGTGAGCGTCATGACGGCCTCGGCGCCCGTAATCGTCCAGTTCAGGGACACCTTCCCCTGCGGAACGCTGAGCGCACCATATTTCATGGCGTTTGTCGCCAGTTCGTGCAGCACCATTGAAAAAGATGTCGCCGTATCGGGACCAAGTTTGAGAAACGGTCCCGATACCTCGACCCGGTCTTCAACGCCCAGCGGCGTCAGCACACCACACACCAGACTGGCCAGATCGGTAGACTGCCAGTTCCGTCGCATCAGCAGATCATGCGCGGCGCTGAGGGCCACCAGACGGGACGTGAACGTCCTGAGCGGCCCCTGATCGTCCACGTTCCGAAACCCCTGATGTGCAAGGCTCTGGACGATGCTGAGCGTGTTCTTGAGGCGATGCAGGATCTCGTGATTGACGATTTCCTGCTGCGCTTCGGTATCCCATTCGTCCAGCGCCGTAAAAATCCGGTCGGCAGTCGTGCGGATGAAAGACGCTTCATCCAGCGTCCAGCCGCGCGGCGTGGCACTGTGGACGAACAGACATCCCGTCAGCTCGCCATGATCCATTTTTGGCACGACGATCTGTGCCTCCACTTCCAACGCACGGCAGGCATCCTGCTCTTCCTGCATCCAGGACGGGCTGGAGAGATCGTCCAGAATGAGAACGGCTCCACTTCGCAGGAAATCGGACGTGCGGCGAAACGTCTGGAACAGAAAATCACCCGAAATCGGCGACACATCCGGGCTGCACCAGCCATGATCAATGGTGAAAAGTTCATCACGCACCGTAATGGTCGCAAACCCGACACGCTGGACTTCAAGCCTGCGCCCCAGAAGGCCGCATGCCTCTGCCAGCGCCTGCCTGCGCGTCGTGGCGGCACGCAGGGCGTCCTCAACCGCCAGCAGGGTGGTCAGACGACTGGTCGCGTTTTTTTCGGGGGTGATATCCTGAAGCGTTCCAATCAGCCGGATCGCACGTCCGGCCCCGTCCCTGTCCAGAACGCCCTGTCGCCGGACCCAGCGTTCCTGCCGGTTATCATCCCGGATAATGCGGTAGTCCAGTTTCAGCGGCGCCGAACCGTCCAGAAGTTCTGACAGAAGGGGAATATGTACCCTGTCGTCCTGATGCACACGCTGGGCCCACTGCGGCGCCGTCACAATCTCGGTGACGGGCATACCGATAATGCGACAGACTTCCGGAGAGACCGTGATATCCCCGCTGACCAGATCGTATTCATAAATACCCACGCCACCTGCCGCGCCCGCGGCCTGCTGGAGAGCATATTTTTCGCGGGCGTGCCGCCGTTCCGCATCCGCCTGCCGGGCCTCTCGGGCGACACGCTTGCGGCGGAGCTGCTGTGCGGCCAGACGCCGCTCTTGGGCGATCGTCTCCCGACGCAGTTCCATCAGGCGCATGGCCTGGCGGGCCAGAGCGGCCAGACCGTCATTTTCCCGCTCAGACAACCCCTGCGGACGGCTGTACAGATCCACGACACATAGCGTTCCAAAAGTCTCGTTTTCGGCTGTAAACAGCGGATACCCGGCATAGAACCGGAGCCCCGGCCCTCCGCAGACAAGACTGTTCTTTCGCGTTTCGGGATCGGCCATCATATCGGGGATCACCACCGGAGCCCCTCGTGCGATGACGGCCGCACATCCGGAATTCGCCAGCGCTCCATACGTCTGGTCCGTTCCGACACGTGCGGAAAACCAGAGCTGATCTCCGTCCAGAATGCTGACCAGCGCAATGGGGGTGCGGCACAAGGCCGCCGCAGCAATGGCAAGATCGTCCAGATCGAGATCCGAAAAGGCTTCCAGATCTCCATAAGCGCCCGGTCCGGCAGCTCTGCCCGGCGGCGCAGCAGACGATGACACAGTCTCCAGATACGCCTCCTGAACAGGATCCCTGTCCTGCATCAGACAGATATAGCGTGTTTTCGCCGCTGCAACAATTGACCCGCCGCATCGGCCTGCATCTGGAGCAAGCTGTGGCTCAATTACCGCTGGAGAGGTCGATCGCAGCCAGAACCCCGTCTTCGGTCCCGAAAGCCAGCGCGCCCCCCTGAGGCGTAAAGCCCAGCGATGTCACCTTGCCGCGCTTGGTGTCCTGTCCCGAACACAGCGGCAATACGCGTTGATCGCCGCCGCCGATTTCCGCCAGAACGACCGTGCCGTCCTCATAACCCGCCGCGATGATATCTTCCTTCGGGTTCGGACAGACCGCGCTGACGAAAAGCCCTGGCAGTCGCGCCAGTTCAGCCGGCGCTTTGCCCATCGGGCCACCGCCCGTGAACGGCCACAATACGATCGCATCCGCCCCGGCCGTTGCCAGCCAGCGCCCGTTACGCGTGAAGCCCATGGACTTCACCTGCTTCGGATAGCCGCTCATGCGCATGTTGTGCCCGTCCGACAGGCGCCAGCCATGCAGGTCGTTTTCCTGCATGGACGTCACAAGCGCCTCCCCGCCCGGATGGATGGCAATCGCGATATGGCTGCCCTTCCACTCAAACGGCCGCACGCTGTCGACCCTGGCCTGCACGAACCACATCGACACACCATTATAATGTGACGCCGCAATCCGCTTGCCCTTCGTATCGAACACGATGCCGGTCACGGTCGAGGGATGTTCCAGAACCTTGAGCGTCTGCCGCCCTTCCGCCGCACGGACCTCGATCTGCTTGCCGGACGAGAACGCCAGATGGTCCGTCGTGCTGGCCACGCAGTCGATCCAGCGACGGCCCTCATGCAGAATTTCGCTTCGTCCATCGGCAAAGGTCCGGACGAGCTTCCCGTCCTCCCCGCCCGTCAGAAACACATCCGCCGCACAGTCCTGCGCCAGACACAGCCCGCCATCATGCACGGTCACGACCGTCCAGCTTTCCGCATCCCGCAGACGGTCCCGAGGAATGAGAACAAGCTCCCCATCCACCGTCAGCGCCGCAAAGCTGTGCCCATCGCGCGAGGACACCACATGCACAATCGGGCTCTCGAACCGGCGCTCCGCACCCCGGTCCGCCAGAAGATCACTCATCATCCTGCAATGCAGCTTTCAAAGCCGCGCCGAAGCTGCGGACGGTTCAGATTGCGCCCGATAAACACCAGACGGGAATCCCGGCTCTCGCCCTCACGGAACGGACCGATGAAGTCTCCGTCCGCCATCATATGCACGGCTTGGAACGCGAAGCGGTTCTGCTCGCCCTTGAAGTGCAGGATGCCCTTGGCCCGCAGAATGTCCGCCCCCTGCTCCTGGAGAATCGCGCCAATCCAAGCCTGAAAACGCGGCTGGTCGATCGGTTCCCTGATGCTCAGGGAAATGCTGGTAATGCCTTCCTCGTGGGAGTGATGCTCGTTTTCCAGAAAGTCGGGCATCGTCTTGAGCGCGCGCGCCAGGTCGAAGCCGCCACGATCAAGGATATCCGTCAGCTTCACGCCGCCATGCTGCGCCTCGTGGATCTGCGCCACGGCATTGATCTTGCGCAGACGCGCCACGATGTCGCGGCGACGTTCTCCGTCTGCCAGATCGACCTTGTTCAGCACAATCACATCGGCAAACGCGATCTGGTTTACGGACTCAGGGCTTTCGCCCAGCGTCTCCATGACATTGAACGCGTCCACAACCGTCACAACCGCGTCCAGACGCGCCTTTTCGCGAAGGTTCTCGTCCACGAAGAAGGTCTGCGCGACCGGAGCCGGATCGGCCAGTCCGGTCGTCTCGACGATGATGCCGTCAAACCGGTTCCGACGCCGCAGCAGACTGCCCAGAATGCGGATCAGATCCCCGCGCACCGTGCAGCAGATACAGCCGTTGTTCATTTCAAACACTTCCTCGTCAGCATCCACGACGAGGTCGTTATCAATCCCGAGTTCACCGAATTCATTCACGACAACCGCATATTTGCGGCCATGCTCGGCCGTCAGGATATGATTGAGAAGCGTCGTCTTGCCGGCGCCGAGAAAGCCGGTCAGGACCGTTACGGGAACGGTGCCACTCCGGTCAGACGCTGCAGTCTCGCGGGTGGTATCAGGGGTGCTGGACATAAGGCCTCCGTAATCTGCCTTACGATATAGGCCGGACCCCGCCCGCTTGAAACCCGTTCCGTATCGGGGACGGCCGATAGGCCAGGGCCAGCCCCAGAAGCAGGAACCCCCAGCCACTCAGCGGCAGGTTCAGGAAATCCGACGTGGAGGCGATCGGCCATTCCTGAATCAGCACCGCCGCAAACAGACCGATTGCAATCGCGCGCCCGTCCCTACCCGGCCAGATCGCCTTCAGCCATGTTGCGATCATCAGCACGAACAACAGAAGTCCCGGCACGCCGGCATTGACCAGAGCCTGAAGATAATGGTTGTGAGGGTGCTGCACGCACAGATCCAACCACCCTCTCGCCGGTACGGCCTCCGACAGCCCTGACAGCCCGTGGAAGGTGGACGGATCCGAACAGAAATGCCGGTAGGCATCATACCCCTGCCCGATCCAGGGATGCGCCTGTGCCATGACAACCGCATGGGTATAGATTTCCCCATAAGGCGACTGGCCGAAATGCGTGAGTTGCTCGTGCGCCAGTGTCACGAGATGAAAGAAGCTGCCCGGCGAAAACAGCCGCGCCAGCAGTACCAGAACCGGCAACATCGCCGCCGCCGCCAGCGCCGCAGGACGCATGGGTCGGTACAGCACCGCACATACGCCGATCCCCAGAAGCGAGAGCACAAGCGGCATCCGCTGCCCCGCCAGTACCATGATCCCGACAGCCAGAATTGTGGCGGCACACAGCCCGAGCGTCCGCCTCAGACGACTCCGCGCCCCCTCCGCCACCGCACAGCCCACCATCAGCAGCGGCAGAACCAGCCGGGACAGCGGCGCCGCAGCTCGGGGATGTGCGTAAGGGCCCGTCAGCGTTCCGTCATGAAAGCGCGGAATCCCGAAAAGATTGCGCCCGAACACAGCCTGAACCAGCATCTGCACCGCAATATAAACGCCACAGGCACAGGTCAGCCACAGCACACGCCTGCGCCAGACCACATCCCGGAGCAGCCAACAGCCCAGCGCGGCGGCCGAAAGTGGAAAACGGATCGCCAGCAGCGCCTGAACCAGCGCCCCATGTCCCGGCGACACCCACAGCGTGCACAGAACCTGCCAGCCCCACCAGCAGAACGTCGCGACAACCCATGGCTCGCGGAACCAGTCCCATCCGCCCTGCCGCCGCCCGGTCAGGGACGAATGGAGCAGCAGAAGAACTGCTAGAAGATCAAGATCGGCCTCACCTGCCACGCGCACATGCGTCAGGGCCAGAGGCAGAACCAGGGCGGCCCATCGGCCAATCCGGGTCACGGTGGAAGGAGAGAAGCGCATCTTCAGTGGATGGAAGGTTTCCGCTTCGCATGCAACCACTTACAGTCCGAAGCGCTTTTTCGTTACTGTCTATTTCCAGTGGAGACAATCATGGCATCCGACACCATCCTCATCCCCGGCATCGACACGCCCCTCTCCCGCGTAGCACTTGGCACATGGGCCATCGGCGGCTGGATGTGGGGCGGGCCGGACGATGACAATGGCGTCCGCACCATTCACGCGGCCCTCGACGAAGGTATCAACCTGATCGACACCGCCCCGGTCTATGGCTTCGGCCATTCCGAAGAAATCGTCGGCCGCGCCCTCGCCGAAAAACCGAATAAAGCCCACATTGCCACCAAGCTCGGCCTGCACTGGGTCGGTGAAGACGAAAAGAACATGAAGGTTCTCCGGGACTCCCGCCCGGCCCGTATCCGCAGGGAAGTCGAGGACTCGCTGCGTCGTCTGCGGGTAGAGACGATCGACCTCGAACAGATCCACTGGCCCGACGACAAGACCCCCATCGACGAGAGCGCCCGTGAACTCCAGAAGCTCCATCAGGAAGGCAAGATCCGCGCCCTCGGCGTCAGCAATTTCTCGCCCGAACAGATGGACATTTTCCGCGAAGTCGCCCCGATCGCCACGATCCAGCCGCCGCTGAACCTGTTCGAACGCACGATCGAAAAGGACATCCTTCCCTACGCCGAAAAGCACAATGCCGTCATTCTGGCTTACGGCGCCCTGTGTCGCGGCTTGCTGACCGGCAAGATGAGCCAGGACACGACCTTCCCCAAGGACGATCTGCGCTCGAACGATCCGAAGTTCCAGAAGCCGAACTTCGAGAGCTATCTTGCAGCCGTCGAAGAGTTCAAAAAGCTCGCCGAGAAGCGTGGCAAATCCACCATGGCCTTCGCCGTCCGCTGGGTTCTCGATCAGGGTCCGGTCATCGCCCTGTGGGGTGCCCGCAAGCCCGAACAGGTCTCAGGGGTGAAGGATGTCTTCGGCTGGACCCTGACGGACGAGGAAAAGAAAGCCGTGGACGACATTCTGGCACGCCACGTGCCGAACGCCATCGACCCGACCTTCATGGCCCCGCCCCAGCGGGACTGAGGCTCTTAGGATCGCGGCAGGCGCCCGGCAAATACAATCGCCGCCTGCCGCAGTTCTTCCACGCGAAAACGGGCCGCCCCGACATCAAACAGGGTCGCCCGCTCACGCCCTTTTGCGCCCAGCCTTACCCTCAGACCGTCATCGTCCATCAGACGGCTCAGGGCCTGCTCCAGCGCTCCTGGATCGTCCGGTGCCGCCAGAAGCGCCGCGTCCCCGACCAGATCAGACAACGCGCCCACAGGCGACGCCACAACCGCGGCGCCACACCCCATGGCTTCCAGCGCGGTCATGCCGAATGGCTCCTGCCAGCGACTCGGCACCACAACAATCGCGGCCTCCGCCATTGCGTCCAAAACCGCGTCATGGGGCCGGTATCCTGTCATCATGACCCCGGCAGCTGCCGCCAGCGGCCGAAGCTGCTTCAGATAAGGCGTTTCCGGAGAGTCTGGCCCGAACCGATCCGCCCCCATGATAACAGCCTGCCATTCCGGATGAGACGCCCGGATGTGCCCCCAGGCGCGCACGAACGCATCCACGCCCTTGTCCGCCACAACCCGCCCGGCAAACAGGACTGTCTTCTCCCGGTCTCGCGAAACCGGGAGTACGGACAGATCAAGGCAGTTAGGCTGCACTTCAGTCCGGATCGGACCGCAGCCTTCCCTGAAACGCTGGATGACCCAGTCCGAAACGCCACAAACCAGTACATGCCGCGCCAGAGCCTCACGCTGTCGGACCGACCGTGCACCTCGCATCCCGCAGGGATCATTATGCAGAACCAGACGGACCGGCCCGAACCGTGCCAGAAAACGTGCCAGATCGGGCCGATTATGAATTTCCGTCAAAGCCGGCTGGTACGACCGCATCATGGCCACGCACGCCAGCCGCAGACGCCAGGCGTGCGGCAGAGGAACCCGCGGCAGGACTAACGGCCGATATTGCCCGCCAGACAGAGGCACGCCTACCGCTCCGTTGCCCGCCACATGGTCCCCGGCGCTGGCGAGCCGGCTGACCAACAGGGAGATTGCCCCCGCATGGCCCGCTTCGTAACGCTCGCGGGGCGGCAGGATGGTCAGAATCCGCGCATGAATCGTGTCATATTCGTTCTCAGCAACATTTTGTTGCAGTTTGAGCGATTCCTGACTGTTCGACATTTCCAGTTTCTTAACAGAAGCCGAGGCATCTTACCTCGAGATTAAAGGATGGAAATGATTGTGCGTATTTCCCAGAGAACAGGTCAGGAAGGAGAACGCCCGTGCGCGGACATATGCCTTTCGAAGACTGCGTCCCGGGAAAACATCGCGACACTCTTTCCCATTCACCATCTCGCCGACGCCTCCAGCGAAGGACTGGCCATTCTGTATCAGGACCGGATCATTGAGGCCAACAGGCCTCTCCTTTCCTGCCTCGGGACCGATCTCCAGAATTCCCTCTTACTCGAAAATCTTCTTCCCGCAGCCCTGAAAGTCGCGCCGGACAATCAGTATCATTCCGGACAACTCATGACCCTGCAGGACGGAGCCGTTCCCGTCCAGTTCCGACTGGCTCCCCTTCGCCGGAACGACAAGGACTGCCTGGCGCTGGCCGTCACATTCCTCACACCCATCTCCGCTGCCACCGCCTTTCCGCCTCCTGAATCCGCTACGAATCTGTGCAGCAAGCAGGAATTTGAAAAGCAGCTGGAAGGCTTCTTCAACAACAATACGGTGCCGCAACCTGCAGGCATTCTTCTGCACGTCAACATCAACCGCTTCCGCACCATCAACGAGCGTTACGGCACCAGAATTGCCAATGACCTTCTCAGCGCGATCGGGCAACGGCTTCAGACATTTCTGACCGAGGACTGCATCGTCTCACGGTTCGGCGGAGACGAGTTCGGGATTTTCTGCCCTTTTCCCTACGAACATCCGGCTCAGGCCACGCGCTGGGCCCAGATTATGCGGGATGTCTTTCACACCACCCTTCCGGTGGATGGACACAGAATTCACATAACAGCCAGTATCGGCTGCTGCCTTCTGCCGTTCGATACCTACCGCTTCGAGACAGCGTGTCATTATGCCGAACTCGCCCTGAGTGAAGCCCGGCGCCTTCAGTCTCCGGACTGGATCAGCTTCAATCCGGTTATGCAGGCCGATGTCCAGCATCGCTGCGAGATGGAACACGACCTGCACCGGGCTCTTGAATCAAACGAATTTTTTCTAGAATTCCAGCCCCTGATCTGCCTGAAGACGAACAGGGTCGAATGTGTTGAAGCCCTGTTGCGCTGGCAGCATCCCGTAAGAGGCGTGATCGCGCCGAACGAGTTCATTCCGGTTGCTGAAGACTGCAATCTGATTGTCCCGATCGGCCGGTGGGTGCTTCTGGAAGCCTGTGCCCAGGCGAGCAGACTGCCGCCGCATATCAGGATCGCAGTCAACATTTCTGCCGTCCAGTTCGCGCATGACGACATGTATGCCGCGGTCATCCAGACCCTTTTTCAGACAGGGCTCGCTGCTGAAAGGCTCGAACTCGAACTGACGGAGAGCATATTTCTGGACGCCGTACAGCGTAATCTGGAAACCATGGGCAAGATCCGCGCTCTGGGCGTCAAGATTGTCATGGACGACTTCGGTATCGGGTTCTCAAGCCTCAACTATTTGCGCAGCTTTCCCTTTGACCGGATCAAGATTGACCGCTCCTTCATCCGGGACATGTTGAACGATCCACAGGCCCAGAGCATCGTCAGCGCCATCATGACACTGGGACATGCCATGTCGATGGAAGTGATCGCCGAAGGCGTGGAAACGGCTGCACAACTCGACATGCTGCGCCATACGTCCTGCACGACGGCACAGGGCTTCCTGATGGGGCGCCCTGCCCCTCTGGCAGATCTATCAGCCTGTCCGGGCATGACCGATACGACGGCCCTACCCCGGCAAAGCGCCAGAATTTCCAGAGATCATCTGTCCTGACCTCTTTCAGGTTTGCGTGTCTCAGCCAGACGCTCCCGTCTGACGATACGACGTGTCTCACGTAACAGACGATATTTCTCAACTGCGCTCAGAGAACTTTTTTCCGCAAGATCGCATCCTCCGGACTGCTGAAGCTTAGAGGAAATGCGAGGCAGGGATGTCTCCGTGTTCCTGTAAGACGCCATCATCTTTCCATTCAGACTATTTGATACAAATTGTAACTATCATATCGCAGCCTGTCGAGCGCTTTCCAGACCCCCGCTTTCATACAATGACACGCCCTCTTCCGGGACAAGAACGGCCAGACTGTCAGGGCCAACCATGATCCCCTGCACTCCTGCTGCTTGTGCAGCCTGCATGTCAGTCGGCTGGTCTCCAAACAGGACGCAGCGCGCAGGATCCAGTTCCCATCGTTGTAACAGGTCGAGAAGCATGCCGGCCCCCGGTTTACGGTCGGCGCTGTGTCCGCGATATCGCGCGATCCGGGCATCAGGATGCATGGGACAGTACCGCCAGTCATCCACGGTACCGCCGTATTCGCGAATACTATCGATGACCCAGTCCATAAGTGTCTCTAGGTCGCTTTCAGAATAAAATCCGCGCGCAATCCCGGATTGATTGGTCACGATAAAAACGTGATGACCGTTATCAGTCATCCGGGCCACGGCTTCGCGGGCACCCGGTTCCCATTCGAAGCGCTCTCGCGTTCCTACCCACCCGAAGTCCTGGTTAATGACACCGTCGCGATCAAGGAAAACAGCAGCACGACGCAACCGCAGCGACATCTCCTCTAGGATTTTTTCCAATCCGCTGTCACTGGCAGAGCTATAGAAATCTCCTGCCAGTGAAACCCCCCGGAGAGTCCCGTTTTTCGCCAGTTTCGGAAGCACATCCCGCTCAAGAGAGCAGGTTTCCGTCAGGATTTCACAAATCGCGGCATCGAAAAGACACAGTCCAGTGCTGAACTGTGCAGACTGGCCCGCAGTTCCAGGGCTCTGGTGAAACGACACAGATCCCTCTTCGCCCAAAAGGATTTCTGTCTGTTGGTCCCGCGAAGCAGCAGAACGCAACAGCATCCAGTGTCCATTCCGGGCGACTTTCAGAAAGTGTGCCAGATTGCAGGAGAACAGCGTGTTCGCAGGGCAGAGAAAAAACCTCTCATGCAGACATGACCGGACATGACGGAGAGCCCCTCCGGTTCCCATTCCGGGCGGTATAACGCTTGTGACCGTTGTTGCAGGTTTGGGGAGAAAAGATCCGAGATTCTCAATGGAGGTCAGAATGTCCACAGATCCATGCGCAGTCAGGACCACAAACTCCTCGACACCGAAGCGCTGCATTTCCCGCATGACCCAGGCGAGAAACGGCCTGTTTCCACAGAGAGTGAGCGAAAGGGGCAGCGCACCTGATACAGGGTCTTCAAGCAGAATGACGCACTGATGAACCGTAACGCTGTGCACAGCAGAACTCTCCCATGACCCAATCAATCCTGCGGGACAAAGCCTCTGCCTTTTCCCAATGCCCTTGCCCATCCACCGGTGCTTACCTAAACTTTAACACGAATATCGTTTGACAGACCGGCGTCCTTGTCGGCCGCCCCAAAGCTAGTCCGGACATATGCAAGCAGATTATACCATCTGGATCGACGTCGAAGACATTTTCCAGTATTTCGAAAACAACTCGCGCCCCAGCGGAATTCAGCGGCTTGTCTACGAAATCCTGCATGTCATCCGCAAACAGGCCGCGACCAAACCAGGCATCGGCAATATTTCACTGATCCGACGCGGGCAGGATAAAACGCAGCTTTTCTCCACGGTCTCCTTTGATGATCTGGAAAACCTTTTTGCCGTCCGCGCCGATGAAAAAGTCGAACAGATCAGCCGCCCGGCACCCCAATCACGGACGACACCCCGGGCCTTTGTTCGGAAGCTGCGTCATACCGTCATCAGGCGCATCGAGAGCCTGCCACCCGAGCTGGCACGCCCACTGCTGACGATAGCTGTCAACCAGTTGCGCGTCCTGCGTCTGCTGCGCCGTTTCGTACAAAAGCAGCTGACCCGCAGTTCGGAAACAGGAGCGGCACGGACGGCGGCTGTGGTGCAGCCTCAGGCAGTATCCTCTACAGCCCATCAGCCAAAGCCCGGCGATATCTTCCTGATCCTCGGTGCGGCATGGTCGGAACCCGACTTCGGCGAACGGCTGGCCCGGATGCGCAAGGCTTACGGCATCCAGCCTGTCCTCTTGCTGTCCGATCTCATTCCCGCCATCCGGCCGGAATGGTGCGCACTGTCCCTGATCCGTGATTTCCGACACTGGCTGGATACCACTCTGCCACAGTGCGGACGCCTTCTTGCTATCAGCCACGCCACAGCGAAAACCATTGATGACTACACCCGTAAGCACCGCCTGAAGCTGCTGGCGCCCGTACAGACCGTTCCAATCGGCAGCGGCTTCGGGCCACCTCGCAAGGTAACAGGGGAGCGGCCAAAGGGGCTGCCTGCGCCGGAAAGCTATGTCCTGTTCGTCTCCACGATCGAGGCGCGCAAGAACCACATTCTGGCGTTTCGTGTCTGGCGTCGTCTGGTCGCTGACCTGCCTCCCGAACAGGTGCCGACACTCGTTTTTGCAGGTCGGGTCGGCTGGCTCGTCTCCGACCTCATGCAACAGCTTGAAAACACCGACTGGCTACGCGGCAAGATCCGCCTCCTGCGGGACCCGTCGGATGACGAACTGGCGCATCTGTATGATGGCTGCATGTTCACGCTGTTTCCCTCCCTGTTTGAAGGATGGGGCCTTCCGGTGACGGAAAGCCTGATCAACGGGCGTCCCTGCGTGGCGTCGAACGCAACCTCCATTCCAGAAGCGGGCGGCCCGCTGTCGCGCTATTTCGATCCGGAAAACACCGACGATGCCTATCGCGTCGTCCGTGAAACGATCGAAGACCGCGAAGGCCTGACGAAATGGCAGGAGCAGGTCCGGACGCAGTTCAAACCCACCCCGTGGGAACATACTGCTGACGCCATTCTGGACGCCTGTCACGCCGCGTATGTGGACGGGAGAACGTCATGACCCTTTGGATCGACGTCGACGACCTGCTGTTCCACCTCGTGCATCATGGCCGTCCGAGCGGCATTCAGCGTGTGGTGTTCGAGCTCTGCGCGGGCCTGCGGACCCTACACGGCCACAACGTCCAGTTCGTACGCCGCGGGGCGAACAAACACGACCCGCGCGATTTCCGCACCATTGACTGGTCGGTAGTCGACACGCTGCTACGGCAAGTTATGAAAGACAGCGGCGCCAAAGCCGCAAAAGCCTCCGCGCCGCTGTTTTCCGCCATGCAGTTCGCCGAAAACGAAACACACCGTCAGGCATTAACCGGCATCCTGCAAACGGAAGCGCAGGTTCTGGGTGGGCTGGCGAGCCTGTGGGCCGGGCTGGGACGACTGGCAGTCAGCGGAGGCAAGGCGGCTCTGCGCCGCCGACGTCAGCAGTCGAGCACCGACGTCGCGCAGCACGCCGAGGGAACGCCTCTGACGCAAGCCGTGGAGGCCGGCGATGTCTTCCTGACGCTGGGCTCACCGTGGCATCACGGGAATTATGTCCAGACGGTCCGATGGCTGCGCGATGAACTGCGGGTCTCGTTCGGGCTTTTGATGCATGATCTGGCTCCCATCCGTTGCCCGGAATGGTGCCATATCGGCGTCATCACGACATTCCGGGCCTGGCATCATGCCGTGCTGCCTTTGGCGGACATGATCTTCGCCAACAGCCGTGCCACGGCTCAGGACGTCCAGTCCTATCTCGCGGAAGAAGGCATCGGAACGGGCATCACGGTCCAGCACGTTCCCATGGGAACTGAGTTCGGACTGGCGGAAACCGCCATGCCTGCCGAACGCCTGGTGAGTGAGCCCTATGTCCTGTTCGTCTCCACGATCGAGGCGCGCAAGAACCACATGCTCCTCTTCCGCATCTGGCGGCAGATGCTGGAAGACATGCCCGCCGAGCAGGTGCCGACCCTCGTGTTCGCCGGACGTCCGGGCTGGCTGGTTTCCGATCTCATGCAGCAGCTTGAGAATACGAAATGGCTGGATGGCAAGATCCGCTTCATCCAGAATCCGTCCGATGCCGAACTGCGACGCCTCTATTCCGATTGCAGCTTCTCGGTCTTCCCGTCCTTCTTCGAGGGCTGGGGCCTTCCGGTGACGGAAGGTCTGGCCATGGGCCGCCCCTGCATCGCCTCCAACACGACCTCCATCCCTGAAGCAGGCGGAGCACTGGGGCGCTACTTCAATCCCCGAAACCTCAGCGAGGCCTATGCCCTGATCCGTCAGGTTATCGACAATCCGGAAGATCTGGCTGCGTGGACCCAGAAGGTGCGGAGCGAGTTCAAACCTGTTCCGTGGACCACTGGTGCAAAAGTCATCCTCGACGCCGTCCAGCGCTGAAAATCCTGCGTCTTCAGCCCCCCTGCCCCCTGTGCATGAAAGTTTCACGCGCAGGGGCTTGAGTCAGGCCCGCAGATCACGCACATGCAGGAACCACAGGTTCCATCAGCATGGGGGCGTCCCGCACCCCGGCTGCAGCCCCGTCTTTCCGGCATTCCGAGGAGCGCTCCCTTGAAAATCAACGGCATTTCCTATCGCAGCCTCTGGCGCCCTTCCGATGATGCCAGCAGCATCCGGATTTTCGACCAGACCCGCTTTCCCTGGAACGTGGAGCTTCTGGAACTCCGGGACGTCGGCGGTGTGGCTGAAGCCATTACGTCCATGCAGGTGCGCGGGGCGCCGCTGATCGGGGCTGTTGCAGCCTATGGTCTGGTATTCGCCCTTCAGGACGATGCTTCCGACGATGCTCTGGACAAGGCCGCAGCTTTCCTCGTCGCCACGCGCCCGACCGCCATCAACCTGCGCTGGGCCATCGAGCGTATGGTCAAACACCTCAAGGCTGTTCCGGAAGCCGCGCGTGTCACCGCGGGCTATGCCGAAGCCGATGCAATCTGCGACGAAGACGTGCAGGTCAACGAATCCATCGGCCGTCACGGTCTGGAACTGATCCGCGAGATCTGGGAACGCAAGGGCCGTCAGGGGCAGGTGAACCTGCTGACGCACTGCAACGCGGGCTGGATCGCCACCGTCGACTGGGGCACGGCCCTCGCCCCGATCTATATGGCGCATGACGAAGGCATTCCGGTCCATGTGTGGGTGGACGAAACGCGCCCCCGCAATCAGGGCAGTCTACTGACGGCATGGGAACTTGGCAGCCACGGCGTGCCGCACACTGTCATCGCAGACAACGCGGGCGGCCATTACATGCAGACCGGACGGGTGGATATGGTCATCGTCGGCACGGACCGCGTCACGGCGCAGGGTGACGTGGCCAACAAGATCGGCACCTATCTCAAGGCCCTTGCCGCGCATGACAACAACGTGCCGTTCTGGGTGGCGCTGCCGTCCTCGACGATCGACTGGCGTGTGCGTGACGGCGTGAAGGAAATCCCGATTGAAGAGCGCAGCGCCGACGAAGTGCTGTTCATGACAGGCCTCGACAGCCGGGGAGACGCCAGCCGCGTCCGCATCGCGCCCCTCGGCAGTCCGGCCGCAAACCCGGCCTTCGACGTCACGCCAGCCCGCCTCGTGACGGGTCTCATCACAGAGCGCGGCCGCTGCGAGGCCAGCGAAATCGGACTGCGGTCGCTATTTCCAGACAGTCCGTGAAGTCTGCACACCCCTGCAAGGCCTGCGCTCCGCTATGGTTTCGGATCGTTCGGGCGTTCCTTGCAGGCCGTGGCCTCTCCATCAGCCCGCACCCGTCCTTGACGCTCTGTGTCACATGCCGTTCAAGTTGAAGTCATGATGGGTACACGAGGATAACAGTGCCAGATTCGCATCTTTTCAGGCGAGCAGCCGCTACGGCCGCCCTGCTCGCACTGGCTGCATGTTCCAGCCAGCAGAGTGTCAGCCCGTATCCGGCCCGCACGCCGAACGCCCAGTATGCGAACGGAACCACTGGTCCGGCAGGTTACGACGTCCATGTTCCGGACTTCGCCACCCGCAATTTCGAGCCGTTCAACCGGCAGGATGTCGCGGCCATCGCCCTGCGCGAATGGCGGATGTTCGGCTCCCCCGTCTCGGACGACAACCCCGAAGATCGTCCCGAACCCACAGATGCGGCGCTGAAGCCCGAACGGCTTCCGGGCCTTTGGCAGCGGATCGGCGAGTACTGGTGGATCGGACAGGACCCGTATGAGACGGAAGTCGGCTGGACGGGCAAGACGGATTCCCAGGGGACCCGCTTCGAGATCGCGCATGACGGCCATTATGCCTGGTCCGCTGCATTCATCTCGTATGTAATGCGCATCGCGGGCGCCAATGGGCGTTTTCCATACTCTCCCAATCACTCGACCTATATCAACGCCGCCGCCAGCGGGCAGTCCAGCGGCGTGACGGCCCATGATCCCGGAATCTATGCCCCCAGACTCGGCGATCTGATCTGCGTCGGGCGCGGCAAGAGCAAGACCGTCACCTTTTCCATGCTGCCGACCAGCTACGGCTTTCCAGCCCATTGCGGCATCGTGTCGGCCACCAACCAGAATGCTCAGCCTTTCGGACACGAGCTGAGCATTGTCGGTGGCAACGTGGATGATGCCGTGGCCCTTACCCATGTTCCCACGGACGCCAACGGCATGATCGCCGACAGTTCAGGGCACAGCTACGACAGCCGCTATCCCTGGTGCGCCGTGCTGGAAGTGCATTACGACGCGGATCAGGAACCCGACAGCGGCATGTAAGCCGACGGCAGGCCGCTGGAACGCCAGCCCTTGCCGGGTCCGTGCTGGTCTTCGAATCCGTCCACGATATTGCTGACATCCGCATAGCCGGCATTTTCCGCCAGCAGTGCGGCATGATGGGAGCGTACGCCCGACCGGCACAGGAACAGAAGCGGCGTCTGCTGGTCGGGAACGGCTTCGAGCAGGGCTTCAAGGAATTCGCGCTGAAGGTCCGGCTGCCAGGTCACGCACAGAAGCGGCGCGGTCATTGCATCTGCGTCGGGCAGTCCCACATGCATCCATTCCGGCGGGGTGCGCACATCCACCAGAACAGGCTGCGCGTCGTTTTCAGGGGCCGTTGCATGCTTTTTTTCAAGCATGTCCCACGCCTGCCTTGCTGTCAGAACCTTCATGCTCTTTCTCATCCTTCCAAAACGCGTTCTATAATTCATCCAGCACGGGCCAGCACAGGAGTTACCGTATGACCGACCTCTCTCCGAACCGCCAGGCTGCCACGATCGGATGGCAGACCGTCTCCCCGGGTATGACCGCCGCGATCGGGGGGACGCCCCTCATCCGCCTTGAACGCGCTTCCGAGGAAACCGGCTGCAATATCTACGGCAAGGCCGAATTCATGAATCCCGGCGGCTCCGTCAAGGACCGCGCCGCTCTTGCGATCATCAATGATGCCCTGAAAAGCGGCGCCCTGAAACCCGGCGGCACGGTCGTTGAGGGAACGGCCGGCAATACGGGAATCGGCCTGACGCTGGTCGCCCATGCGGTGGGCTGCAAGGCCGTGATCGTCGTGCCGGAAACACAGAGCCGTGAGAAGCTGGACTTCCTGCGCATGATCGGCGCGGATCTGCGGCTCGTGCCCGCCAAGCCTTATCGCGATCCGGGCAATTACGTCCATGTTTCGCGCCGTCTCGCTGAAGAAATCGGCGGGTTCTGGGCCAACCAGTTTGACAACACCGCCAACCGGGAAGGCCACCGCGCCACCACGGCCCGCGAAATCTGGGAACAGACGGACGGAAAAATCGACGCCTTCACCTGTGCCTGCGGCACGGGTGGCACGCTGGCCGGAATCGCGCTGGGCCTGCGCGATCAGGCTGCAGCAGCCGGAAAGGCCGCACCGCGCGTCGTTCTCGCCGATCCGGAAGGCTCGGCCCTTTACGGCTGGGTGAAGTCCAACGACCTTACCGCCACCGGAAATTCGATCACCGAAGGAATCGGTCAGGGCCGCGTGACCGCCAATCTGGAAGGCTCGGCCCCCGATGACGCAGAACGCATTCCTGACGCCGAGGCGCTGGAGCAGATTTTCTCCCTGACATCAAACGAAGGTCTCTCGGTCGGCGGCTCATCCGGCATCAATGTCGCTGCCGCAATCCGGACCGCACGTCGCCTTGGACCCGGACATACGATTGTTACAATTCTGTGCGACGGTGGTGCCCGATATCAGTCCAAGCTGTTCAACCCGGAGTTCCTGCGTGCGAAAAACCTGCCTGTCCCGCCCTGGCTGGCCTGACCTCGCCTCCGTGTCGCCCCTCGTCCGGGGCGACACCAGCAGTCCGAACGCGGTCACAGCATTCCTGAAAGGCCCCTGGTCATGAGCACGGAAACACTGCCCCATCTTCTGGTCGTGGATGATGACCGCGAAATCCGCGAACTGCTGAGCCAGTTCCTCGAGCGCAATCATTTCCGCGTGACGGCTGCCCGTGACGCCCGAGAAGCCCGCAAGGCCTGGGCCAACGGCCATTACCAGCTCGTGGTGCTGGACCTGATGCTGCCCGGCGAGAGTGGCCTTGAAGTCGCGCGCTGGCTGCGCACGCAGGACAATGTTCCCATCATCATGCTCACCGCCATGAGCGACGAGACCGACCGGATCATCGGCCTCGAATTCGGCGCGGATGATTACGTCGCCAAGCCCTTCAACCCGCGCGAACTTCTGGCCCGGATCCGCGCGGTCCTGCGCCGGACGAGCGATGTCGAAGACAAGCGGCAGGTTGCCGATACCCGCAAGATCCATTTCGCAGGCTGGTGCCTCGATCCCGTCCGCCGTCGCCTGCTGAACCCGGACGGTGCGGAAGTCTCCCTCACGGGGGGCGAGTACGACCTGCTGATGGCCCTGCTTGAGCGCGCCAACCGCGTTCTGACGCGCGACATGCTGCTGGAACTCCTGCGGGGCCGTCAGGCGGGCCCATTCGACCGCGCCATCGACGTCGCGGTCAGCCGCCTGCGTCGCAAGCTCGAAGATGACGGCCGCAACGCTCAGGTCATCAAGACGGTGCGCGGCGGGGGCTATGTCCTCGCGGCGGAAGTCGAGCGTCTCTGACCGTAATGCACATCCTTCCGCGATCTCTCGTCACCCGCACCAGCCTTCTGCTGATCGTGGGGCTTGCCATCGTGGAAGCCGCCGGACTGGCCATCCATGCGCTGGACCGCTTCGATCTGGAAGAGCGCAGCCAGGTCCATGAAGAACAGGTGCAGGTCTTTTCGATCTACCGCACGGTCGCGGAAGCCAGCCCCGCTGACCGTCACGATGCGATCGAAGACCTGCACATCCCCTCCAACGTCACAGTCCTGCTTCTCAAGCAGCCGGACCCGTTGATTGAGGGGCATGAAATTCCCCTCCCGCCGAAAGTATCCTCCCCTTTCCTGCACCATCCGCGCGACGGCTTTCCCCAGCCCGGCATGATGGACGAAAACGGCCCCCATCCCGGTGCGGACATGCCCCCACACATGGGACCACCGGGTTTTCCCGAACCCGGCATGAACGGGCCGGATTTCCACATGCTCCCCGGCTCTCCCGGTACGCCTCCGGGTGGCCCCATGGCAGGTCCAATGGGGAGCCCGATGGACAGCCATATGCCTCCCCCGATGGAAGGAGGCCCCCGCTTTCCAGGGAGCGTGCACCATCGCGACATGCCGCCCTTCGTGCGGTGGGCGCTGCTGCCGTCATCGCTTTATCCGCGCAAGGTCCTGATCGGCCAGAAACTGCGAACCCACTCCACTTCGATCCTCCTGCCGGACCGGGACTGCTGGATCGTCGTCCGGTTCGTCACCCCTCTGCCCAACCCGTTCGGATCGCCGACCTTCCTGATCGCGTTCCTCGTCATGTCCATTGCCGGCAGTGCGATGATCGTCTGGGCCACACGGCGCCTGATCGCACCCGTCACCACACTCGCCAATGCCGCCGAAGCACTGGGCCGGGATGTCAACACAGCGGCCCTGCCCGAAAACGGTCCCTCCGAAATCCGGCGCGCGGCCATTGCCTTCAACACGATGGCCACGCGCATCCGCCGTTTCGTGACGGACCGCACGCTCATGCTGACCGCCATCGGCCATGATCTGCGTACCCCCATCACGCGCCTGAAGCTGCGCGCCGAATTCATCGACGATGACGAACTGCGCAACAAGGTGCTCGCCGATCTGGACGAGATGGAAGCCATGGTCTCCGCCACGCTGGCCTTCGGACGCGACAGCGCCTCTGCCGAGCCCATCGTCACGCTGGACCTGCGCGCCCTGCTCCAGACCATCATGGACGAAGCTGCCGAAAGCCTGCCGGACAAGGCGGACGACCTGTTTTACGAACCGCCCAACGTACCCGTCCGCATCAAGGCCCGTTCGGTCGCGCTGAAACGCGCCCTGAACAACCTGATCCTCAATGCCATGAAATATGGCGGGAACGCGCATGTCACGCTCATTCCGGCCACCCGCCCCGGCGAGAAAGGCAATGCGGTCCGCATCCTGATCGAGGACAATGGTCCTGGTCTGCCTGAAAACGAGCTGGACCGCGTGTTCGAACCCTTCGTCCGCATCGAGAGCAGCCGCAATCGGGAGACGGGCGGAACCGGCCTTGGTCTCGCCATTGCCCGCACCATCCTGCACGGTCAGGGTGGAGATGTCCGCCTTGAAAACCGGACCGCCGGTGGCTTGCGCGTCATCGTCACGCTGGCCCCATAAACGGGGCGTGAAGACGGCCCCGCCTTGATCAATGGCCCGGCTCTGTCCATGCTAGGGGCTTCCCTATTTTTCTGATCAGGTCTTTTCCATGAAACAGCGTGAACTTGGCCGCACCGGCATTGCCGTCAGCGAAATCTGCCTCGGCACCATGACCTTCGGTCAGCAGAACACCGAAACCGAGGGCCACGCCCAGCTCGACATGGCGCTGGACCACGGCATCAATTTCATCGACACCGCCGAACTTTATTCCATCCCGCCCCGCGCCGAGACACAGGGCGCGACGGAAACCATTATCGGAAGCTGGCTGAAGGCACGCGGCGGCCGTGACCGCCTCGTCATCGCCAGCAAGGTCGTCGGACGGACGGCCATGCCGTGGTTCCGCCCCGATGGCGAAGAAGCACGCCTCACCCCGCGCCAGATCCGCTATGCGCTCGAAGGCTCCCTGCGCCGCCTCGGCACCGATTACATCGACCTTTACCAGCTCCACTGGCCCGACCGGAAGGTGGGTCTGTTCGGCGAAGGTGGCACGACCTTCCGCGACCTGCCAGAAGACTCTGCCGTTCCATTCGAAGATACACTCGGCGTGCTCGGCGATCTCGTGAACGAAGGCAAGATCCGCCATGTCGGCCTCTCCAACGAGACCGCATGGGGCGTTTCGAAATTCCTGGAAGCCTCCCGTACGGGCCTGCCGCGCGTCGCCTCCATCCAGAACGCCTATAACCTGATTAACCGGACCTTCGAAATCGGTCTTGCCGAAATGGCACTGCACGAAAAGGTCGGACTGCTGGCGTATTCCCCACTCGCACAGGGCTACCTGACCGGGAAGTATCTGAATGGCGCCCGCCCCGCCGGGGCCCGCACCACGCTGTTTGACCGTGGCCAGCGCTACCAGAAGCCCGGCGTTGACGATGCCATCACGGCCTATCACGCCCTGGCCCGCGAAGAAGGGATCGACCCCATTCAGCTCGCGATCGCGTTCGTGACCTCACGCCCGTTCGTGACGTCCAACATTATTGGCGCCACCAGCGTCGATCAGCTCCGTACCCTTCTCGGCGCGACGGATGTCATCATCACGCCCGAGCTGGAAGAAAAGATCAACGCCATCCATCAGGTCCATTCCAACCCTGCCCCCTGAAGGCAGCACATCAGGCATCGGGAAACACTCCCGATGCCGACCGGACTCAGACCTTGATCAGACGCGCGGCAAAGAAGCCGTCCATGCCGCCAAGTTCGCTCCAAAGGCCCGGATGGGTGCGGAACATCCCGTCCCATGTCCGGGCAACGGCCATATCGGCCAGTTCCGCTTCCGAGAACGGATCGAACTTCCAGCCACCGCGCGCAATCGCCGCCTTGATCCGCTCCGGACCTTCTTCGTCCTGAAGCGAGCAGACGGCATAAAGCAGCACGCCACCCGGTTTAAGCATTTCATGCGCGGCGTCGATCAGCGCATCCTGACCTTCCGCCAGCGCCGTCACGTCCCGCGGGCGTTTGATCCACAACACATCAGGATGACGACGCAGCGTGCCCGTCGCGGAACAGGGCGCATCCAGAAGAACCATGTCCACCGGAGCGTCCGGGCGCCATGTCGCGGCATCCGCAATAACCGTCTTCGCCGAGAGCTTCAGCCGCGCGATATTTTCCTCAAGCCGCTTCGCCCGCGCTTCCTCACGCTCAACCGCCACAACCTGCGCACCCGCCGTCGCAAGCTGCGCCGTCTTGCCGCCCGGAGCCGCGCAGAGATCCACGACGGTTTTGCCTGCCACGTCTCCCATCAGCTTCACCGGCATCGTCGCCGCGACATCCTGCGCCCAGAACGCGCCGTCCTCGAACCCTTCCAGCGCCATGATCCGCGTCCCGGCCGGATAGCGGACGGACCCTGTCGGCAGCACCTCGCCCCCCTCCGGTGCGACTGCTCCCGGACGCAGCGTCAGATCCAGCGGCGCCTCACGATGCAGGCCGCGCGAAATCGCCCGTGCCCGCTTGCCCCAGGCACTCCACAGCCAGGGCGGCACATCCAGCCGGTCCTCGTCCAGACCGTCCAGCAGCTCCTGCCCCTCACGCGAAACACGCCGCAGCACGGCATTGGCGAGCCCCGCGAACGGCGCCAGACCGCGACGGCGCAGAAGATCCACGATCGTGCCGACAGCCGCATGAGGCGGCGTTTCAAGATGCAGCAGCTGCGCCACCCCCATCAGCAGCGCGCAACGCACAGGCTCGGGCGGTTCACGACGCAGCAGCGGCTGCAGCAGTTCGGTCATGCTGCCGAGATGACGCAGGGTCGTCGCCGCCAGACGATGGGCCGACGCGCGATCCCGCGGGTCCAGTCCCTGCCCCGCACGATCCAGCGTCGTCTCCAGCATCCGGCGATGTTCGACCACGCCGCACACGATATCGAACGCAAGGTCGCGCGTCGGGTCTGGGGCAGGACGGCGCTCGGGCGTACGGCCCCCTTGCAAACGGCGGGGGCCGCCGTTCCGGGTTCCGGAGGCCGGATTACGGGGAGGCTTGTTGGATGGGGGCTGGGTCATGACAGGCTATCGATCTCTCGCATCCTGCCGAAATCGCATCTTGCGGCCACGGACGCAATGGCGTCTTCTCCCGACATGTCCGATCTTATTGCCCAAAACCTCGCCGCCATCCGTCATCGTATCGCTCAGGCCTGCGAAAAGGCCGGGCGCCCGGAGGCGGACGTTTCTCTCGTGGCCGTCAGCAAGTTCCACCCGATCGAGAGCGTCGAAGCCGCACTGAAAGCCGGCCAGCGCCTTTTCGGCGAAAACCGCGTGCAGGAAGCCGCCTCCAAGTTTCCGCAGCTTCGCAACCATTTTCCGGACCTGCGCCTACACATCATCGGCGGCCTTCAGACCAACAAGGCCCTCGAAGCCTGCCAGATCGCGGACATGATCGAGAGCCTCGACCGCCCGTCCCTGTCAGACGCGATTGAAAAAGCCGCGCAGAAAGCCGGGCGCCTCCCCGAGCTTCTCGTTCAGGTCAACACCGGCGACGAACCGCAGAAATCCGGTATTCCCCGCGAAGAAGCCGATGCGTTCATCGAAACCTCCCTTAAAAAATTCGGCCCGAAAATCCGTGGCCTGATGTGCATCCCCCCCGAGAACGAAGATCCCGCATCCCATTTCCGCTTCCTGCGCAGAACGGGCGACCGCCACGGACTTCCGGTGCTCTCGATGGGCATGTCCGCCGATTTTGAAACCGCCATTGCCGAAAACGCGACGCTCGTCCGGGTGGGAAGCGCCATTTTCGGAAGCCGTCCCGTGCCACAATCCTGACGCACGGCTTGCGTCCGTCGCAGAAATCTTGTCATGAGGGGAAGTTGCCGTGATGTGGAGCGCGCTTGACGAGTGCTGCGACAGGAGATGACGGCACTCTACTGACGCCCGTAAATGGAACCAGCAATGCCTGAACATGACGGTGACCGCGCCTCCAATTCTCCTCATGGCGTAGGGATTCCCAACGACTCCGGCGACATCGTCCAGACGATCGAGCAGGCCCGTTCGGACGGCCATACCCACGAAATCGGCGGCGAAAACGACGGCTCCAGCCACAAGCGCCCCGCAGGCATGGGCGCGCTGCTCACGGTTCTGGGCGTGGTTTACGGCGATATCGGCACAAGCCCGCTCTATGCGCTGCAATCCTCCGTCAGCATTGTCAGCTCCCCCAAGGCCCCCGCACAGCCCTGGGAAATCATGGGCCTTGCCAGCCTGACGTTCTGGGCGCTGATGCTCATCGTCACCATCAAATATGTCATCCTCATCATGCGGGCCGATCATGATGGCGAAGGCGGCATCATCGCCCTCATGTCCCTCGCCCAGCGCGTCTGCAAGTCGCAGCATTTCCGATGGCTGTTCGGCCTCGTGGGCATCGCGGGCACCTGCCTGTTCTTCGGCGACAGCATCATCACCCCGGCCATTTCAGTGCTCTCGGCCGTGGAAGGCATTGAAACCGCCGTGCCCTCGGCAAGCCACATCATCATCCCGCTGGCGATGATCGTGCTGGTGGGCCTGTTCTCGGTTCAGGTGCTAGGAACCGGCAAGATCGGCAAGGCTTTTGGCCCGATCATGGTCGCATGGTTTGCGGTTCTCGCCATTCTCGGCGTCAAGGGGATCTTGCTCTACCCCCATATCCTGCTCGCCCTGTCGCCGACCTTCGCGCTCGAATTCATCATCATGCACGGCTACCTATCGTTCATCGCACTCGGTTCGGTCGTCCTGTCCGTCACGGGTGCGGAAGCGCTTTATGCCGATATGGGCCATTTCGGGCGCGCCCCGATCCGCAAGGCCTGGCTGTTCTTCGTCCTGCCGTCGCTGACACTGAACTATTTCGGACAGGCCGCCCTGCTGATCCATAATCCGCATGCCCTGTCCAACCCGTTCTATCTGCTGGTGCCCCACTGGGCACAGATCCCGATGCTGATCCTTGCGACCTTCGCAACCGTGATTGCCTCGCAAGCCGGTATCTCGGGCAGCTTCTCGCTGTGCCGCCAGCTCATCCAGCTCGGCTACCTGCCCCGCACCCGCATCATGCACACCAACGCATCGGAAGAAGCGCAGATCTATCTGCCCTCCCTGAACTGGATCCTGGCATTCGGCGCGCTGGTTCTGGTGCTGTCGTTCCGCACGTCATCGGCCCTTGCCGCGGCTTACGGCATTGCCGTGACGGGAACGTTCCTGTGCACCTGCGTACTGGCGATGGTCGTGTTCCGCCGCGTCTTCAAATGGAAGACCGCAACGGTTGCGATCGTCTTCGGCTTTTTCTTCATCGTGGACAGCATTTTCTTCTCGGCGAACGTGCTCAAAATCCCCGATGGCGGATGGGTCCCGCTGGCGATCGGCATCATCAGCACCATCATCATGACCACCTGGAAGCGCGGACGCAGCCTCATCGCTGCCCGTCAGCAGGCGGATTCCATGCCGATGGGCTCCTTCCTCGCCCGTCTGCCGCAGTCGCGCACGATCCGCGTTCCCGGTCTGGCCGTCTTCCTGACCGCCAATCCGGACATCGTGCCGAACTCGCTGCTGCATAACCTCAAGCACAACAAGGTCCTGCACGACCATATCCTGTTCGTGACGGTCCAGAACCTCGACCAGCCGGAAGCCGAGCGCGGCCACCGCGCCATCGTTCAGGAACTGGCCCCCAACATTCACCGCGTCATCGTCCGCTACGGCTTCATGGAGATGCCCAACCTGCCTCGCGCCCTGCTGGAACTGAACGCGCTCGGCGTGGCGTTCGACGCCATTCAGGCATCCTATTTCACGTCCCATGAACTCGTCGTCCGCTCCCGCGTGCCGAAGATGCAGCTCTGGCGCATGTGGATCTTCCTCCTGCTCCAGCGCAATGCGGCCTCCACGACCGAGTTCCTGCGCATCCCGCCTGACCGCGTGGTGGAATTCGGCGTCCGGATCGCCATTTGACCTCCCGTCCTTTGGCCAAGCCGCTTTCCCTCTACATTCACTGGCCGTTCTGTCTGGCGAAATGCCCCTACTGCGATTTCAACTCCCATGTCCGGGACGTGATCCCGCAGCAGCGCTTCGCCGCAGCCCTGCGTCGTGAACTGGCCCATGACGCCGCCCGCCTGACCCGCGATGGCGTCAGACGCCCCCTGCGTTCAATCTTTTTCGGCGGTGGCACCCCCTCGCTCATGGCTCCCGAAACCGTCGCGGCCCTGATCGAAGACGCACACCGCCTATTCGACGCACAGGACGATCTGGAAATCACGCTCGAAGCCAATCCGACCAGCGTCGAGGCCGGAAAATTCGCGGCGTTCCGTCAGGCCGGGGTCAACCGCGTCTCGCTCGGCGTGCAGAGCCTGCGGGACGATGCGCTGCACAAGCTCGGCCGCGAACACTCCGCCACACAGGCCATCCGCGCCCTTGAAACCGCCCGCACCCTGTTCCCACGCATTTCCTTCGACCTGATCTATGCCCGCCCGGGCCAGAGCGACGCCGACTGGACGGACGAGCTGACCACAGCGCTCGACCTCGTGGCCGACCACCTGTCGCTGTACCAGCTCACCATCGAGCCCGGCACGAAGTTCGAAGCCATGCACCGTCGCGGCGAACTGACCCTGCCCGACGAAGACACCGCCGCCCGCCTCTATGACCTGACCGGCGACATCGCCGCCCGTCACGGCCTGCTGCCCTATGAGGTCTCGAACTACGCCCGCCCCGGCGCCGAAAGCCGCCATAACCTGACCTACTGGCGCTATGCGGATTATATCGGCATCGGCCCCGGCGCTCATGGACGCCTGACTCTGGACGGCGAACTGTACGCCACCCGCCGTCACCGTGCGCCCGAACCCTGGGCCGACCGGGTTGAAAAGACCGGCTCCGGCAGTACCGAGGAAACCCTGCTCACGCCGGAAGAAAAAGGCCGCGAAGCCCTGCTGATGGGCCTGCGCCTGTCTGAAGGCATCGACGAGGCGGCCTTCGCCACCCGTACGGGCCGCGCACTTATGGATTGTGTGGACCCTGCCCTACTTGAAGCCTGCATCGAGGAAAACTACCTCGAACGGGACAGCGGTATCCTGCGCGCGACCGGCGAAGGACGGCTTCGTCTTGAAGCGATACTGGCGCGCCTCGTCACTTGAGGGCATGATCCGGTCTTAATCCATCTGGAAGAGACCATGCGCCGATCCATTCTCTCTGCCCTTCTGGCTGCCTGCACCGTACTCGCCCCGCTTTCCGTTGCGACGGCTGCTCCTGCTCCGAATTACGTCGTGCTCGACAACGACTTCCTCGGTCCGGGCGGCTCCAACATCCAGTCCATCATTCCCCTGCTCAACCGCCCGGGCGTGACGCTGCTCGGCCTGACCTCCGTCGTCGGCGATGACTGGGAGAACGCGGGCACGGCGCATGCCCTGCGCTTTCTGGAAATCGCCCGCCAGACACAGATCCCGGTCGCCGATGGCGCCACCACGCCGCTGGTCAACACGGTCGCGGAGACGAAACTGCGCGAACAGCAGTTCGGAATCATTCCCTGGAAGGGTGCATGGGGTGGCCTCGGCTCCATCGAACACGTCCCGGCCACACAGCCTCCCGTCAGCAAACTGCCCGAAGGCGCGCCCCATACCGCCGCCGATGCGCTTCCAGCCGCCATGTTCCTGATCCGCGAGGTCCACGCCCATCCGCATCAGGTCACGATCATCGCCGCCGGCCCGCTGACAAACCTCGCCCTCGCCATCCGGATCGACCCGACCTTCGCCGAGACAGCCAAACAGCTCGTCTTCATGGGCGGCCTGCTCGATGCCAGCATGATGTCCGTCACCGGCAACGCCGACTTTGCATCCGATTTTAACCTGATCATGGACCCCGAAGCCGCCCGCATTGCCCTGACCGCACCATGGGCCGCCATCACCTGCGTCGGCAACGTCTCGAACGACATCATGATGACGCCCGAACTCGCAGACCGGATTGATACGAAGCACAACGCCGTCACGGACTATCTGAAAAAGTATCAGGCGCCCCTGCCGCTCTGGGATGAACTGACGTCGGCCATCGCCGTTGATCCGACACTGATCACGACATCCGTCACGGCCATCATGGACGTCAATATCGACCACGGGATGGATTACGGTCACGCCCATATCTGGCCGGATTCCACGGCGCCGAAGGGCATGGGCCTGCGGAAGGTGAAGATCGTGCAGTCCATCGACAAGGCGCGCTTCATCAATGAGTTCGTCTCGCAGTCCCAGAACGCCATGGGCACGCACTAAGAGCTTGCAGGAGGGCATCCGACACCTATGCTGAACATCATCAAACTGGCCGTCGGCTGCCCGAGCATCGAAGTCCTGCGCGAACGGCTGAACCACTACCGCATCAACGGCCACGCCACCGTCCAGACCCGCACCATGCCCAAACGGGCCGAGGAGATTCTGGACGGCGGTTCCCTGTATCGCGTGATGGACGGCATGGTCCTGTGCCGCCAGCCCATCATCGGGCTGGAGAGTGCCCAGCGCGCGGATGGCAGCACGGGCACGCTGATCGTCGTGTCCGACGAGATCATCCCTGTGCAGCCGCGGCCAATGCGCCCCTTTCAGGGCTGGCGCTATCTGGAACCCAAGGACGCCCCGCCCGATCTGGGCAGCAGCCTCGGTCAGGACGGCATTGCTGATCTCCCACCCCGGCTCCGCAAGGAACTGGCCGAACTCGCCCTGATCTGACCCCCCAGGGCCGCGCCACATTTTTGCTGCATTCCGGGAACGGAATGGGACATGAGACGTCATGCCCTTATTACGGGGAGCCACAGGACGTTCCCCTTCCGACCTGCCGATCGTCCCGAAGGCGCTCCGTGCAGATCCGAACAGAAGGAGTGCCGCCTTTGCCGCCCTTTTCCCACCCTTTCCGAGCCGGCACGGCCGCCGTCACGCTGTCGGCAGCCCTCACCCTTGGCTTAGGCCTGACAGTCTTCGCTTCCGATGCGCTTGCCCAGACGGCAGACACCGCTGAGACGCCAGCAGCCATTTCAAAAACCTTGCCCGGCAAGATCGTCTACACACAGCTCACAACGCCCGACCTGGCCAAAGCCAAGGCTTTTTATGGCGCACTGCTGGGCTGGACCTTTCAGGATCGCCCCGTCTCGCGCGGCCATTACGCCGAGGCGCTGGTCAACGGTCATGTCGTAGCCGGACTGGTCGAGCGTCCCCTGCCCGATACGGAAAACCCGCCCCAGCCGCTCTGGCTTCCGTTCATTTCGGCACTCGACGTTCCGACAGTGGCCAAAGCCTCGCTACAGTGGGGCGGCAAAGTGCTATATCGCCCGACCATCGTTCCGGGCCGCGGCGAACAGGCCATCATCGCCGACCCGCAGGGCGGACTTTTTGCCGCGCTGCACGCCCCTCATGGTGACCGGGACGATACGGACGCCACGGTTCAGGGGGACTGGATCTGGAATGCAATCCTGACTCCCGCCCCCGCAACCAGCGCCGGATTTTACCAGAAGCTCTTCGGTTATCAGGTTGAAGACGCGCCCCCTCCCGACACACACCAGCGCTACATTCTGGATTCACAGTCCATCGCCCGTGCGACCGTCAACCCCCTGCCAGCCCGCCTGCCGCCGGATGCCAGCGCGCGCTGGATCGGCTTCGTACAGGTAGACAGCGTCGGGAGTACCGCCGAAAAAGCCGTGCAGCTCGGAGGACGTGTTCTCGTGCAGCCCCATCCCGATCATCAGAACAGCATGATCGCCGTCCTCGCCGACCCGAGCGGCGCCGTCTTCGGCGTTATGGAATGGCATGATCCCAGCGCGGCAGGAGATGCGAAATGACCCGTTGGACAACAAAATCCCTCCTCCGCCTCGGTGGAGCGCTCTGCCTTCTGGGAGTTCTGTCGGGCTGCAGTGACTATGAATACGGCGGCCCCGGCCAATACGGCAGCTACTATGGCGGCGGGGGCTATTACAGCAGCACCTATAACCGCGGCTGGGGCAGCACGTGGGGCCCCGGATGGGGATGGGGACCGGGTTATGGCGTCGGCCCCTATCCCGGACGTGGACCAGGGCGGCGGCCTCCCGGTTTCCGCCCCGGACCTGGAGGCCCCGGTCATGGTCCCGGCGGACAGGGTAGACCCGGAAATGGACCCGGCGGCGGAAGGCCCGGGGGCGGTTCGGGACCAGGAAGGCCGGGAGGCGGAGGGCCGGGCGCCGGAGGCATGGGCGGCGGCAACCATGGCGGTGGTCCGGGCGGTCACGGTCATGGCCCCGGTGGACGTCGCTGAGCGTCTCCCTTCACGGGCACAAAAAACCGGAGGCATACAACCGCCTCCGGCATCAGTCAGCTTTGCGGCCTGCACGCTCCAGAGCTGCGATCTCGGCCATGACATCGCCGTTTTCGACCTTCCGGGCAATATCGTCGAAGGGAGCGCCTGCCTCCAGAGCCTTCGCCGTAGCACTCCAGCGCTCCCCGGCCTGCACATCGCCTTCGCATAGCCCTGCTGAAATATCAAACCGCAGCAGTGTCGCCTCTCCGCTCAGACGGCGCAGCGCCCGCAGCAGCGCATGAGCCTGCGTTGCGCGTTCCCCCACAGCCGAAACTCCACCCAGAACAGGCAATGAGCCTCTGGCGAATTCCGCCCGTGTCGTATCAATTCCGGCCTGACGCTGGACGCGATCCGTCATAACGGGATCTTCCCGTTTGAGCACAGCCGCCACATAGCGCAGATTGCCGACCACGGCCGTCTGCAACAGGTCGTCCATGTCCTGCCCCCGCCGCTGCGGACAGACCGTGAAAGCACACAGGAGCCCGATGACACTACCGAGCGTATTGTCGAGCATCCGCATCCAGGCCACGCCCTGCGAGGGCATGAGCATTTCGGTCACAACGATGAACTGAGCGCTGATGAACACCACCAGCATCGTGTAATTGACCGCACGCATGGCAATCGCGCCAATCACGAAGGCCGCCACGGCAACCAGCATTTGCGCCGATCCCGGCAGGAACGGCGTCAACAACAGTGCAAGGACACCACCACCGAGCGTCCCGAGCACGCGCTCAAGGGCCCGCACCAGCGTCGTCTGCCCGGAAGGCTGGACCACCAGCAACAGCGCCACCAGCGCCCAGAAGCCGAAATCCAGCTCCAGCCACCAGCTCGTCATATAGGTGGCCAAAAGCCCGACCACGAGGCGCAGCGCATGTTGCCAGATCGTCGGTGTCAGGCGCGCCACATGACGTGGCAGATCTCCATCGAACGGCAGACGCGCCTTCTGAGCCAGCCCCTCGGCCAGCGTTCCCAGCGTCCGGGCACTGGTCGCCACGAGCTCGCCAACCGGCCCGGCCGTTGCAGGAATACTCCCCGCAAGTGCCAGCCCTTCTGCGGCGAGATGTTCAAGATCCGGCATGGGCTCAAGGGCCGCATCGCTCGCGTGCTGGCAGAGAGAGGAAAAGGCGGCCAGCGTACCCCGCGCCTCGAAATCCAGCCCCCGTGTCTCGACAAGGTGCTCCACGGCCAGCATCGCCGTAAACAGGCGTTCAGCCCCGGCGAGCGAGGCAATCAGGCGCCCGCGCATACCATAACTCGCATGCCCGGCATCAATCTGAAGCGCCATCCCACGGGCACGCTCAATCGCCGCACGCACATTCTGCCGATGAACGGTTTCCTGAAGCCGTCCGGCCGCAATTTCCCCTGCCATGACCGAAAGCAGCCGGTAACAGGCTCCTACGGCCCGACGTGCGGGAGCATAGGGATGCTGCGGCCAGACAACGAGACACAGGAATGCAGCCCAGAGGCCGCCTCCTCCAAACGCCAAGGCGATCACGCCAGCGTCCTGAAGGGTCTGTGCCGGAAAGCCCGTGCCCGCAAGCATGACACAGCCCAGCAACGCACAGAGCAACGCCAGAGACGGTGTCAGCGCCCGGGACATTCCCACCATCAGGCCGGTTACAACCAGCCAGGGCAGCACCCCCCAGAGCGGGTAAACCGCAATCAGGGAGGTCACGCCCCCGAGGATCGCGCCGCAGACTGTAAAGAGTCCAAGAATGCGAAACTGTTCGCGCGCCGTCCCGCCCGGCTCGATCAGGCAGCTCCAGAAGGCGGCAAAGCCAGCCCAGGCCAGAACGGCCTGATGTTCATAAATCGCGGGAAGAAGCGCCACGACCGTCGCCACCGCCGCCCGGCTCCCTTCCGCCGGAGCAATCTGCTCCGGACTGACGGGAACCGAATGACGCGCCAGAAACTGCCTCAGGAACTCAAGCGGTCTCTCCCGGCCCTGAGGAGCCCGGGATGCTGACGTCTGGCGGGAAAGCGGCGGGTCGGAGGCCATCAGCGACCGGTCAGGATACGCTCCACGAGCTGGCCGACCGTCGGGACAAAGCCATTCGCGTAGAACGGGTCCGTTCCGAAACGCCACGCATTCGTGCCGCCGAACATGAGATTGTGATCCACCACATCATCTTCATCCGCACCGGTCGGAATATGGGAAATGGTCTGGAGCGTCTTCTGGATGCAGAAAGAGCGCGGATCAGCCTTCTGGCCGTTGGTATAGGGCTCGCGCTGCATCCAGTTGGAGAACCGGCATTGCGAGAGACATCCCATGCAGGCCGTCTGGTCGGCAAGGATCTCGCGGGCGCTTTCCGGCGTCACGAACACCAGCGTGTCATCCGGCGTCCGCAGAGCTTCCGTAAAGCCTGCGGCTTCCCATTCCGCAATCCGGGGACGATCGACCGCCGGCACGAACACTTCGCGCTTGCGGGCACCGACGCCATAGGACGCCTCGTAGCCATCACCGGTTTCCTGGCTGTACGCCACCTGACGCTCGGAGCGGTCGCACAGATCCTGCAGGAAGCTGTTGCGGACGGCCGAGGAATAGAACCCGGTCGGGGAGAAGCGGTTGAGATACACATCCCCCTTCTTCAGCGTCAGAAGGCGGCGCTTCCACGCATCGGGGATCGGGCTTTCCTGCGTCAGAAGCGGACGGGTCCCGAACTGGAACGCAATCGGCCCGAGTTCCGGGTTGCCAATCCAGTCCTGCCAGTCCTCAAGATGCCAGACGCCACCCGCCATGATGATCGGGGTCTCGTCCAGACCGTAGTTCCGCATGACGCGGCGCAGTTCGAGAACGCGCGGATAGGGATCTTCCGGAGAGAGCGGATTTTCCGTGTTGGACAGGCCATTATGACCACCCGCACGCCACGGATCCTCATAAACCACGCCACCCAGCAGTTCCGGCGCCTTGCCGTACGCACGGCGCCACAGGGCGTTGAATGCGCGTCCCGAAGACACGATCGGATAGTAGGGAAGCCCGAAACGAACCGCGATGTCGGACAGGCGATACGGCATCCCCGCACCGCACGTCACGCCATGCACCAGTCCCGGAGCACCTTCGAGAATCCCGATGATGACCTCTTCGGCCCCCCCCATTTCCCACAGGATATTGACGTTAATCCGGCCTTTGCCGCCTGAAATATCATGGGCGATCTTCGCCTGCGCAATACCGCCGTCAATCGCATAACGGATCAGTTCCTGCTGGCGCTCACGGCGCGTACGGCCATGGTAGACCTGCGGAACCGGATGACCATCCTGATCGTAGCTGTCCGCATTGACGGCAGAAATGGTCCCGATCCCGCCCGCAGCGGCCCAGTGTCCGGCCGAGACGCCCGTAGAGACGGAGACACCTTTGCCCCCTTCGATCAGAGGCAGCACATCCTGACCACCAAAACGGAGGGTATCAATAGATTTCATGGGGACTGGCTGTCTCCGAAACTCAGAAAAAAAAGGGCGGGGCCTTGTGAGCCCCGCCCCAACACTCACTCGGCGTCGCGACGGGGCGGACGGCCAGGTCTGGCCCCCACGCTTTCCGTAATATCGGCACCCGTAGCCTGATCGACAACCCTCATGGAGAGCTTGACTTTGCCCCGATCATCAAACCCGATGACCTTGACCTTCACGGCATCACCCTGCTTGACGACATCGGACGTCTTTGCAACGCGGCCTTCAGCCAGTTCGGAAATGTGAACGAGGCCGTCACGCGGACCAAGGAAGTTCACGAACGCGCCGAAATCGGCGGTCTTGACGACCTTGCCGTCATAGATGCGGCCGATTTCCGGCTCGGCGACAATGCCTTCGATCCGGGAGATGGCCTTCTGGGCCTGTTCGTCGTTCGCAGCAGCAATGGTCACGGTGCCATCATCGCCGATATCGACCTTCGCGCCCGAATATTCGACGATCTCGCGGATCACCTTGCCACCGGAGCCGATCACGTCGCGGATCTTTTCCTTCGGCACGGAAATCGTCGTGATCTTCGGAGCATTGCCCGAAACGTCAGAACGGCCTTCCGTCAGCGCCTTGGACATTTCGCCAAGGATGTGGATCCGGCCTTCGCGGGCCTGTTCCAGCGCGATCTTCATGATTTCCGGCGTGATGGACGTGATCTTGATGTCCATCTGAAGCGCGGTCACGCCGTCAGCCGTACCAGCCACCTTGAAGTCCATGTCGCCGAGGTGATCTTCATCACCCAGGATGTCGGACAGCACAGCGTAACCACGATCTTCCTTGATAAGACCCATGGCAATGCCAGCCACCGGACGCGGCAGCGGAACGCCGGCATCCATCAGCGCGAGCGACGAGCCGCAGACGGTCGCCATGGAAGACGAGCCATTGCTTTCCGTGATCTCGGAAACCACACGCATCGTGTACGGGAAGGCCTCCTTGGTCGGCAGCAGCGGATGGATCGCGCGCCATGCCAGCTTGCCATGACCGATCTCGCGACGGCCCGGGGATCCCATGCGACCACACTCGCCAACCGAATACGGCGGGAAATTGTAGTGCAGCAGGAAGTTGGAACGGTATTCCCCCTCCAGCGCGTCGATGATCTGTTCGTCCTGACCCGTGCCGAGCGTTGCGACCACGAGGGCCTGCGTCTCGCCACGCGTGAACAGGGACGATCCATGAGCGCGCGGCAGGATGCCGACTTCAGCCAGGATCGGGCGGACCGTCTTCAGGTCACGGCCATCAATCCGGATGCCCGTCTTGAGGATGGAACCGCGAACGACCTGTGCCTCAAGCTCCTTGAGCATCGGCTTGGCAAGTTCAAGGTCCAGACCTTCCTCGGCCAGAATCTCGTTGATCCGGTCCTTGGCTTCGGCAACCTTCTTGTAACGGGCCTGCTTCTGACGTTCCTTGTAGGCGTCCGCCATCAGCTTGTTGCCGACCTTCTCGACGCGCTTGCGAAGGGCGATTTCTTCCTTCGTCAGCGACGGCAGATCCCACGGAGCCTTCGCAGCGTGCTCGGCCAGTGCGATAATGGCGTCGATAACCGGCTGGAAGGAGGTGTGACCCAGCGTGACGGCTTCAAGCATCGTCTCTTCCGAAAGCTCGCTGGCTTCGGATTCGACCATCAGCACGCCTTCGGCCGTACCGGCGACCATCAGGTCGAGCGTGCTGTCCTTGAGTTCGTCATGAACAGGGTTCACAACCAGCTTGCCGTCGATGCGGCCGATACGGGCGCAGGCAACGGGGCCGAAGAACGGAATGCCGGAGAGCGTCAGCGCAGCCGAGCAGCCGATCAGCGACACAAGTGCCGGATCGTTCTCGTTGTCGTAGCTCAGAACCGTTGCGGTGATCTGGACTTCGTTGCGGAAGTTCTCCGGGAACAGCGGACGGATCGGACGATCGATCAGACGGGCGTTCAGGACTTCGGCTTCGGACGGACGGCCTTCACGCTTGAAGAACCCACCCGGGATCTTGCCGGCGGCGTAAGCCTTTTCCTGGTAGTTGACCGTCAGCGGGAAAAAGTCCTGTCCCGGCTTGACGTTCTTGGCGCCAACGGCGGTGCAAAGCACAACCGTGTCGCCGTATGTGATCATGACGGCGCCGTCTGCCTGGCGTGCGACCTTGCCGGTCTCCAGGATCAGAGGGCGTCCGGCCCATTCGATTTCCTTGCGGAAATAATCAAACATGCATGTTTTCCCAAATTAAGGATGGAACCATCCCCCGGGTAAACCATCTCCGGGCGTCCGGCAGGTGGCGGAGCAGCGTTTCGGACGGCATGGCGGTGATGGCGGGAAGTCCCCGGCATGACACCATGTGGCCTGAAACGCCGGTCGCGCACCCGCACCGCCGGACAGGCGATGGCGGGGGTGTCCGGGAGCGTGCTCCCGGACAAATCAGCTCAGCGACGCAGGCCGAGACGCTCGATCAGGCTCTGGTAACGAGCCTGGTCCTTGCGCTTCAGATAGTCCAGCAGGCTACGACGCTGACCGACCATCATCAGAAGACCACGGCGGGAGTGGAAGTCCTTCTTGTGGGTCTTGAGGTGCTCGGTCAGGTTGACGATACGCTCGGACAGGATTGCAACCTGTACTTCCGGCGAACCCGTATCCGTCTCGCTCTGCTTGTACTCAGAAATCAGTGCCGTGCGGCGTTCTGCGGTAATCGACATCGTGTTCTCCAAAAAACTCGTGGTTTTCCAGCATACGCGCTGCCCTGAGCCGCCCATGACGGACATGACACAGACCCAGCACGTGCTCTCCGATCATCGCGCGCCACAGGTGGTCCTCCCCCTGCGACGATGCCGGCAGAGGATGCACGAGGTCCAGGGGATCTATCGACTGCCCCCAGACAAGCATCCTTCCCTCCGCATCGGTGACGGCCAGCGCCGGGATGTCGACCAGCGCGGTCGCCGCATCCAGCAGAGGAGCCGGAAGAGCATCGGCGTTGTCCACAGTTTGAGTCGATTTGTCCAGTGATATCTGATCGATCGTCAGGGCGTGACCCAGATCGAACGGCCCACACTTCGTTCGCCGCAGCACCGAAATATGCCCGACCGTTCCACAGGCCAGCGCAATGTCCCGCGCCAGCGAGCGCATATAGACCCCTTTGCCCGACTGCACGTCAAAAACGGCTGTATCCGCATCCGGACGTTCCACAAGCGTTATCGAATCGATCCGCGCTGGACGGGGCGGAAGCTCGGGCGGACGGCCCGCGCGCGCCATATCATAAGCCCGCTCTCCCCCGACCCGAAGTGCCGAAAACACGGGAGGCACCTGCATGACATTGCCCGTCAGCGCAGGCAGGACGGCCAGGATCTGGTCATCGGTCGGACGGTTCGGCGATGTCGCCAGAACCTCGCCTTCAAGGTCATCCGTCGTACGGCTTTCCCCGAAGGTCAGAGTGAAGCGATAACGTTTTGTCGCATCCATGATGTAGGGAATGGTCCGCGTCGCCTTGCCGAACGCAATCGGCAGCACGCCGGAGGCCAGCGGATCAAGCGTCCCGCCATGCCCGGCTTTCTTCGCATCGAACGCCCATCGCAGCTTGTTGACCATATCCGTGGAGGTCGGACCCAGCGGCTTGTCCAGAATCAGCCACCCGTCGATATCGCGTCCACGTTTCCTGCCCATACATCCCGTCCTTGCTTGTGAAGGCCGCTGATAGACCAGCACAGGGACGGAATGCAAAAAAAACGCCCCTCACCGAACGGGAGGGGCGTTTCTGAAAATTATTCCGGATCTTTTTCCAGATCCCGCCGGACTTCCGGAGACCGCATGATCTCGTCGAGTTCCATGGCGTTATCCAGAGCCGTATCAGGCTGGAAGTGGATCTCCGGAACCGTCCGGAGATTAAGGGACTTGGAAAGTCCCGTTCTCAGGAATGGTGCCACCCGCTTGAGGGCGGGCAGAAGAACCTCCACGTCGCTCCGTCCCAGACGCGTCACGAAAGCCGTGGCATGCCTGAAATCCGGCGAGATGCGGACTTCCGTTACCGTGATGCGCACATCCAGAAGTTCCGGGTCACGGAACTCCGTCCGAGCGAACAGCTCCGCCAGAACACGGCGGACCTCTTCAGCCACTCGGAGCTGGCGGGTGCTTGGCCCCTGGGCGGTGACGCCGGCAGGGCCCTTCAGGTCATGTCTCGAACGCGAACTCAAGCCGGGATCACTTCCATTTCATAGCACTCGACCATGTCGCCTTCGCGCAGGTCGTTATAGCCCGCAAACGACAGACCACACTCATAGCCGCGGGCCACTTCCTTGACGTCATCCTTGAAGCGCTTGAGCTGGCTCAGCTCGCCCTCATGAATGACCACGTTGTCACGCAGCAGACGCACGCCACAGCCGCGCTTGACGAGACCTTCGGTGACATAGCAACCCGCGACCTTGCCGGTCTTGGTGATGTTGAAGACCTGACGGATCTCGGCATAGCCCAGGAACTTCTCGCGGTGCTTCGGCGCGACCTTGCCCTTGACCAGCTGCTCCACATCATCGGCCACCTGATAGATGATCGAATAGTAGCGGATATCCACACCCTCGCGCTGGGCCAGTTCACGGGCCTGCGTGGTTGCACGGACATTGAACGCCACGATGATGGCATTCGAAGCCTTGGCAAGCTGGATGTCGCTTTCCGTGATCTGACCGACACTGGCGTTCAGAACGCGAACCGCAACTTCCTCATGGGCCAGCTTCTGCACGGTCGCGGAAATCGCCTCGGCCGAACCCTGAACGTCCGCCTTGATGAGAAGGGCAACTTCCTTCTGCACACCGGCCTGGATCCGGGCCAGCATCTGATCGAGGGTTCCGCGAGCCGCAACCTGCGAGGCCGCTTCCTTGTCCTTGATCTTCCGCTGACGGAATTCGCTGATTTCACGGGCCCGTGCATCGTTTTCGACAACGACAAACGGCTCACCCGCACCCGGCACACCCGTTAGGCCGAGAACCTCGACCGGCATGGACGGACCGGCATCCTTGAGCTGGCGACCACGATCGTCGAGCACGGCGCGGACACGGCCCCATTCGGAACCGGCCACCAGGATATCGCCGCGACGCAGCGTTCCCTTCTGGACGAGAACAGCGGCAACAGGGCCACGCCCACGATCCAGACGGCTTTCGATCACCACACCTTCGGCAACACGGTCCGGATTGGCGCGCAGGTCCAGCATTTCGGACTGAAGCAGGATGCACTCTTCCAGCTTGTCCAGCCCGGTCCGCTTGAGGGCCGAAACCTCGACATCCTGGGTGTCGCCACCCATTTCCTCGACCACGATCTCGTGGCTCAGGAGTTCCTGGCGGACACGGTTCGGATTGGCACCCGGCTTGTCGATCTTGTTGATCGCCACGATGATCGGAGCATTGGCAGCCTTGGCATGCTTGATGGCTTCGATCGTCTGCGGCATCACACCGTCATCGGCTGCCACGACCAGCACCACGATATCGGTGACGGACGCACCGCGGGCACGCATGGAGGTGAAAGCCTCATGACCCGGCGTGTCGATGAAGGTGATCTTCTTCCCCGACGGTGCCGTGATCTGATACGCGCCGATATGCTGCGTAATACCACCGGCTTCGCTTGCCGCCACATCCGTGGTGCGCAGGGCGTCTAGCAGGGAGGTCTTGCCGTGATCGACATGCCCCATAACCGTCACGACCGGAGCACGCGGCAGCAGTTCCTCGGCGCTGTCTTCAACGCCTTCAATGCCGATTTCAACGTCGCTCTCGGACACACGCTTGATGCGATGACCGAATTCCTCAACCACCAGCTCGGCGGTATCGCCGTCGATGCTCTGGGCGGCCGTTGCCATGACACCCATCTTCATGAGCGCCTTGATGACTTCACCCTGACGGGACGCCATACGGTTGGCCAGCTCGGCAACCGTGATGGTTTCCGGCACGATGACATCACGCACGACGCGGACCTGATCGGAACGCAGACGCTCCAGCTCGGCCTGACGACGCTCACGGTCGCGCTGGCGGCGAACCGAGGCCAGCGAACGGGTCTTGTCGTCATCCCCTTCGATCGCAGCACGGACGTCGATACGTCCCGAGCGGCGGTCGCTGCCACCGGCCTTGCGGGACGGTGCCGACGGACGACGCGGCGGTGCCGGAGGCGCCCCCGGGCCACTACGGCGCGGCGCAGGACGACGTTCCTCTTCACCAGCAGCCGCTGCACCCGAGCGCAGATGCAGGGTCTCGTTATTACGGGCAGGAGCGGCAGAAGGCGCGGGACGCGACGGCTGAACCGGACGCGGCGGCATGATGGCACGCTCGGCCAGCGGACGCAGACGCTGCACCGGAGCGGCAAGCTGCACACCACCGGTCGAATGCGTACGCGGGTCCAGAGGAGCCGCACGCGCGGCTTCCTCAGCCTCACGGGCAGCCGCTTCAGCGGCCGCCTGCTCCGCAGCGCGTGCGGCGGCTTCGGCAGCAGCCTGTTCCCGCGCGGCCTGCTGCTCGCTTTCCTTCAACGCAGCGATTTCCGCTGCCTTCTGTTCGGCGATCAGACGCTCTTCCTCGGCGGCGCGACGCGCGGCCTCGGCAGCAGACATGATCTGGATCTTTTCTTCTTCGCGCCGCGCCGCTTCTTCAGCCGCAGCCTGACGCTGCCCTTCCAGAGCGCGCTGACGGGCTGCCAGCTCGGCTGCCGTCAGGGCACGACCACCCGGCCGGCCACCGCGTGCCGCCGCACCGGCGCCCGGGCCAGTGGCATTGCGTTTGGGTTTGCGCACTTCAACCTGCACGACCTTGGAACGGCCGTGACTGAAGCTCTGACGCACGGAGCCAGCATCCACAGTACGCCCGACCTCCGGCCGTCCAGCGGGGCGAAGCGACAGGCGGCTGCTTCTGGTCTGTTCGCCGCCCTGCGATGGGGTGTTGTTTCCGTCCTGGTTGCGCTCGTTGCCGTCGCTCATAGTTCCGCCTGTTCCTTACTGACCCCTTCGGGGTCTGGGAGCGGACGTCCTGCCACTCCCGAAAATCTCTCATGTTCGGCGATCAGGCGCTGTGCCAGCGCACCAGGCGCCATCACCGCATAGACCGCCCGGTCCCGGCTGAACGCCGATTCCAGGACCCGATCGGGAACTGTCACAACCGGCAGAGAACGCCGGCCCGACACCAGTCTGGAAAATTCGTCCGGACTTGCACTTTCCGAACGGATCACCACCCCTACCCTGCCGGAGGTAAGCCACTCCCGGCATTTCTGAAATCCGCAGACCGTCTGACCGGCTCTCCGGGCCAGACTGACTGCATCCAGCATCCGCTGTACCAGAGCCCCGCCGACAAGATCGGCAAGGTTTTCCGGTACGGTCACCTGGGCTTTTGCCGCTCTGGCGAAAGCCTGTCGTGTTCGGGCGCTATCTAACACATCCCGGCTGGCACTCAACCACATTCCCCGACCCGGAAGTTTTCCGGCGAGGTCGGGGACAACCCGGTTATCGGGGCTGACCACGAAGCGGATCATGCGTTCGGGCGGCTTCTGCTCTCGCGTTACGATGCATCGCCGCTCCGAGCCGCGACGCCCTAGAGCACCACGAACGGGACCATTATCAGTATCAGAAAGATCAGACGTCGGTCGACTCCCCGTCATCGTTTTCCGTTTTTACCGAGTCGGCTTCTTCACCATCGAACCAGTGTGCACGGGCTGCCATGATGATCTCATTGGCGGCATCCTCGTCGATGGCCTCGTCACCGAGGATCTCCACCAGTTCGTCACCTGCGAGATCGGCCAGATCATCGAGCGTCTTCACGCCCTTCTCACCCAGCGTGACCAGCATCTGGTTCGTAAAGGTTCCCAGCTCGGCCACATCGTCCGTAACACCCAGCGCCTTGCGCTGGTCGTCTAGAGCCTGTTCCTTGCTGGCCAGATAATCGTTGGCGCGATGCATGAGCTCTTCAGCCACGCTCTCGTCAAAGCCTTCGATATCGTTCAGCTCGCCCGGCTCCGTGTAGGCCAGTTCCTCGATGGTGTGGAAGCCTTCCGTCACCAGCAGGCCCGCGATCACGTCATCGACGTCCAGCGCCTCGACAAACTGCGAGGAGCGCTTGCGGAACTCTTCCTGACGGCGCTCCGATTCCTCGGCTTCCGTCAGGATGTCGATGTCCCAGCGAGTCAGCTGGCTGGCGAGACGCACGTTCTGTCCACGGCGACCGATGGCGAGCGAAAGCTGCTCATCTGGAACCACGACTTCGACACGTCCTGCTTCTTCATCCATCACGACCTTGCTGACTTCAGCAGGAGCCAGAGCATTGACGACAAACGTCGCGGCCTGCGGGCTCCAGGGAATGATGTCGATCTTTTCGCCCTGCAGTTCGGCCACGACAGCCTGAACGCGGGAGCCACGCATACCAACGCACGCACCGACCGGATCAATCGCGGCATCGCGCGAAATCACGGCCATTTTGGCGCGCGATCCCGGATCACGGGACACAGCCTTGATTTCAATGATTCCGTCGTAGATTTCCGGAACTTCCTGCGCAAACAACTTGGCAAGGAAGGCCGGATGCGTGCGGGACAGAAAAATCTGCGGACCGCGCGGCTCATCACGCACATCATAGATATAGGCGCGGATACGATCGGAATTGCGGAAGGATTCGCGGGGGATCAACTCGTCACGACGCAGCAGAGCTTCGGTATGACCGATCTCCACCATAAGGTTGCCGTACTCGGTCCGCTTGACGGTCCCGTTGACAATCTCGCCCACGCGGTCCTTGAACTCGTTGTACTGGCGCTTGCGCTCATATTCGCGCACACGCTGCACGATGACCTGCTTGGCGGTCTGCGCGGCGATACGGCCGAAATCAATCGGAGGCAGCGGATCGACCAGATGCTCGCCAGCCTTGATTTCCGGCTGGAACTTCCGGGCGATATGCAGCGGGATCTGCGTGTCTTCGTTCTCGACCTGCTCGACCGCCTCGGTCCAGCGGCTTAGACGGACTTCACCGCTCTTGCGATCAATCGTCGCGCGGATGTCCTTTTCATGCCCGTACTTTGCGCGGCCAGCCTTCTGGATGGCCTGCTCCATCGCTTCGAGCACTTCCTCGCGGTCAATATTCTTCTCGCGGGAGACTGCATCGGCAACCAGCAGCAGTTCGGGACGTGTAACAGACGTGTCCATCAGATCGGACCTCCAGCCAGCATGAGACGGGTCATCACTTCTTTCCCGGCTTTTTCGGATTCAGTTTGGGCGCCTGGCGCGCTTCGCCGCCATCTTCCCCTTCAGGATCGAGCCCTGCAAGAGCAGCGCTCGCCTCGATCAGCGCATCGGTCAGGACCAGGCGGGCCTTGCGAATATCTACCAACGGCAGCACCGCCTCGGTTCCGTCATCCAGGCGGATGAGGGCATTTCCGTCCCGCGCGCCCATGACGGTCCCCGAAAAACGGCGACGACCATTGAGCGGCACGTCCAGTTCCGCCTTCGCCAGATGGCCTGCGAATCGTTCCCAGTCCTTGGCGCGCGTCAGCGGACGGTCGATCCCGGAGGACGACACTTCCAGCATCCATGCACCGGGGATGGGATCGTCAACGTCCAGAATGGCGCCCACGGCGTGACTGATCTGTTCGCAGTCTTCCACTGAAATCAGGGAACCGTTCGCACGGTCTGCCATGATCTGGATCGTCGGGGTATCGCGCCCCAGCACCGAAAGACGCACGAGTTCGTAGCCCAGATCGGCCAGGGTCGGCGCGATCCGTTCCGCGATACGGGCTTCCAGCCCCGTAAGGTGAGGCAGTTCGATGTCGGAAGAGGCGTGCTGCTGAGACAAGACAAAAAAGGCGGCCCGTCAGGGCCACCCCCCAAATGAGCGGAAGATGAATGGAATGTGCCTTATGTAAGTCACCTCCTCTCAAGACGCAAGAGGAACGCAAATCCCTTTATTCCTGAAGGCCTTGTCCATTGGGCGAGTCGAAAGATTTGTTTACATTCCGATGCCCCGAAAGCCCTTGTCTTCGGACGCTGTCGGGAGTGAGATGGTTCTGAAATGACTGTCCAGCCCGAGCCCCGACCGGAACTGCGCCCCGAACCGCGCCCGCAACCTCTGCCCGCCGATCCCGCTTCCCGGAGCCGGGCTCTGTGGGGTGGAGGTGGCCTGATCGCGGCCCTGACCGTCGGTGCGGGTGCTTTTTTCTACACCCACAACACGGCCACACCCCCCGCGCCTGCGATGGCGCCCCCATCCCAGAACGTTCCGGCCATTCCCGCTGCCCAGACAGCCGCGGTTCAGCTTTCGATGCTGCCACCTGCCAAGGCTCCGGCCGCCCTTGCCAGAAGCGGCTTCAGTCCGGCGGACCGCGCCCGCATTCTAGCCGCTGTGAAGGACGGCAAGATGCGCCTCGTGGAAATGCCTGTGCTGGATGCGTCGGGCGCCGTCGGCCAGAGCATTGACGTCACGGTCTCCGGCCTGACACAGCGTATTGTCCTGACGGGCAAGTTCCAGCATCTCGTCATCCCCATTGTCGAAGCCGGACAGATTCTCATTGCTCCTATCAGCATCCCGCATGCACCTGCCCTCATCGTCGGCGCCCTCACGGCCCTCGGCCCCGAAGCTCTGCCTGCCCTGACGACGCTCGACCAGCGCGTCCTGCTCAATGTGATCGTCCAGTAAGGAACCGCCCGGTGTTCAAGTCTCTCGTGCCCATGCTCAACCGGGCCATGCCGCTGATGATGGCCGCCTTTCTCATTCTGGCGGTCATTCAGGTCGCGGTCATGCTACACCTGTCACTGAACGGGCTGTGGGCCGCCATCGAATGGGGACGGCGTTTCTATCTTCCGCTGGCAGGCATCAGCGCCCTTCTGGCAGTCACGGGGCTGGCGTATGAAACGTCAGCCGAAAAACTGGCGCGTCGCGGACTGCGCCGCAGGAAAGGTCTCATCATGGATGTTCTCAGCCGTCTGACGAACCGCGGAGCCCTTGAAGAGCTCATGGCCCGCGAACAGCGCGAAACCGTTCTCGACGCCGACGAACTGGCCGCGTCCCTCCGCGCCCGCGTCATCGGACAGGATCAGGTCTGCGAGGATATCGCCCAGCAGATGCGCCGCCGCTTAGCCCTTCAGGTCCGCGGTAAGCCTGTGGGCATTTTCCTGCTCGCAGGCCCTCCGGGCACCGGCAAGACCTACCTCGCCAAACAGATGGCCAAGCAGATGGAACGCCCCCTGCTGCATTTCGACATGACGCAGATGTCCAGCGCCCATGCCGCAACACAGCTCTTCGGCTCGCCCAAAGGCTATGTCGGCTCCGACACGTTCGGCAAGCTCACAGGAGGCCTCAAGGATCATCCGGACGCCGTGGTCCTGCTCGACGAAATCGAAAAGGCCCATCCGGACGTCTTCAAGAAGTTCCTCACCGCCTGGAACGATGGCCACGTCACGGAAGCCTCCACCGGCGAGCAGGTCTCGACCACGCGCGCGATTTTCATGCTGACGTCCAACATCGCCACCGAAGCCCTGACCGAAATCGCCGATCGTCTCGCCAACGAACCCGAAAAGATGCGTGCCGAGTCGGTCGAGGCCCTGCGCAAATCCGGCTTTGCTCCGGAAGTCCTCAACCGTCTGGACCGGATTTTCATTTTCCGCGCCCTGCGTGGGCTGGACCTTGCCCGCGTCGCGGCACTCGAAATCGAAGCCATGATCGAAGGTTATGGCCTGCATGTCGAAACCGGCGGCATCGACGCCGGTGTCCTGTTCCAGGTCATGGTCAAGCAGAAGAACCTTGGCACCGGCGCCAGCGCGCGCGATCTCGTCCGCTCCATCGAGGACATGGTCAGCGAAAGCCTGATCGTTGCGCGTCAGCAGGGCGCCAAGCGCGTGCGCCTCGTCACGCAGGACGACGGCACCGTCATCACGGAAATCGCCAGCGATTCCGAAGCCCAGCTCGGTCGGGTGAGTCACTGATCCATGACGGCATTCGGACGGCTCTGGCGACGCGCGCCCCTGTGGCGCACGAGCGTGATTGTAACAGTCGGCGCGCTCGGCATGGCCGCCTTCTATCCCACCCCCGCGCTCAAGAAGGCCATGCCCTGGCTTCCGGGGCATCTGCCGGGCGCGGCACCACCGGGTAATGCCGGTTCCGGCGCTTCACAGCCGGACGCGCAGGGGGCACAGCCCAATGGTGCGCCCGGCCTCGGTGACCAGATCGGCGTTCCCGATCCTGGCATCACCGAACACGGCAGCCTGACCATTGCCGGACGCATCCTCCCGCTTCCGGCCGGAGACTGGCATCCGATCCTGACCGCCCGCAGCGGGGCGCATGGAGAACTCTCCCAGCAGGTTCTGGCCCGGACCGATCGCGGCGTCGTCTCCGGGGTCATCGTCGTGCGCGCCACGCAGCAGCCCGTCCCGGCCGATCTGGCCGAACAGCTCGAAACCCCCTGTCATGACGACCGCGATTACGCTGCGCATATTTCAGACAGGCCCGGCATCTCGCAGGAATGCAGCTATACCAGCAACGCCGTGTTGGAAAACCAGAGCGTCAGCACGGACCCGTTCATCACGGCAGCGTTTTCGCGAATGCGCACCCTGGGCTTTCCGATCCCGAGCCTGATGATCAATGTCGGCTGGTATTATGCCGCAGCGGCTGGCAAGGGCACCGCTCATATCGAAACGGTCGAGACGCTCGTCGCCCCCATCGAGCGCGGATCGCGCCAGCTTCTGGCGCCCCCGCAATACTGGAACAAGGCCTCGGTTCACAAAAACCCGGAGGCCTCCCAGTTCATTGACGCTCTGGACCGATGGATGATCGGGTGGTCGCGTGTTCTGCGTCAGGGCTTTGACGGAACGCTGAATACGGCGACTCTTGTTTCCCCGCTCATCAACGATCCATCTGCCCCTCAGCCGTCCTGAACAGAGACCGGGCACCCGGTTTTAGTGGTGCCCGGCTCCCGAGAAACCGCGTCCGAGCCGTCGCTCGGCCATGCGCGCCAGCCGCACGAACGGCAGTCCGAGCAGCAGATACGCCATGCCCACCATGATCCCCGTTCCGAAATAATCGTAATAGGTGGACGACAGCCGCACATAGGTCTGGCTCAGTTCCGTTAACGTAATAACGGAAACGAGTGAGCTGTCCTTGAGCAGTGAAATGAAGTCGTTGGTCATGACCGGCACGACAGTGCGGAACGCCTGCGGCACGATCACGAGCCGCAGCGCCTGCCAGTGCGTCATGTTCAGCGCAATCGCCGCTTCCATCTGCCCGCGCGGGACGGACAGAAGCCCGGCGCGATAGTTTTCCGCTTCATAGGCTGCATAGTTCAGGCCCAGCGAAATCACACCCGCCACGAAAGGCGACAGCCGGATCCCGAATGCCGGCAGCCCATAGAAAATGAACAGCACCTGAATCAGAAGCGGCGTCCCGCGGACGACCTCGACATAGATCCCCGCAACAAAACGCAGCGGAGCCGCGCCATAGTGCCGCGCGAGCGCGAGCAGAAGGCCGAGCGCCACAGCCAGAACCATGGCCAGCGCCGAAACCGCCAGCGTCATCAGCGCCGCCTGCCCGATCAGCGGCAGGAAACTGACATAACGCCGCATCAGAACACGCCAGCCGCTGCCGGTCGTGTTTGCCATGGCCTCCTGATAACGGTTCCATTCCGTCGGCGCGATATCCGGCTGGCTGTTGTCCCCCGTGTAGTTCGCCATCAGCGGCGTCCACAGGTTCCAGCGCGCCAGAATGCGATGAAGCGTTCCATCCTTGATGATTTCGCCGAGCGCCGCATCCACCTGATCGCGCAACTCCCGGTTTTCGGGCGAGAACGCAATCCCGTATTCCATGCTCCCGATCGGCTCACCAACGAGCTTCATATCCGGCGAGATGCTGCCATAATAAAGTGCGATCGGCGCATCGAGTAGGATCGCATCCAGCCGCCCGTTCCGCAGATCCGAGAACGCATTCGTCTCTTCTTCATAGGACCGCACGTTCGAGCCACCTTGCCGACGCAGCATCCGCTCCGCCGTCGTGTCCTTGATCGTCCCGACGGTATGGCCCTTGAGGGCTTCCATCGTGTCCAGTCCGGTCTGGTCATGCCGGACAATGATCCGCTCACTCGTCACATAATACGGACGCGAAAACAGGACGGCCGCTTTATGCTCCGGCGTCATCTCGATGCCGTCCAGCACCATCCCGTACAGCCCGCGTGACAGGCCGGGAATCAGGCCGTCCCAGTCGTTCTGGATAAAGGTCGCCTTGCGATGCAGCCGCTCGGCAATCGCGTCCGCCAGTTCATATTCGAAGCCGGTCATCCGCGATTCATGGGCCGGATCATGAAAGACGTAAGGCACATTCGCCTCACCGTCAGACGCCCAGAGCAGTTCCTGAGGGGCAGCAGCCGGCGCATCGGCCAGCGCGACAGAAACAGGGCTGCCCGCAAGAGCCAGCACAAGCGCAAGAATTTTCTTCATCACAGAAGTGTCCGCAGGAACTGGCGTGTCCGTCCCTCCCTGGGGTTGGCGAACATCAGGTCCGGATCACCGCTCTCAACGATTTCCCCGCCCTCAACAAACAGAACACGGTCCGAAGCCGCCCGCGCAAAACGCATGTCATGCGTCACGACAAGCTGCGTCATGCCATCATCATCCAGCGCCCGCATCACGGACAGGACTTCTTCGGAAAGCTCGGGGTCCAGCGCGGACGTCGGCTCGTCATACAGCATGACAGACGGCTTCATCGCGAGCGCCCGCGCAATGGCCGCGCGCTGTTTCTGCCCGCCCGAAAGACTGTCCGGATAGCGGTCCTTGGTCGCGGCAAGGCCGACCTTTTCCAGCAGCTCGCAGGCAATGGACTGCGCCTCGTCACGGGACATCTTCTTGACCTGGATCGGCGCCATCATGACGTTATCGAGCACCGTACGATGGGGAAACAGATTGAAGGCCTGAAACACCATCCCGACATGCGCACGCAGTTTATGGGCCTCGGCCTCGTTGGCGCGGCTCCAGTGCTTGCCCGTACACGCAACCGTCACATCCTCGATCCGGACAGACCCCGCATCCGGATGCTCCAGAAAGTTGAGGCAACGCAGGAACGTGGATTTTCCACATCCCGAAGGCCCGATCATCGAGATCAGTTCGCCACGCTCCACATCGAGCGACAGGCCCTTCAGAACCTCGTTCCCACCAAAAGATTTGGCGATACCACTCGCCTGCAGCACCAGATCAGCCAGTTCCGGAAACCCTTGAAAAAAGACGCACGATCACACGACCGTGCAGCCCTCATAACGGACCTGAGCACGGGTATCGAGACCTTAATGCAGCTCATGTCACGATTCATACGATCATCATATTTCTTTCGCCCCTCCCGGCCACCTGCTCTACGCCAGCCCTTGCGAAGGACGCCCGCAGGGTCTCTAAAACAGAAAGACACACACCGGGACAGAACCGAACCCCGCGCATGAGACCTTCCGATGACCACCCCGTCTGATTTTCCACCACCTCCCACGCCCGGACGCCTGCTCGATGTAGAGGACGTCACGGTGTTCCGTGGAGACCGGCTGGTGCTCGACGGGGTGTCCCTGGCGCTGGACGGCGGGGACGCCATGATCCTCACGGGGCCGAACGGGGCCGGGAAATCCACCCTCCTCCGCACGATCTCCGGCCTGCGGCGCCCCGATTCAGGCGACGTCGTGCGTTATGGCGCCCTCGCCTGGCTCGGCCATCAGGATGCCCTCAAGCCAGGGCTGACGCTGGCGCAGAACCTCGCTCTGGCCGAAAAACTCGGGACAACCAGCCTGCCCGACGCGCTTGACGCCCTTGATCTCACACATCTGACCGATCTTCCCGCGCGCCTGCTGTCCTCGGGGCAGAAGCGCCGCGCCGCTTTCGCCCGCGTCATGCTGTCCGGCGCGCCGCTCTGGCTGCTCGATGAACCCACGGTCGGGCTGGACGTCGCCAGCATAGAGCGCCTCGGGGCCGTCATGGCCGCCCATCGCGCAAAGGGCGGTGCGATGATCGTCACAACACATGTGCCGCTTCCCCTCGACAACACCCGCTCGCACGAACTGCCCTCGCTCGCGCATGTGGAATCCTTCTGGCTGTCATGACCGCTTTTCTCGCCCTGATCGACCGTGACCTCCGTCTGGCGTTCCGCTTCGGCGCCGACACGCTCGCCTCGCTGCTCTTCTTTATACTGTGTGGCAGCCTGTTCCCGCTCGCCCTCGGCCCCTCGCCCGACCTTCTGCGACATATGGGGCCGGGCATCATCTGGGTCTGCGCGCTGCTGGCCTGTCTCCTGCCGCTGGACCGTCTGTTCGGAGCCGAACTCGAAGACGGCTCTCTCGATCTGCTGATGCTGACCGGTCCGGCCCCCGCCGCCGTGGCCTTCGCCAAAATGGCTGCGCACTGGCTGACAACCGGCCTTCCACTATTAATTGCCAGTATCCCGCTCGGCATCATGCTGGGCGTCAACGGTTCCGAACTTCCCCTTCTGCTGACCGGTCTTGCGATGGGCACGATGTCCCTCTCACTTCTGGGCGGCATGGCAGCCTCGATCGTGCTTGGCGCTCGGCGTGGCGGCGTGCTGCTCCCGCTGCTCGTTCTGCCACTGGCAACACCCGTCCTGATTTTTGGCGCGGCCTCGTCCTATGCCGGGCAGCTCGCAACTTCTCCTGCCGCAAGCCTTGATCTGCTGGGAGCATGCCTTTTCGCCTGCCTGCCGCTATGCCCCCTCGCCGCCGGACAGGGCCTCAAGGCCGCCGTGGGCTGAACGAAGTGTTATATCTTAACAGGATGTCATCCGGGGGCCTTTGACGCGATGACACCTTTATGAAACGACTGGACCATATTCGTTTCATATCGAGATCATCGCCATGCTCCAACGCTCCTCGCTCAGAAACTCCCTCCTGTCCTGCGCAGCCCTGATGGGCTTCAGTCTCGGCGTTGCCCAGGCAGAGCCGGGCTATCTGCGTGAGCCCTCGATTTCCGGCCAGACCGTCCTGTTCAACGCCGAACAGTCCGTCTGGAGCGTTCCCCTCGCAGGCGGTCAGGCCCAGCGCCTGACGACCGTGCCGCAGGGCGCCAACGCCATCGACCCGCATCCCGTCATTTCTCCGGACGGCACCCAGATCGCATTCGCCGCCAATTTCGACGGCCCGACCGAAATCTACGTCATGCCCCGCAGCGGTGGCACGCCGCACCGCCTGACGTTCGAGAACGTCGCGCGTCTGAAGATCATTGGCTGGGACGCGCATGCCGGGGTGCTCTATGCCAGCCCCGCCGCAACGGGCCCCTATTACACCCAGACCGTCTCCGCCATTGATCCGAAAACCGGCGCAACACGCGTCTTCCCGCTTTCCGGCGTGAACGATGCCACCCTCAGCCCGGACGGACACTGGCTTTATGCGGTCCGCTTTGGCCTCGCCACGACCGGCGATCACATGCGCGCCTATCGCGGCGGCGCGCTGTCCCAGCTCTGGCGCTTCGATCTTCAGAACGGCAAGGAAGCCGAGCGCATCGGCACGCATGACGCCAACCTGATCCGCCCGATGCCCTGGCGCGACCGCCTGATCGTCATTTCCGACGAAGATGGACGTTATAATCTGTGGAGCCTCGCCACCGACGGCTCGGACGCGAAACAGCTCACCCATTTTACGGATTACAGCGTTCTCGAAGCCTCCATCTCCGGCGATCACATCGTCCTGCGCAAAGGCGCGGACCTGTTCGATTTCAATCTGGCCAGCGGTGAGACCACGCCCGTCAAAGTCGATCTGACCTCCGACAACCTGCCCCGCAGCCCGTACTGGCTGGAAAAGCCGACGCGCTTCCTGACGTCCTCGACCATTTCTCCCAAGGGGGACGCCGCCGCCTTCACCATGCGCGGTCATGTTGTGGTTGCCGGCGCTTCACCCCGCCGGGTCGTCGTGCTCGCCACCCCCGATAACGTCCGCCTGCGTCTCGCCCAGATCACGCCGGACGGCAAATCCGTCATTGCCTTCAGCGATGCAGGCGGCGATTCCGCCCTGTGGCGCTTTGCAGCCGACGGCAGCGGCAAGGGCGAGGCCATCACCCAGCCCTCCTCCACCGAACCCGTGGCGCTGTCTCTTTCCCCGGATGGCAAATACGCCGCCCATACCGACCTTCTGGGCCGCCTCTGGCTGACGGACCTGTCCACAAAGGCCGACAAGTTGGTCGATAACGCCACGCTGGACGGCACCAACGTCTTTGACTCAGTATCATGGTCCCCGGATGGACATGTTCTGGCCTACGTCCGCACACGCGGCACGAACCTGCGTCGCCAGATCGCCCTTTACGTCCCCGCCACCGGCCAGTCGAACTGGGTAACGGACGGGCGCTATGAATCCTATACGCCCAGCTTCTCCCCGGATGGCAAATGGCTGTGGTTCCTGTCGGACCGCACGTTCTCGCTCGCCAATGGCTCGCCCTGGGGAGACCGCAATATCGGACCGGCCTTCCCCAAGCGCACCGGACTCTACGCCCTTGCCCTTCAGTCCGGCGAACGCTTCCCGTTCCAGCCCGCGACCGAACTGGACCCGACAGACAAGAAGCCCGACGCCGATAAAAAGGACGACAAGAAGAAAGACGGCGACAAGAAAAAATCCCTTCCCGCCATCGAATGGGCCGGGATCACCACACGCCTTTATCAGGCTCCCATCCCGGCCGGCGACTATGAAGGCCTTGGCGTCTCTGACGACTATCTCTTCACGATCGACAATTCCGGCTCAGGCGACGGTCCGGGCGATCTGAAGTCGATCCATATCGACAATAACGAACACAAGATCGAAACCTACGCGGCAAAGATCTCGGGCTTCGACATCACCCCGGACGGCAAGACCCTTCTGACCCTCAGCCGCCGCGGCAAAAACGCCCCCGAACTGCTCCTGACGCCCTCTGGCGAGAAGCAGCCCAAGGAACTGGCCGGCAAGAAGATCGAACTCGACCATCTGCGCCTGCGGATCGACCCCGGACAGGAATGGTCGGACGAATTCGTGGACGCCTGGCGCCTGCACCGCGACCACTACTATGACCGCGACCTGCACGGCGTGGACTGGAAAGCCGTACGCGCCCATTTCGCACCATTCGTGGACCGTCTTGGAGACCGTGCAGATCTCGACGATCTGCTCGGCCAGATGGTTGCGGAAATCGGCGCGATGCACTCGCAGCTCCATGCGCCCACGACATTCGACCAGCCCGCTTCCAGCCTCATTGCAGGCCTCGGCGCGCATCTGACGCATGAGGACAAAGGCTTCCGGATAGACCACATCTATCAGGGCGACCGCGACCTCCCCGATCAGCAGTCCCCGCTGGCCGCTCCCGGCGTGGACGCCCGGAACGGCGATCTCATCACCGCAATCAACGGCCAGCCGACCGCAGGACAGCCCGACCTCGGCTCGCTTCTTGCCGATCAGGCCGGAAAGCAGGTTCTCCTGACGCTCGCGCGCGGCGGGAAAGACCACAAGATCATCGTAACGCCCGTGCCTTATATGAAGGAGCGTGACCTGCGCGCGCGGGACTGGGAAGTCAGTCGCGCGGATATCGTCGACCGCGCCAGCCATGGCCGCATCGGCTACCTGCATCTGCAATCCATGGTCGGCGACGACATGGAAGCCTTCGCCCGCGAATTCTATGCCAATATCGACAAGGACGGCCTGATCGTCGACGTCCGCGGCAACACAGGCGGCAATATCGACAGTTGGGTCCTCACACAGCTCATGCGTCGCCCGTGGATGTTCTGGGGCCGCTACGGCAACGCACCGTCGGTGGATATGCAGCAGTCCTTTCAGGGCCGCCTGATCGTCCTGTCCGATGAAATGACCTACTCGGACGGTGAGACCTTCTCGCAGGGTATCAAGTCCCTGCATATCGCCCCGCTGCTGGGTGAGCGTACCGCAGGCGCGGGCGTCTGGCTCTCGGACGGAGACCGCCTGATCGACAACGGCAATGCCCGGACGGCCGAAAATCCCTATTTCGACCTGAACGGACAGTGGCTGGTCGAGAACAGGGGCGTCGCTCCGGACATCGAGGTCGAAAACATGCCGGTCGCCACCTTCAATGGACAGGACCAGCAGCTTGACGCCGCCCTCACATGGCTGGGCAAGGACATGGCCGACCATCCGCGTCCGGCCCTGAAACCGGCTCCCTTCCCGGTCCAGCAACCCGCTGCGCCTCGTTAATCCTCAAAGGTTCTGATGGGTCGGCTGACTGCTGATCCATCAGGATACGAAGACATGCCGGATGTTAAAGAAGTCATCAGATCTGCCGATGACTCCGTGAAATCAGGTCAGACCCGATGATGGAATTTTCGTTAGCGGTTCTGGCTGCAGTTTCAGGTCTTCTATTTACATATATTATATTCAATCGTAGAAATATTTTCGTTCATAAAAATAAATCCGGAAATATAATTCTGTTGCTATTTATAATTCTTCTGTTTCTAATTATATTCTATGCTTTTTATATAATTTATCTGCTTATTTTCACAATTCAATAAAGCACAACCTGCAAACTCTATGGACCAGCATTCAGAGCATCCGGTCCATGACCTTGTCCTTGCGGCCATAGCGATGCAGCAGTCCCGCAATTCCATGCCCGGCGATCAGGATACCCAGAATCCATGACGAAAACTGGTGCAGCACATTCACCAGTGGCACGAACACAGGCGCCTTGTGCGCCAGAGGCGGCAGATCGACGACCCACATCATGGGGATCGGCAGGCCATGAACGGAACTCCGCACCCACCCCGTCAACGGCACGAGCAGCATCATCGCATACAACCCGAAATGCCCGACCTGCACCGCCAGACGCTCTTCTTCGGGAATATCCGATGACATCGCGGGTGGCCGATGCGTCGCCCGCCAGACAAGCCGCAAAACCGTCAGGATAATGATGAACGGCCCGATTTCCTTGTGGATCAGCAGCAGAAGCGCTTTCTGCGGGGTTGCCGCATGCGGCATGATCCGCCCCACATAAAACCCCAGCAGCCACAGTGGAATGATGATCGCCGCCATACCCCAGTGGAACAGTCTGGCCACAGGGGAATAACGCTGAAACGACGCAAGGGTCTTGTCCATGAAACGGCAGCACTCCGGAAGAACGATTTCGCTTGCTATAGCCGTTCGCTTACCGAAACACATGTTGCACAGAGTTACGGATTTGCAAGCTCCCGCAGGCCGGGTAGGACAGTACGGACGTTTTTACTGGAAGATCAGACCATCATGCTGACACTGCTCTACACCCGCATCACCGAACTGGCCGCCTCTCCGCGGGCTGTCTGGTGGCTGATCGTCGTCGCCGTGGCAGAATCTTCCGTATTTCCACTTCCGGTGGACCTGATGCTCGTACCCATGCTGCTCGCCAATCGCGAACGGGCGTGGTTCCTGGCCTCCGTCTGCACGGCAGCCAGCGTCGTGGGCGGACTGATCGGCTGGGTGCTGGGGGCGTTTCTGATGGAACATGTCGGCATGCCGATCGCGCATTTCTATCATGCCGACCAGCGCATCCTGAATCTGGAAGCCATGTTCCGCCGCTACGGCGTCTGGATCATCCTCGCCAAAGGCCTGACCCCACTGCCCTACAAGTTCGTTACGCTGGCGGCAGGTGCGGCGCATTTCCCACTCCTGCCCTTCATTGCCGCCAGCGTCGTCACCCGGGGCGCACGCTTCTTTCTCGAAGCCGCCCTGCTCCGCGCTTTTGGAGAGCCCATTCGCGATTTCATCGAAAAGCGTCTGGCGCTGGTCCTGTTCGGGGCCCTGATCCTGATCGCAGGCGGCATCGCCCTGGTCGAATTTCTTTAAGGCACTCGAATCCTAGTTCCAGGCCTTAGTTCAGGACCTCAGTTGAGGGCCATGCGCTCATGCGCCATGGCCTGCTCTTCCCCAAAAGACGGCCATTCAGAACGCGTCAACGCCTTCAGCGACGGAGACGGCAGCCCCATGCGGTGCGCATACAGCCAGGTATAGGTCAGGGCGCGATGGACATAATCCCGCGTCTCGCCATTGGGCAACGTTTCCATGAAGAACAGCGGATCATGCATATCCGCCTTCTGCGCGCCTTCCCAGCGGGCAATCGCCCCCGGCCCGGCATTGTAGGACGCCAGAACCCGGACCAGATCGCCGCCCTCAGGCGGAGTCACCGTTGCAACCCGGTTCGACTGATTCGCCAGATACAGCACGTAAAGCTGTCCGATCTCCAGATTGGAAGACGGATTGTGCAGGCGGCTGACCATATCGGGCGCCACCGGTATCACCGCCACGCCATGCGAGTCATACGTCATGTGCGACGCGGTCACGAAACTCGCCGTCACCGGGCGGATCTGCATCAGCCCGTGCGCCCCTGCCCCTGACGTCGCCGATGGATCGAAGTTGGATTCAACCCGCGTCAGCGCATAGACCAGCGCCGGATTCATCCGGAAACCATGGCTTGGCTTCAGGGCGGGCAGAGGCAGCGGCGTCGGTGGCGTCACCTGCGATTCCCGATGCATGATAAGAGATGCAAGCTGCTCGGACAGGTCCTCGTAACCCGCGGCCTGAGCCACAAGCTGAAGCGAGCGCGAGCGCGCGCTGTCCGAGGCGACATCCACCCACATACGTCGGATCAGGTTCTCTGCCCGTGTGCGCTCACCAACCTGAAGGAGCGCAAAAAGCTGGCGTCCCTGCGACAGGGCGCCCACAGCCTCGACGTCGATTTCGGCAAGCACAGGCACCGGATCATGCAGCGTGACCTCGATCCGGCCGCCGGGCAGACGCGCATGACCATGGCGCCCAAGCTCCAGCGTCTGGGAGGCCAGCATGCCATAGAAGGTTTCGTGATGGGTGGCCGCACGATGCAGCCACTTCACATAGCCCGCCATATCATGACGACGCCCCTCGGCCCGCGCTGCCCAGAACGCGGCAGCCGCACGGATTTCCAGCGCCGTAACGGGCGCATTGGCCGCAGACTGGAACAGGTCATAGGCCGCCTCGACATGCCCTTCGCGCCAGGCAGCAAGCCCGGCAACATAAGCGGGCAGCCCAACCTGATGGTCCCCGCGACCAAATCCAGCACTTGCATTCCGCAACGCCGCAAGGGTTTCCCCCTGTGACAGCAGACCCAGTGCAATCTCGCCGTAAAGCTGCGCCGCATAAGGGGCGCTCATCCCCGGCGTGATGTCCACGAGATGCAACGCACTTTCCGCACCCCGCACACCCGTCAGAACCCGTTCCTGAACCGTCCGGTCCAGCAGCGGATTGCGGGCGAATGCATGCATCAGCGGATCGACGGGAGAGGCCGTGCCCTTCATATTGTCAGCCCGCGCATCAGCAGCAAGCGGACGAACGAAAGACTGCATCTGCACCGTTCCCGGCAGCGCGATTTTCAAAAGAAGAGCCTGAATGTTCGATGCATCGGGCTGGGACGCATAGTCATGCAGCCACTCCCGAAGCTGTTCGGCCGCAGGATGCGCGCCCGGTGCGAGATAACGCTCAGCCAGCACATCAGGCAGCAGGACATGGTCAGTCAGCAGACGCATCTGCTCCTGAACAACGCGGAAATTGCCTTGGCGCTGCGCCTGAAAGATCAATCGATACCGGCTAGCCATGGCCGCCGTCAGCGGATGGGGCAGCGAAACAACGCCATCCCCGCCCAGAGACGGCCGGGCTTCGGCAAACGCAGTCTCATCCCCGACCGGTTCCGGCTGGGGAGGGAGGTTGCGTGTGCTGTCCGCACGCGCCGGAGACAGTGAGCCGCCGGCCAGAATCAGTACGCTGACGAGCAAAGCCCGGGCGCTACTGCCTGAAATGAAAGGGGATGTCCTTCGCATAGCAGCGGGTTGCTACCTGCTTTGCAGGCCCTTGGCAAGAACTTGTTAAGTTCTACACATCCTTGGACTGGGCAATGATATAACCCAACCCTAAAACAATCCAGTGGCAAACACCTGTCATCGCGCGTTTTTTTACGTTTTTCCGAAGTTTTTTAACGGTAGTATTTGTACCCAATTAGTCCTCATTCTTCCGGAGAGAGTTTCTCCATCAGAATCAGCAGATCCTGCCAGGCATTCCGCCGTGCAGCCGCACTTGCCCGCAGTTGCAAAGGGTGTCGCATCGGCAGAAGCGGCAATGGAGTCGCAAGCCCCGGAACCGATACGTCCGTCCACCGACCCCGCATCCGTCCGACAGCAGCATCCGGCCCCACCAGCATCCGCAGCGGCGTCACACCCATCGTCACCAGAAACCCTGGCCGACACAGGGCGATCGTCCGCAACAGAAGCGGAAGACAGGCCTGCATTTCCGCATCGCTCGGCGTTCGCCCGCCAGGCGGACGCCACGGCAGGGCGGGCGCCATCGAAATCCGTCCGCGCTCCAACCCCGCAGACCGCAGCATTTTCTCCAGCAATGCCCCGCCCTCGCCCGCAAACAGCGTTCCGGAACGGTCCTCATCCGCATCAGGCGCCTCGCCGATCAGCATGAACGGCGCCCCTTCCACGAACACCGGCTCCAGCCGATGTGTGGCGGTCCGGGCCAGAAACAGGTCGCCCGGCGCTTCGGTCAGACGCATCAGCGTCGACAGATCCGGCGCTTCTTCCACTGCCCGCCCGGAAAGCCCGTTCGCCGACGCTCCGACCGCCTTCGCAGGCCTCAGGCGCGCTCCATCGCCTTCCGGAAAAGCATCTGGCAAACGTTGTGCAGCGTCCTGCCGCTCCGCGCTCACACGCGGCGGCAACTGTGGCGTCGCCTCGGACAGGCGATCCACCGGCATTTCGCACAAGGCCTCGTCCACACCCCAGTCATACTGAAGTTGAAGCGCGGCCAGCAGATCGGCACGGCTCGGCACGGCCGATACACTACTGACTGGGGGCGTCATGATTGATCCGTCCTGATGGCCTCCCACTCCGTCGCCAAACAGCCCCCGAAGGGATGCCGGTTGGCGTGGAGCCTCAAGAGGGCTAGAGTTTCTTCCATTATGCAGATCACACGCGGCTGGCCCAGATCATTCGAGGAATTTTCCCGCCCGCTCCGTCTGGTGCTTCCCGCCCTGGCGCTGGGCGGCTGCCTGACAGGGAGCGCGCAGGCCGCACTTCCTCCGGCCGTAAAACCCACCGTTAATCCGGAGAATTCCCTGACCGGCTGGATGCTGGCGGCAACGGTCATGATGGAACGTGGAGACGTTCCCGCCGCCAATCTTGCCCTCTCCCACGCCCTGCCGCTCGCACCACATAACCTTCAGCTACAACACGATGCGCTGCGCTATGCGGCCATGGCCGGTCATCAGACCGAAGCCGTCAAACTGGCCAATGCCCTACCCGATCAGGGCGCCGGCAGCGATATCGGCACGCTCATTCTCGCGCAGGACGCCTTTGTCCGTCAGGACTGGGCCGCGATGCGCCGCATCCTCACCCGCAGCCCCCATCACGGTCCACTCGTCACGATCGCAGCACCCGTCCTCATGGGCTGGAGCCTCGCTGCCGAAGGCCACCCCGACAAGGCCCTGAACCTGCTGGCGGAAGCCGCAGGTCAGCCCACGACCCGCAGGCTCTATCTCCTGCATGCGGCCATGGTTGCGGAACACCTGCCCACTCCTCTGCTCGCCGGACAGCTCTATCACCGCACAGGAAGCGCATCCGGAGACCCACTGACGCTCCAGATCCTTTATGCGCGGCTCTATGGCGGCTGGCTCGAACGGCACGGCCATCACAAGGAGGCCAGTGACGCCATCGCCGCTCTGGGCGTGACCTCGCCGCTGGCCGCCCTCGTCATCGGCCCGCTCCAGCAGAGCCTCCCGAGCCTGAAAAGCCCGACCCCGGCCCTTGGCGGAGCGGTGCTAAACCTTCAGATGGCCCTCATGATCACGGATGCCATCCAGCAGGACGGTATTCCGCGCGATCCGGCCATCATCGCCCTGCAACAGGCCATTTCCCTTGATCCCGGTTTGACAATCGCGCGCATCTTTCTGGCCGATACTTTCCGCGAGGCCAACCAGATCACCAGCGGCCTGGCCGAACTGAACACTATCTCACCCTCCGATCCCCTTGCCGCCCTGGCCGCACAGGAGCGCATCAACCTTGCCCTGCGCTCGGGAGACCTCGAACAGGAAGCTGATGCCCTGCACCGCGCGCTGGCCCTGCGCCCCGAAAACCCGGAATTCCTGATCCAGCTTGCTGAAGTTGAAGACCAGCAGGGTCATCATACAGACGCCGTCGCACTCTACACCCGCGCCCTCAAGGCCTCGCCGCCCCGCAAGGAAATCCTCTGGCCCATCCTGCTGGGGCGCGCGATGGCCGCTCAGGAAAGCGGGAACTGGCCCATGGTGCAGGATGACATGAAACATGCGCTGGAACTCGCCCCCGGCCAGCCCGAAGTCCTGAACTTCGTCGGCTATGCCAATATCGAGCATGATGCCGATCAGGCGCAGTCTCTCGCCATGCTGAAAAAAGCCGTCGATCTCCAGCCCGCGGACGCTTCCATTCAGGACAGCTACGCCTGGGCCCTTCTCAAATACCGCGCGGACCTCAAAACCGCGCTTCCCATACTGGTGCAGGCCGCCGAACACGCACCCGGGGATGCCGAAATCGGCTATCATCTCGGCGTCGCCTACTGGTATCTCGGACGGCACACCGAGGCGCAGGACCAGTGGAACCAGTCCCTCGACGATAACCCCCAACCGCAGGATCGCGCCCTTCTGATTCAGGCGCTCCAGAACGGCGGCCCCCATCTCGCAGCTTTCGAACAGAAACCATGACCTTCCCAGACGCACCCCAGAGCACGGCACACGCCAAAATCAACCTGTTCCTGCACATCACCGGCCGACGCGAAGACGGATACCACCTGCTCGACAGCCTCGCGGTTTTCGCAGGCGCCGCAGACCGCATCACGCTTGAAGGCCCCGCCGATGCGATGTCGCTTACAATCGACGGCCCGTTCGGTCAGGGGCTGGAAGCTGACAGCCAGAATCTCGTCCTGCGCGCCGCCCGCGCCCTCCAGGCCAAGGCCGGCACGACAGCCAACGGCCTGACCGAATCCTTTCGTCTGAAACTGGAAAAGAACCTGCCCGTCTCCTCCGGCATCGGGGGAGGTTCCGCGGACGCTGCAGCAACGCTGCGCCTGCTGGCCCAGGAATGGGACGTGGAACAGGCCACACTTTTCCCGATTGCGGAGACACTGGGAGCGGACGTTCCCGTCTGCATCGCGCAGCGTCCGGCCCGGATGCAGGGGATCGGAGAAATCCTCGCCCCGGCCCCGATCCTGCCTGATGCGGGTCTTCTGCTCGTCAATCCCGGCGTCGGCGTTTCGACACCCGAGGTCTTCCGGGCCTTTGCCGCAGGTGGCGGCATCACGGAACGGCCTGAAGCGCTTCTTCCAACCCGTTGGGACAGCGCAGCAGCCATGGTTGCCGACCTGAACGCCACAACCAATGACCTTCAGGCCCCGGCCCTGTCTCAGTGTCCGGTGATCGGCACGGTTCTGGCGTCCATCGCCAGCCTTCCCGAGTGCCTCCTCGCGCGCATGAGCGGTTCAGGCGCCACCTGCTTCGGCATTTTCCCCAGTCCCGACAGCGCCATGAACGCCGCCCGTGTCCTGAACAAACGAAGTGCACGCCTGAATTGGTGGACATGGGCGGGAGGCTTCCACCACACTGGGTCTTCAACCTGATCACATCACAACCGGGCAGGGAGCCGAACATCATGACAGCCCCACGCATGCAGGTCACACGTTCCGAAGACGGCAAGACGGCCATCCTGTCCTTTCTTGAAGGCAGCGGCGTTTCAGGCAGTCTTTCCCTTGACGAAGCCCAGTTGTCCCAGCTGATCGCAAGTTTGGGTCTGGCCCATGCCGCCCTGATTGAAAAACGCCCGCCGGCACCGATTGCAGGCGCGCGCTTTACCCCCGTCTACACCACGAACTGGGCCCTGCAGATCGACGCCCTGACCGAAGGATCAATGCTGGCATTCCAGCATCCGGCCTACGGTCCGGTCGGCGTTGTCTTTGGCCCCCAGGACGTCGAACAGATCATTCGCGGCCTGCAAAAACAGCGCACCATGATCCGCTCCAACCCCCAGGATGCCAGCACACCAAGCTGATCCCTCAGAACAGCTCAACCTCTCCTGAACCTACTGACGGCTGAGGGGCTTCCGCCAGCAGACGCTGACGGATCTCTCCCATCGTCAAACGATCCACAGCCGACCGCTGGACCTGCACAGCTTCTACGCCCGGCTCCCGGCTAAGCCCGTCACAGCACGTCGCCAACTGATCCAGAACCTGGGCGATCCTGTCGAAATCCTGCAACTCCAAAGGATTTTCTCCCAGAAGAGCCTTCAGACAGACGGCCTCCAGTCTCCGCAGTTCCTGAAGACTGACGGCAAGCTGTACCCCAAGCCCTTCAAGAACCTGCGGCAACGGAAGCTCCTTTGAATCCTCAAGCACCGCAGATCGGCCCAAACACGGCTTCGATGCGGGATTTGAGCGAGCTGGCCGTGAACGGCTTGGCCAGAAAATTATTCACGCCCTCCGCAATGGCCTGCTGCACCAGTTCCTTGCTCGCCTGTCCGGTCAACATGATGAAACCCGTTTTCGCAGTGCGGGCATTGCTTCTGACAGCCTTCAGCAATTCCAGCCCGTCCATGTCAGGCATGTTGAAGTCCGAAATGATCAGATGAACCGAATTGCCCTTCAGATGCTCCAGAGCCTCCACCCCATTCCGGACACCAGCAATCTGAACAAAACCGATCTGGGCAAGCGTATTGCGCAGGATCGAGCGGATGGAAGTCTGGTCGTCCACGAGGAGCACGGACATGGAAGATGCGGAAATCATGGATACGTCTCCAGAGAACGGCGTTCACAAAGATTGAGAATAGCGGGGCCAATGGCGGACAGCGGAAGCTGCGTGTCCACCGCGCCCAGTTCAAAGGCAGCACGTGGCATGCCATAGATGACAGAACTTGCCCGGTCCTGCCCGATCGTACAGGCGCCGGCATTGCGCATGGCCAGCAAACCCTGCGCGCCATCGCATTCCATTCCGGTCAGAATGACGCCCACAGCGTTTTTTCCCACTGTGGCGGCAAGAGAATAAAACAACTCATCCACAGACGGTCGATGCCCATTAACGGGTGGCGCCGTCACCAGCTGACAGACATACTCCCCGGGCCGTGCACCACTTCTAATACGCAGATGACGCTCTCCACCGGACGCGACATAAACGAGACCCGGCCTCAGCACGTCGCCCTCTTCCGCCAGTCTGACGTCAGGCTTCACAATCCTGTCCAGACGGCGCGCGAAGCTTTCGGAAAACTGCTTTGGCATGTGCTGCACGATGACTGTCGCGGGGCAATCCTTTGGAAAGTGCTCGAGCACATCCGTCAGCGCCTCTACACCGCCGGTCGAGGCACCGATGCCAACAACAGCTCCGGTTTTCGTGGCCGCCAGAACTCTGGCGCCCAGACTGACCCCTGCCGATACGGCAGGTTGCTCTTTTGTGGCGGCGGCCCGAACAATCGCGTCTCCCAGACCGGCAAAAGGCTCCTCCCCGCTTCCGAGCGCCATTTTCGAATACCATTCGGCAGCGCCCATCCGGAGCGCCTGCTCCACCAGCCCCTGATGACTGGAGAGACGCCCCGACACCATCACCACAGGCATCGGACGCAGGCGCATGATCTTTTCAAGAAACTGCAATCCATTCATGGACGGCATTTCGTAATCAAGCGTCAGCACATCGGGATTCAGCCGCACGATCAGGTCGCGTGCCTCAAAAGGCGTTCCAGCCGTTCCAACAACCTTAACGCGGAGATCACGCTTGAGCGCTGCTGCAATCAGCGCGCGTGTCGTCAGGGAATCATCGACAACAACAACCGTCAAAGGTTTTGAGCCACTCACGGAGACACCTCCGCGGTCGAGACCCTGCGATAGGCATTATATCCGATGCTTTCCATTCCGAAACGCTCAGGATGGGCGATACGCTCCGAGTGTCCCAGATAAAGCTCGCCCCCCGGAAAAATTCGCGCCGAAAGGTTGCCCCAGAGCCTATCCTGAGTTTCCCGATCGAAATAAATCGCGACATTCCGGCAGAAAATGGCGTGAAACCGCGATGAAAACGGCCAGGGCTCCACCAGATTGAGGCGCCGGAACCGGATCATGTCCCGAATTTTCTCAGACATGACGACCCGGTTTCTTTCAAGTCGGCAGAATGACAGAACACCAGCTTCAAACAGAGCTTCAGCTTCCACGGAATCATAACTGCCCAGTTTGGCCTGGCTGAGGATGTCGGAATCAATATCTGTCGCCAGAATTTTCGCCTTCAGCCCCGGCACTGCGGACAGACACTTCATGACCGTCATGGCGATCGAATACGCTTCTTCGCCGCTCGAACATGCGGCCGACCAGATCCTGAGTTCTTCACCACGTTCAACGCGAGAGTATAATTTCTGGCGCAATAACTGCTCCAGATACGCAAAATGATGCTTTTCACGATAGAAGCTTGTGACGTTCGTCGTCAGTGCCGAAACAAGATGATTTCTTTCATCAACCCCCGCACCGCTTACGAGAAAATTGCAATAATCGTCAAAGGACCCAAATCCTTCCTGCCTGACGCGACGTGAAATCCGCGAATAGACAAGACTTTTTTTCTTTTCGGACAGGGAAATCCCAGCAGATTTTTTTGCGATCCTCGCAATAATCCGAAAATTTTCATCTGATATTTCCTGTGCGTCCGGTAGTTCCATCACTGTCATTGCAGACTTCCTTCAAACAGCGACGAAACATTCACAGAAAAAACCAGACGCCCCCCCAAAGACAAAATCCCGTTTGAATAATATTTGAGATTATCACTGGAGAGCTCGGGAAGAGGTCTGAAGTCTTCCTCATCAATATCCGAGATGTCAGTGACATTCGAAACCGAAAAACCAATGATCTTTTTGTCGTATTTCAAAAAAATAATGGCTTTTTTCTCGTCATTATTGTTAGAAACTCCCATCATCTGCGCCATGTTCACGAGCGGGATCACCGAGCCGCGAACATTGACCACCCCTTCCACAAAAGCCGGAGCCGCGGGAAACGGGGTCGCCTTCGCCCATCCCTTGATTTCCTTCACGGCAGAAATTTGAACAGAAAATTCCTGGTTTCCCAGAGAAAAGACCAGAGCTTTTTCCATGATCATACTCTTTCCTCCAACGAACTTTCTCTTTTTTTCAGAAGCTCACCAAACAGAAATTCAACATCCAGAATAAATGCCACATTCCCGTCCCCAAGAATGGTTGCAGTCGAAAAACAGGCGATTTTTCTATAGTTGTCCTCAAGATTTTTTACTACAAACCTTGAATGATCAATGATTTTATCAACAATAAATGCCAATTTTTCTTCATTTTCATTTTCTATAACAAAGCAAATTTTCTGATTTAACCCATCAGATGAAGCCCCGATAATATCAGAAGCGTAAATTACAGATAAATAACCATCCCGATAAGGATATCCGTATTTACTTTCTCCTATATGAAAAGCTTTTCTGGAATCGAATATTATTGTTTCAAGAACGTTATTTACCGGAATAACAAAATCCTGACCTTCCGCCTTGAAAATAATTCCTTCAATAACCGACAGCGTAAATGGCAGCGATATCGAGAAGGTCGTTCCCTTTCCTTTTGCAGAGCTGATGAAAATCCTGCCGTTAATCTGCTGAAGGCTCTGTTTGACCACGTCCATTCCCACACCGCGCCCTGACACATCCGTGACCTCGGCAACGGTCGAAAACCCCGGCTCAAAAATCAGGGAATAGATTTCGTCCCGATCAAGCCTCTGCCCTCTTTCAATAATTTGCTTTTCAATGGCTTTCTCGTAAATCCTGTCAGGGTCCAGACCAGCACCGTCATCCTGAATTTCCACGATGATCCGTCCCGAACGCTGAAAAGCCCTGAGCCTGAGCAGACCTTCCGGATCCTTGCCAGCCTGTGCCCTGACCTGCGGACTTTCGATGCCATGATCGATCGCATTACGAACCATATGCGTCAAAGGATCAGACAACTTTTCGAGGATGGACCGGTCCACCTCCGTGTCTTCTCCCTCCAGCACAAGCCGAACCTGCTTTTCCGTTAGTCTTGCCGTTTCACGCACGACCCGGCCCAGCTTCTGGAAAACGGTTTTGATAGGATAGGCCCGCATGGTGATGACGTTTTCCTGAAGCTCGTGAATAAGCTGCTCCTGCGCCGTCACGACATTCCCCAGAACAGAATCTCCATGAACCTTGTTACGCCGCATCTGTGACTGGATGGCGCCCTGATTGATCACCAGTTCCCCAATCAGATCGACGAGTTTGTCGATCCTCTGGATGTCGACACGAACAGTCGCAGAATCCTTTCGGTCAACGGATTTTCTGACCTGAGGATCTGTTTTTTCTTCAACTGCCACGGGCAGAGATGCAGGGGCATCATCAACATTTTCAGAGGCAAGCGTAATCGTCGCCTGCAGATCGTCCCCGGACCATTCGAAAATTTCCTCGATATCGACTTGTGACTTCTGAGTTACCAGCAGGAGTTTCCACGTCAGATAACTCTGTTCAGGGAAGATATCGCCAATCAATGGAACGCGGTCAGTATCAACCTTAACCTGAAGCTGTCCCAGTTCCTCCAGCGCGATCAGAATATTCCGGACATCATCGCCGCGTTCGTAAAATTCCGGAGTTACTGTCAGGGTAATTGAAAAATTCTGCTCCATCGGAGCATCGATTTCAATTTTAACCGGCGCAAAGGCCATCCCGAAAATATCATCCATCTCGGCATCTTCAGGCGCCTGTTCCGGCTCAGATGTTTCGGAGTGAAGATACCTCTCAAGTTCAGAAATCGTATCAGGAGCGACCTCACAGTCTCCCCCGCCATTTTTAAAAGCCGCAACAATATCGAACAGCGCATCCTTACATTTCAGAAATGTGGAGACACTATCGTTTGTGACGGAGTGAGTTCCTGATCGAAACAGGTCAAGCACGCTCTCAAAAAGATGAGAAAATTTGACCAGTTCTTCCATTCCAAAGGCCGCTGCTCCGCCTTTGATGGAATGAACGCACCGAAAGATCGTATTGATCTTTTCTCCGTTCTCTAACTCTTCACCGAGCGTCGTCAGTTCTTCTTCAAGAAGCGCGAGTTGTTCGTCACACTCATCAAAGAAAATCTGCCGGATCGCATCCATGTCATCCGTAAATTCTTCAGTACTCATGAGCTGACCCGCCTTACTGCAGCGAGCAGTTTAGGGCCGTCAAACGGCTTGACGATCCATCCTGTCGCCCCGGCTTCACGTGCTGCACGGCGCAGTTCGTCTCCGGATTCCGTCGTCAGAAAGATGATGGGGACAAACTTCGTCTCGGCCTGGGCGCGCAGAGCCTGGGTCAGCTCCAACCCGTTCATGCGCGGCATGTTGAGATCCGTTATGATAACGGCGGGGGAAAAACCTTTTATTTTTCCTAGTGCGTCTATGCCGTCTTCAGCCGTTTCGACCTCATATCCGCCGTTGCGAAGTTCCCGGCTGACAAGGTCCCGCATGGTTCTGGAATCATCAACAACCAGAATATTCATGCCTCACCTGCCCCTTGCAGAAGAAAATCCCCACCCAGAAGCAAAAGGTTTTCTTTCATTCCCTCGGAAACGTTTCTGATTTCAAAAGGGACGTTCAACGCCTGCGCGGTCGTAAATGCTGAAACGAGCAGCTGAAAGCAGAGCCCTCCCACACGCGCCACGCTCCCCCCATCCAGAAGAAAACCGTCTTCCTGCTTTTTCAGGAGGTCCGAAAACGGCACCGAATATCTGGTGTCCAGTAATTCAGGAAGAATGAGCGCCTCCATTACCGGAACTCCTCCCAGCCTTCATCCGACGTCTGAAAAGAATTCTCCCCCCACTGCGGGGATGACGGCGCCAGAATGGTGTCCTTTTTTTCGAAACCGAGATCGTCATCTCCATGATCCTGCAAATGGAACCGCTGAAGACTTCCAACGAGCTCTCGGGCTTCAGCACTCAGATTATGACTGGCTGCCGTTGCTTCTTCGACCATGGCGGCGTTCTGCTGGGTGTTCTGATCCATCTGGCTGACGGCGACACTGATTTCCGACAGATCATTCGCCTGACTCCGTGCCGCCGTAGCGATTTCACCGATCAGGACACTGATCTCACTGACGTTTTCCACGATGGATTTCATCGCAACACCCGTCTCTTCAACCAGAGAACTGCCGCGACTGACCTGTTGTGCGCTGGAGGTAATCAGTCCTTTGATTTCCTTGGCTGCATCCGCTGACCGCTGGGCAAGCGCACGCACCTCAGCCGCGACGACCGCAAATCCCTTGCCCGCATCCCCGGCTCTGGCGGCCTCAACGCCCGCATTCAGCGCCAGCAGATTGGTCTGAAAAGCGATATCGTCGATCAGTCCGAGAATCTGTGCGATGTGGATGGAAGACTTCTGGATGTCCTGCATGGCCGCCGTGGCAGCCGTCATCACTTCTCCTGACCTTTCGGCGCGATCACGCGTCTGGCTGGCGACTTCGCTCGCATGAACCGATGCCGCAGCCGTCTTGCGGACGGTTTCTGTCACATTCCCGACGGAAATCGTCGTCTCTTCAAGACGTGCGACCTGAAGCTCTGTGCGACGGGCCAGATCATCCGCCGCTGAAGCAATTTCAGCAGACCCCGATGAAATGGTCGAAATACTGTCGTTCAGCGAAACCATCACTTTCTGAAGGGTTACTGCCGTTTCGTTGAAATCCTGTCGCAGCCGCTCATAGCGGGCAGGCAAAGCCTCTTCGAGACGGAATCCCAGTTCGCCATCGCGCAGATTCGCCATGGCATTCCCCAGAACCTCAATCACCCGCTCATGCTCGGCAGCTTCTTCCTTGGCCGACTGACGCGCATCTTCAGCTTCGATCCGAACAGCGGCAAGCGCGGACTGTGCCTGCGATGCCAGAACTTCGCTTCTCTCGGAATTCGTACGCGCCTCACCCAGCATGACCTGCAAGCGGACCAGACTGCCTTCCTGCGTATCTTTTGGCAGGGTTCCCTGTGCGGCCAACTGCCTGACCGCATCCGTCAACGCATCTCCGCGAGCCGCCACCTGAACAAATGCAAAAATTCCAGAAACTGCAAACAGTCCAAGCAGCGTGATCTCAGGAAAAAGCGACTGCCTGAGAAAGGCAGCGCCCCCGGTCGCCTGCAGTTCCCAGACCAGTCCACTGATCCCGACGACCACAGGAACGGCAAATGCCAGGAGCACCCGCCGACGAAGCAGGACACTCCCTTGCATGGGAACAGAGCGTATGTCGGACATGCCAGGCCGTCTCCAGAAACACAGATCACACCACGCCGGCCACAGGCAGCCGGCCAGATGCTTTCCTTCCTAGAGAACAGTTGATTGAAACTCCGTTAATGCCTCTTCAGACAATCGCAGGGGAGGAAGGCTGGCTCAGCGAGGAGACGCTGGAATATCGACATCATGCTGCACGAACATCTGGTTGCCGTAGCGGGGGATCCAGATCCGGTAATGCTTCAGAACATCCGCACCCAGAAGCGCATCCGTATCGGACAGCCCTTCCCCCACCCTCAGAGAAACATCGCGGAAAACGATGTCACCCACCTGAAGAGTATCAAAGTGATGAAGATAATTTTTTACCGGGTCCCTTGTGAGACCATATCCGATTGAAACAGGGTCTTTTTCCAGCATGGCACGCGTGACACCCGCCGCCCGCGCCGCGTCCAGACTGATCATGGTCGTTCCCGCCCCCGTATCCAGCGTCGCATCCGTCGGATGGCCGTTGAGGCGTATTTCCAGAGTGGTCTTGTGCCCTTCGTTGTAGATATGACTGATCCGCACCGTATGGACAGGCCCCTCCCATCCCGGAGTGGGAGTTTCACAGTCTTCTGTCTCGACCAGCCTGACACGATGTGAAGGCATGTCCACGACCGTATCGTACCGTCCGAGAAAATCGCGCCCGAACAGCCCCACAATTGGAAGGCCTGCAATTTTTCCAACAAACTTGCCCGCCCCGGCAACGGCGATGTTGGTCGCTTTGGAGCTGCCCATGTCCAGAGTGTCGATCGTCACGACACGTCCATAGTCCTGCCCTCCGACACCATGGATCAGCACCGTTGCCCCGGTATCATTCAGGCCGAGAGGCTCGACAAAACTCTGTCCAACCGTCGTGGAGAAAGCGCCCGTATCGACAATAAGCGCAACAGGATGTCCGTTGATCGCGGCCCGCACGATCGGGCTGCCCCAGTCATTCAGCACCAGCATGTTCCCGCTCGTGATCAGCTTGCACTGATGCGGACCCGTCTCGCATCCGGCAAGACCCGCCCCCAGCAACAGCAGTGCAGCCAGTCGTCCCAACCTCATGAGGCCCTCCCGCCTGTATCGTTCCGTTACACAGGACACGCCCCCTTCCTGCCGGGCAAGGCAGTTTTTTGATCCAAAAGGCTTTTTTTTGAAAAAACCCTCTTGTCACCCCAAGGGCAGACTGTTAAATCACCGCCACCGACCAAGAGGAAGCCAAACAGCTTCCAGATGGAAGGTCCCAAGGTACTGAAAAGTGCCTCTGCGGGTGTAGCTCAGTTGGTTAGAGCGCCGGCCTGTCACGCCGGAGGTCGCGGGTTCGAGCCCCGTCACTCGCGCCACTCCTCTCATGGAGTTGGCCACATTCTTTCCAAAAAAAATTCTTGAAGAAAATGCTCCCCGACTTCAGGGAAGAGTATGATTTTCTTTATTCTGAAATGCCTGATTTCAGGACTCCTGATCGCCGCAGCCTCAGGCATCGCACGCCGCTATCCGGGCTTTGGCGCGCTGATTGCCTCCCTGCCTCTTGTGTCGGTGCTGGGCATGATCTGGCTTTGGCTGGAAAAGCCTGACCGCGTTATCATGAGCCGTCATGCGGAAGCAACATTTTGGTATGTGCTTCCTTCCCTGCCCATGTTTTTGCTGATCCCGCGACTGCTTCGGGCAGGCATGCCGTTCTGGCTCGCCCTGTCGGCAGGATGCGCCCTTACGATCGTTCTGTATCTCTGCACGACATGGGCCCTCGCCCGTTTCGGTACGGGCGGCTGAGACTGACCTCTTAGCCAGCCTCTTGCAGATAGACGTCCAGAACCTCGTCCGGTGTTCCGTCCATTCGGATATGCCCGTTCTCAAGCCAGATGACGCGCGTACACCACTGTCGCATGACCTTGGGCTGATGGGTGGACAGCACGAGGATTTCCGCTTGTCGGACGAGTTCTTCGAGGCGCGCCTTGGCCTTGTTCATGAAAACCCCGTCCCCCGCGAGAAACCACTCATCCATCAGCAGGATTTCCGGAGCAGACGCCGTCGCCAGGCCAAACGCCAGACGAACACTCATGCCCGCACTATAGGCCTTCATGGGCATGTCCATATAAGGACCGAGCTCAGCGAAATCCTGTACGTCCTGCTCGATCCGAGCGATCTGCTGACGTGAAAGCCCCTCATATCGCCCCTTGAGGCGAATATTCTCACGCCCCGTCAGATCGGGATTCATTCCCAGACCGCTGTCCAGCAGCGTCCGCATCGTTCCCTCGAGCCGTACGCGCCCCGAAACAGGTTCGTAAATGCCTGCCAGTGCACGCAGAAGCGTGGTCTTGCCAGCGCCATTACTACCGATCAGCCCCAGCCGCTCGCCGGAATTCAGCGTAAAGCTGATCTCCCGCAGCACGCTCACGATCGTACGCTCCCGCAGGTCCTGCATCAGATGGGCCGAGGGCGACGACGGCGCAAACCGGGCCAGCGTCTTGCCGACCTGGCGCTTCAGGGAGCGGCTCTGCCCATGATACAGCGGAAAATCAATACAGAGGCGATCAACAACAATCCCGGGCATCAGATCAGATCCAGTAAGGAATGCGCGACCGCATCCGGCAGAACAGGACGGCCGCCAGAAGCCACAGAAGTACACTGTGCGCGATGGCCGCCTCCCACACGACGGGAGCCACCGTCTGCCCCAGAAGGGGCGCACGTACGATTTCAAGCAGCGGATAAAACGGATCCAGCAGCAGATACTGCCGTCCGGTCGTAATCAGTTCCGGCTTCCAGATCACCGGCGTCACGAAAAAGAAGATCTGCATCAGCGACGCCACGATGGGCGCAATGTCCCGAAACCGCGCGCCCAGCATCCCGATCAGCAGAATGACGCAAAAGCTGTCCATAATCCACAGCGACAGGCTGAACAACAGGCTCCAGACCTGCTGTGGCCAGACATGGAAGACCGCAAACACGGCAACGACCACCACCATATTATGAAGCAGGATCAGCAGATTCCTGACGATCACCTGCACCACTGGCAGGCTGACCGGAATCCGCATCGCATGAAACAGCGACGTGCTCTGCGTAAAGACCGTTCCCGCGTCGTTGATGACGGTACCGCCATATCCCCACAACACGATCGAAAGTGACAGGAACGGCAGATAGGCTTTCAGGTCCATATGAAAGAGAAAGCCATACACAACGCCCATCGCGCCGATCATGACAGCCGTGGAGAGCGTCAGCCACAGCGGCCCCAGAATGGAGCCGCGATACCGCATCTTGATATCCAGCCAGCCGAGCGTCACCGCCAGCGGCAACAGCCGCAGACCCGCCCGCAGATCGCTCCAGGCGGCGCGGACAAGCCCCCATCCCCGCAGGGGCTGAAGGGTCAGAACAGGAGAACGGGCATTCATGTCTTCCATGCGCCTTCCCTACCATGAAAGCAGGCCCTGCCCATCCCCCTTGCCTGCGAAACATCCCTCTTCGCATGACACCATCAGGCCGGGATGATGATTTCCCTTGCATCCTGCGCCAACCTCGCCGACATGCTGCGATCATGTCATATGCTGTGAAGGAAATGTTCGTGACCCTCCAGGGCGAGGGTGCACAGACAGGCCGTGCCTCGGTGTTCTGCCGGTTCGCGGGCTGCAACCTGTGGTCGGGCCGCGAACAGGATCGCGCCACGGCCGCCTGTACGTTCTGCGACACCGATTTCATCGGCACGAACGGTGAAGGCGGCGGCCGCTTTGATACCGCCGAGGCACTTGCTGCCACCATCGCGGCCTGCTGGACCGGCATCGCCGATGAGAGCGGCCGCCGCTACGTCGTCTTCACGGGCGGCGAACCGCTGCTTCAGCTTGAGGATGCCCTGATTGCCGCCGTAAAGGCCCAGGGCTTCGAGATTGCCGTGGAAACCAATGGTACGATCGCAGCCCCTGCGGGAATCGACTGGGTCTGCGTCAGCCCCAAACCCAGCAGCACGCTCGTCCAGACCGACGGCGCGGAACTCAAGCTGATCTACCCCCAGCCCGACCTGCCGCCCGAACTGTTCGAGAAACTTTCCTTCCGTCATTTCTGGCTTCAGCCGATGGACGGCCCCGACCGCATCGCCAACACACAGGCCGCCGTTGCCTACTGCCTGCGCCACCCGCGCTGGCGCCTGTCGCTTCAGACGCACAAGCTGATCGGAATCCCCTGACCATGAGCACGAACCCGGCCATCAGCAGCAACACCGCTCTTGTCCTGTTCTCCGGCGGCCAGGATTCCGCAACCTGCCTCGCCTGGGCCCTCTCCCGCTTTGATCGCGTCGAGACGGTCGGCTATGCCTACGGGCAGCGCCACGCCATCGAACTCGAATGCCGCGACACGCTACGCGAACAGATGGCCGCGTTTTCGCCGGAGTGGAAAGCGCGCCTTGGCGACGATCACACGATCGACCTTGCCTCCCTTGGTGCCCTGTCCGAAACGGCGCTGACCCGCGAAGCCGAGATCGGACTGAGCGAAAACGGGCTGCCAAACACGTTCGTGCCGGGCCGCAACATCATCTTCCTGACCTTCGCAGCCGCTCTCGCCGTCCGCCGCAATGCACGCCACATCGTCACTGGCGTCTGCGAAACTGACTATTCCGGCTATCCCGACTGCCGCGATGACACGATCAAAGCCCTTCAGGTCGCGCTGAACCTCGGCATGGACCAGCGTTTCGTCCTCCACACGCCCCTGATGTGGATCGACAAAGCCCAAACATGGGACCTGACCGAGCAGCTCGGCGGCCAGACGCTCGTGGACGTCATCAACCGGGACAGCCATTCATGCTATATGGGCGACCGCACCCATCAGCATGACTGGGGCTATGGCTGCGGCAGCTGCCCGGCCTGCAATCTGCGTGCCGACGGATGGCGCCGCTACCAGCAAAGCCGCCACCACGGAGGCGCCGCATGACCGCCGAACTCGTCTTCACCCGGCGTTTCTGCATGGGTCATAGGCTCATTACGGGCGCCAGCGAACGCTGCGCCATCCCGCATGGTCATAACGAATATGTCCGCGTGAAGCTGCGCCCGGCCAGACAGACCCGGCTGGACGGACACGCGAACATGATCCTGCCCTTCGCCGAAGCCAAGACACGCTGGCACCATTTCGTAGACAACAGCCTCGATCACGCGCTCCAGCTTTCGGAAACGGACCCGCTACTTGCGTGGTTCCGCGCCAATGAGCCCGAACGCGCCAGCCGGATTGTTGTGACGCCCGGCGATCCGACAACGGAGCTGATGGCGGCCCTCATGCTCGCCAAACTGACCGCCATCCTCGCGGATCAGGGCGACATCCTGCGCGTTCACGAGATCGAACTGGAAGAAACACCCACCAACACCGTGCGTCTCGGCGGCAATCCGCAGCATTACCTGCCCGCCGTTTCAAGGCCCCCGGAACAGTGCTGGTGGAATAAAGCGGACGCCAGTATTTCCTGACGTCCGGACGACGCCTCAGACCTTGTGGACCGAAGCGTCGTAGATTTCCTCAATCACCTCTCCCAGCGCTGCATCGAACTGCGCATCATCCATCTGATGACGCAGATCCCCGATCAGCGCGCGGGAGAAACTCGCAATCATCCGCTGATTGTGCCGCAGCTTTTCGCAGGCCTGATCCAGCGGATAGCCCCCTGACAGCGCCACGACCCGCACCATCCGCGGATCACGCGCGATGTCATCATACAGGTCCGCAACGTCCGGGATCGTCACCTTCAGCATGATCCGTGCGTCTTCGGGCAGCTTTTGCAGCTCTTCCAGAACATAATCATGCAGAAGCTGCTCACACGCTGCCTTGTCCGGGCTCTTGATGAGCACTTCCGGCTCCAGAATGGGCACCAGCCCATGTTTACGGACCTGTTCGGCCACTGCGAACTGCTGCCGGACAATGGCCCGGATGCCGCTTTCGGATGGCAGACGGATCGTGGAACGTTCCTTCGTCCCGTAAACGCCCAGCTTGGCCGCCCGCGCCAGCAGGGCATCCAGATCAGGCATCGGCTTCATGAGCTGAACGCCGTCCGCTTCCGCCTCCAGACCCTTGTCGATCTTCACAAACGGCACAACGCCTCGTTCGCGCCACAGATAGGCCGGAACGGGCTCACCGTTCACATCCCCATCCATCGTGCGTTCAAACAGAATGGCCCCGATCACCTTATCGCCGATAAAGGAAGGCGCCGTGATGATCCGAACCCGCATGTCGTGCATCAGCGCAAACATCTGGCTTTCATCAGAATATTCGCTCTCGGCAATACCGTACTGCTTCAGCGCGCCTGGCGTGGAGCCGCCACTCTGGTCCAGGGCAGCAATAAACCCGCCCTTATCCGCCATCTGTGACATCATCTTATCTGCGGTGCTCATCAAGATTCCCTTCGATACAGGAAGAACCGTCACCGCTTTCGAAGGACCTCACGGATCACCCCCTCGCAGTACGTTTCCCGACACAGTCCAATCGCGCCGATGCCCGGAATGGTTCCTGCCCGACCAGTTCGGTAAACCATAGCGCAGCCCCGACACCCGATGAAGCGGCTCCCCGCTCACCAAATCAGGATCAGCCGTCTTCAGAGCCGTTCGGGGCATTTTCATAAAGCTCAAGAAACGCCTCGATATCGTCGCTCATCAGCGCTCCGCAGCGCTCTTTCACAAGCGTTTCCGGCCATTCCCACCAGGCCAGCGCCAGCAGTCGCGCAATGATGCTTTCGGGAAAACGGTAGCGGATCACTTTTGCCGGATTACCTCCCACAATCGCATATGGAGGCACCGATTTCGTAACAAGCGCCTGCGCTGCAATCACGGCGCCATCGCCAATCGTCACTCCGGACATCAGGGTCGCATGCGCCCCGATCCAGACGTCATTGCCAATCACGACGTCCCCCTTGCTGGAATGATCGGCCTGCCCCTCTTCCGCGGATGGCCAGAAATGCGACAGCGTTTTGAAGGGATAGGTGCTCACCAGATCGGCGCGGTGATTGCCAAGGATGATCGTGACATTTGGCCCGATCGAACAGTAATCGCCGATGATCAACCCGGCCTCGCCTACTTCAAGAACAGCAGGGGCGCCATAGGTATGAGGACCGATCCGCCAGCCCCATTCATCAATCTGATACGCAAGCGCATACTGCGTCAGGGCCTGAAATGCGCGATTTCCGAATGCCATGCGGAATACTCCCAGCTTCTGCTGCCAGACTGGACGAACCCGAGTCCGCCCCCCGGCATCATGTCACCGAGCGGAGATCCACCATAGCCTGCATGTCCTCATCCCAAAGGACGTTGCTCCGGGCTTCACGAATTCCATCCCACCAGGTCAGGATCTTCACGTTCTGAAAGGCCGGATGGGCGTCATGACATGCCAGCAGCCTGTAATTCGGTATTCCCGGCGCCATGTGATGGACATGATGCGTGCCAATGTCTCCCGTGAACCAGCGCATGATCCGCGAGAAGCGCAGGAACGAACACCCCGTCACCACGGCATCATAATTGTTCCATTGCGGATGCTCGGCCCACTGCACACCCTCAAACTTGTGCTGGACAAGAAAGAGCCACACGCCCGTCACGGCGGCCGGATAGATCACCATGAAGCTGACCAGCAGAACGAGCTTCCATCCAACCAGCCAGGACAGCCCGCCGAACATCGCCACCAGACACAGATTGGTTGCGTACACGCCAGCCCGCTCGCGGATCCAGTGCCGGGGCGTATCGAAAGCAAACCGGTAGACAATAAAGAAAATCACCGGTGGCATCAGAAAGACCGTCAGGAGCGGGTTCTTGCTCATCCGGTACAGAAACTTCTTCAGGCGCGTCATTTTCCGGTATTCGGCAACGGTAATACAGTCGGAATACAGATCAGACAGCCGCCCGCGCGTATCCATGTTGTTCCAGGACCCGTGATGCAGCCCGTGATGCTTTTTCCAGTGGTCATAGGGCGTCAAGGTCAACAGAGAGCAAAGCCAGCCCGTCACGTCATTGGTCCAGCGCTTTTTGAACAGCGATCCGTGCCCGCAGTCATGCTGAAGGACAAACGTCCGGATGGACAGGCCCGATGCCAGTGGTGTGAGTACCAGAGACCACCACCAGCCCCGCATCAACCCCGCATAGATCAGCACATAACACAGCAGAAGCAGACTGATGGTTGACAGGACCTGAAACAGGCTGGTCCAGAAATGCGAGCCCTGATATTTCCGGACCGATCGCGCTGTCTCGTCGGAACATCCTGACGTTTCCAGTTTATTTTCCCCGAAACCTGTCATGATATTCCATAAATTATTTTATCTGTCTCAATAATACATGAACGAAATATTATCAATGAGATAAGAATTTAAGATTTGTAACATGCAATAATTATTTAATAATTCATAACATTACATCGCCGTTTCATATTTCTTCCAGCCAGGGTGTATTTTTAGGCTCAAGACCCAGAAGACTTCTGGCCCTCTGATTGCCCCCCCCGCTCAGAGCATTCTGATAATAGGCGGCCTCTTCGCCCAGACGCAGGACCGCGTCGTCTTCTGCAAGATGCCCTGGAGGTGCCGCCCCGACCCACCTTGCATAGGCGGGCAGCCATCGGGAGAATTCCGTCGGCTCATCATCGACCACAGTGTAGATCCCCGCAGGCGCCCGGAGCGCCGCAGCCGTTGCCTGCGCTGCATCATCCACATGAATGAACGAAAACATGCCCCGCCCTACGCCAATGACGGGGACCTCACCTTTACGGACATGCAGGCTGAACGCACCATCCGGCCAGTACCAGGTACGCGGACCGTAGAAAAACCCATACCGCAGCGCCACGCCTTCCATGACGCCGTCGCTCAGAACGCGCTTTTCCAGCGCTTCATACATCCGCGCGCTCTCCCCGATCCCGCCGGGAGCATCCGTTCTCAACGGGGACTCCTCGGTCGCAAGTCCTCCCTCACCATTCAGGTAAAACCCGCAGGACTGCTGGATATAACGCCGCACCCCCACAGCCCGGGCGGCATCATGGAGATTACCCCCGCCCTCCAGACGCAGCACCCGATCCGCAGGCAGCCTCTGCGCCAGATCGAACGGACTGGACGGGAGGGACGTCAGTTGGTCAATCACGACATCCGGCCGCACCCGATCCAGCAGAGCGAACATCCCGGCCCGGTCCAGCGCATCGCCTTCAACCGGAAACGCGCCCAGCGCCTGAATGACGGGCAGATTTTCGGCACGCCGCACCATGCCCCAGACCTCATGCCCCTCTCTCAGCAAACACGCGATCAGCGGACGCCCGACAGCGCCACTTGCCCCGGCCAGCAGAATTTTCATGACTTCTGTTCTTCAGCCATTACTTTGCAGGGAAGACAAACGGCGCAGCCTTGTCCTTGACGAAAACCGCCAGAAACTGCGCAGGCTCGGTCTGGCTGGCATTGCGCCCGACCAGATGAACATCGTCCGGCCCTTCAAAGAAGGTCTGCCCCGGATGCAGGGTCACGGCCTCTCCACCCCGGACCTGCATGACAACACAGCCCTTCAGCACATACACAAACACCGAGGCATTATGCCGATGGATCGGGTCGGAACCGCCGGGGGGATAGTCCACCGTCAGCATCGCGCCCTCTTTTCCGGGAATGCCTGGCAGGTCATGCGCCAGAAGCGGCGTGACTTTCGTCGCGGCATGAAGGGAAGGCGTGCAGACGCACAAAGCCAAGGCGCCAAGCGCAATAAAACGACGCATAATTCTGTTTCCTGATAGTGGATGTGAAAGAAAAATTCAGACCGTGTCCGGGTTTCGCCGCTGCCTGACCCTGCTGGTCCGGCGTGTCTGGACCCGGTTCTCAAGCCATCCCTGCGCCTCCCCCAGAAACGCAGGCGCCGCCTTGTCCCGGACAGATGCCGCCAGATCAGCCAAAGACGTCCGCGCCAGTTCCTCGCGCATGGTCTGCTCGGCCCGCAGCATGACCGCATGAATGCTGCACACACCCTTCGTGGCCCATTGCGGCGGCGTGTCGTCGAACAGGACGCAACGCCCGCGAATTTCCTGACAGTTAAAGAGGCTTTTGCGGCCTTCCGCCGCGTCCACAACGTCCAGCACGCTGATCTGCGCCGGAGGGCGGGCCAGCCTGTAGCCGCCCTTCAGCCCTTCGGAAGCCACCAGAATCCCGGCTTTCTCCAGCTTCGGAAGCTGCTTGGCCATAAATGCCGCCGGGATATCCTGAAGTTCCGCCAGATCCAGACTGCTGACCGGTCCGGGATGATCCACGAGCCACAACAGACTGTGCAGGACGTATTCGGTGCTTGCGCCATAAAGTGCCATACGCGGACCATATAAGTCCGCGTTTTGATTCGCAAGGCATCAACGCGCAAAAACGCGGGCATCAGAAGCTGCGAGACATCATCCGTTTTTTTAGTCTTACAAGCCGTCCGGCGCAGATCAGCTCCGCAGGAGCGACATGATCTCCATCCGCGCCGCACTGTCGCGCAGCCAGCTTCCACGCGCGATGGACGTCACGGTCGTGGAGCCGGGCGAGCGCACGCCGCGCATGCTCATGCACATGTGCTCAGCTTCAATGACAACCAGAACGGCTTCCGGCGCCAGAACATCTTCCATGCCCTGCGCGATCTGATCCGTCAGACGCTCCTGAAGCTGCGGACGACGCGCAAAGCCTTCCACAAGCCGCGCAATCTTGCTCAATCCCGTCAGACGCCCACCCGCTGGCAGATAGGCCACATGCGCCTTGCCATAAACCGGCAGCAGATGATGCTCGCACATCGAATGGAAACGGATATCCTTGACGAGCACCGCGCCATGATGCCGGTCCGCAGAGAACTGCGTCTTCAGATGGTCCCGCGGGTCCTGATGCAGGCCGCTGAACACTTCCAGATACATCTTCGCAACACGCTGCGGCGTATCCAGCAGACCCTCGCGATCCGGGTTTTCACCCAGCGCCTCAAGAATCTGGCGCACGGCCCCCGCAATCCGCACTTCCGCATCCGCAGGCAGCGGCAACGCTCCCATCGGGCGACGCTCCTCGGACGAGAGGCTCTCCTGACTGTCCGACTGATAGGCCGATGCGGTGGCTACGGTCGTGGCGTTCAGGTTGGTCATGCGGGTTCAGGCTCCTCTATGCCCCGACGACCCGTGCCGTCAGGGACGCGCCGGGTCACATCCCCCGGGCTCCGCGGCAGGACTGCTAGCGCGTCCCGCACGCGACGTCCACCAATGACATGATCTGGATCAATTTCCGCCAGCGGCTCCAGCACGAAAGCCCGCTCGAACAGACAGGCATGCGGCAGCGTCAGAACCCGGTCCCGAACCTCCCGCGTGCCATAATAAAGAACATCAATATCGACGGCCCGCGCGCCCCAGCGTACGCCCGGCACACGTCCCAGCTCCGCCTCGATCGCCTTGCACATCCGCAGAAGCGTATGAGGCTCCAGCGTCGTCCGCCCGGTCGCACAAATATTGACGAATGCCGGCTGCTCCACTCCGCCCCAGGGCGCACTGTCATACAGCGACGACACCTGCACGATCTCCAGCCCGTCCACGCCGGACAGCCGATCCACCGCCGCCGCCAGAACAGCCTCCCGCTCGCCCAGATTGCTGCCCAGCGAGAACGCCACGTCATGAACCCGGCCCTGTTCCACAGCCACCGCCGTTCCCGACACCACATACGGCACTGGCGCGGACGGTTTGCGCACTTCAACCCGAACCCACTCCACACGCTCCAGCCGCGCCAGAACGGCTTCGGCAATCCGTCCCGCTACCGTCTCGATGAGCTGAAGTGGCTTTCCGGTCACGATGTCCGAAGCGATATCGCACAGCGTCCCGTAACAGACGGCCTGTTCGTAATCATCGCCCGCAATCGCACCCGACAGATCTGCACGGATCTCGATATCCACTACAAAACGCTGCCCGATCCGCGTCTCTTCGGGCAGTACGCCATGATAGCCAAACAGACACAGGTCCCGCACGAAAACGGAAGTCAGGGCAGGTACGATCATCGGACATCCTTCAGAATCTGGCGAATTGTCAATGCATCCACATGCTCGCGCACGTCATGCACCCGCAACATCGCAGCGCCCTGCTCCACCCCGTACAGATGGGTCGCCAGCGTCCCCGCCAGCCGCTCGGACGCCGCACGCCCCAGAAAATGCCCGAACATGGACTTGCGCGACACCCCCAGCAGAACCGGCAGCCCATAGTCGGCCCGCAGATCGCCCAGCCGCGCCACGGCCTCAACATTCTGCGCCTGCGTCTTGCCGAACCCTACACCCGGATCCAGCACAATCCGATCACGCGCAAGTCCGGCGTGTTCCGCCAGTTCCAGAGACCGATCAAAGAAGCGCCGCCAGTCCGCCCGCAGATCCAGAGCCTCGTCCACGTCATGACGGTTGTGCATCACGATAGCCGTCGCCTCCGAATCCGCTACTACGGACGCCATGTCCGGGTCCGCCTGCAAACCCCAGACATCGTTGATGACCGCCACACCGGCCTCAAGCGCCCGTCTGGCGACGAAAGCCTTGGTCGTGTCCACCGAAACGGTCACTCCGTCGCCCACAAACTGCCCAACGACCGGTGCAAGGCGCGCCCATTCCTCTTCTGCCGGAACCGGTATAAAGCCCGGCCGCGTGGATTCAGCACCCACATCCAAAAGATCCGCCCCGTCCGCCACAAGCGTCCGACCATGCGCCAGAGCAGCCTCAGGCCGCAGAAAACGCCCGCCGTCGGAGAAGGAATCCGGCGTGATATTCACGATCCCCATCACTGCCACAGGCCCGTTTCCAAACCGGCTCATCCAGCTTTCCCCCATCCGCGTTTCCCCATTTTTTCAGGACAGATCAGCCACACGCCGCCCCCAGAAGAGCGGAACATCTTCCTCCGGCACCGGGCGCCCCAGATAGAACCCCTGCACTTCCGTACAGCCCTGTTCCTGAAGATGGCGGCAATGCTCCGGCGACGACACGCCCTCCGCCGTCACCGCAACACCGAGATCCCGCCCCAGCGCGATCACGTTCCGCACCACCGCCGCACTGCGCGCATCCTGCAACATGTCCTGAATGAAGGCTGCATCCAGCTTGATCTTGGAAAACGGAAACTGTCGCAGATACATCAGCGTCGAAAATCCTTTGCCGAAATCGTCCAGCGCAATCCCCACCCCCCTGCTTTCAAGCTCACGGAAAGCATGGTGCACAAGCGGTCCGACCTCCAGCGCCTGCGTTTCCGTCACTTCGATCTGCAACCGATACGGCTCCAGCCCAACCTGCTCCAGAACCCGAAAAATACGCACCGCAATATCAGGGAGGGAAAAATGCGTCGCCGTCATATTGACCGAAACCCATAAGGGAACAGGCCAGCGTCGCGCCACCCGGCACGCGTTTTCCAGAACCCAGAAGTCGAATTCCAGCCCGCTCCCGGTCTCGGCAATCGTGTCGATGACCTTCCCGATCGACAGATGCCTGTGCGCCGACCCTTTCCACCGTGACAGCGCCTCAAATCCGATCACCATCCCGGTCTGGGCATTCACGATAGGCTGGTACACCAGAGCAAAGGCTTTCTGCCGCAGGGCCTGCCGCACATCACGAAACAGGGTCTGCTGGCGGCTTCCCGCCATTTCCTCACAAGGATCGAAAATGCTGTAGCGCCCGACCCGCTCGCCCTGGGCATCGCGCAGCGCCGTCTCGACGGCTTCCACCAGAACCTCGCCGTCTCCGGTCGTCGAGACCGCCATGCCAATCGCAGGCTCAACGTCAATCACGTCCCCAGCCACCTCCCCAGCCACCTCCGCAGCCCCATCCTCGACCACACTGACGGGGCCACTCAGCGTCAACAGGAGTTCCAGAGCCAGGGCCTCCAGGAAATGACGCTTCCCTTCGCCCGGAATCCCCGTCACGACCGCCAGATCCATCGCGCCATACCGCGCTACAAAACAGCCCCCCGCTCCGTTCAGATCTGCAGGCACATGCCGGGCAAGACAGGCATTCAGACGCGACAGGCTTATCTGCAGAACCGCCGCCACCTCATCCGGCGTCATCACACGACGACGCCCGAGGCTGGAGACCTCCAGCGAAATAAGAATGACCACGAACGCCTGCGCGCCGCGCATTGTCTCCAGCAGGCTTTTCTGAAGATGCTCCTGACAGGCCAGCCGGTTCGGCAGCCCGGTCAGGACATCATGCCGCACGCGATAAAAATGCCGCTCCCTGATCATCTGTAGGGCCGTCACATCCGCGCCGACCCCCAGATACCCCCGGAACACCCCGTCCCGGAAGACAGGTTCTCCCGTCAGCATCCACCAGCGTGCCTCCGGCACGGCCACAGCGCGAACAACCAGTTCACGAAATGCCAGTCGGTTCGTCAGACAATACGCCAGATGCCGTTCCGGAGAGATCGGACCGGACAGCTCGGCACCAGGCACGGGAATATCCAGCAGACTTCCCAATGTCCTGCCCGCGATCTGCGTCTCATCGCGCCCCAGAAGGCGACAAAGTCCCGCCGAGGGATTACGCAGAACACCCGCCTCATCGGTCTCCCAGAGCCACCGCCCGGTCGGCGCCGCCGACCGCCGCGTAAGAAGCGACAGAATATCCGCCTGTTCGCGCTGTTTCAGACGCGCCATCTGCATCCGCCACAGCAGAACGCCCACCAGCCGGCTGATCCCAACGACAAAAAGCCCGCAGACCGTGGTCATCAGAAAAAACGACGTCGTAAACAGAACGGACCGGTAAAAACGGCCCTCCAGCAGAGCACCATACGCCCCTGCGATGATCGGCACCACCATGGCTTCGACCGCCCCGTTTACCGGAGCACAGAGCAGCAGGGGCGCCATAAATCCAAAACACACGCCGAGCGTCAGAAGATGGATGTCTTCACAGCGCAGCCGGAAGACCAGAATAATGAAAACGAACCAGACAGACCCAAGAACCCCGTTCAGTGCCCGCAGCGCCCATCGGAGCGCCGCGTAATCCGCAAGGCTCCTCATGGTTCTGACATTTGGCTGAACCCTGGAAAACCAGAGCAGCAGAACACCTTCGATCCCCGCAAGCAGCAGGAGGGCCAGCCAGGGGCTCGACGACCACACCCCGAGCGCCACCACCGGCGCGCTGACGGCCTGAGCCAGAAGATGAAGGGGGAGAAGAAGCCTCAGGGTCCGCAACTGGCCCCGGTTGAATGCGGTCTGAAAATACGCCGGAACCTGTGTCGCCCGGAAGAACAGGTCTTTCCCCAGACCGGAGGCACGGATGCGATTGAAAACCCGAAATAAGGCCCATCGCACAAACAGCGATCGCCGGAACCACCTTTTCAGGCGCTTTCCCCCGGAACCCTGCCGGTCAGGCTCTTCAGCGTGGGATCCATCCTGACACTCAGCCGCGCCGGAAGCCTCGGATCCCCGTTCCCCCCCAGCACTGCTCCCCGCGCCGGACCGTCTGTCGTCTGTCATACACCATCATACCAGTGGAGCACGTCAAAAGTCCGAAACGGCCCCCCGGATCAGAAGAATGCCGTTTCACGAAAACCGGGAAACCATAACGGCAAAAACGCACTTCCCCAAACCCCGGAAAAGCGGTTCTTCATGCGTTCCTTTAACGTTCACGAAGTTTCCTTCGGCGAACCCCGGCGACACCACCGATTTTGAACTTTCCAGAACGGCCTCCATGGCCCGATCCATCAGGCCTTCCGGGCGCGCTCCAGAAAAGCATCCATCTGATCTGCTTCAAGCGCGCCCGGAGCCACGGCGGCCGTCCCGAAAATGAACGTCGGCGTCCCGTCCAGACCAACAGCACGTCCCTGATCCAGATTGGTCGTGATCAGCGCCACCGTCTGGGGCGAACTCATATCCGCCGTCAGCTTCTTCGCATCCAGCCCATTGGCCTGTGCCAGGGCGACGATCCGCTCCATGCTGGGCTTGGTGGTGTCTTCCATCAGCGCCTTGCGCATAACGTCATATTTGCCCTGCGCACTGGCCGCGAAAATGGCCCGCGTGTCCAGAACACTGTTACTCCCCAGAACCGGCACAACCTTCTCGACAAGCCGCACATCCGGATGGCGGCTGAGGAAACTGTCCACCTGCCCCATCATGGAGCGACAGTACGAACAGCGCGGATCATAGAATTCCACAACCGTGATCTTCCCGTGCGGATTGCCCCGGATGGCAAAATCAGGCGCGGTCTGAAGCTCGGACTGATGCGCCTTCACGGCCGCCAGCGTCGAATCCTGCTTCTGCTCCTCGGCCTTTTCACGGATTGAACGGATGGCATCCGTGAGGATGCTCGGGTCATTCTGCAACGCATCGCGCATGATGCCGACAATCTCGGCGCGCTGGGCTGGCGTGAACGACGTGGCCGGAGCCGCCAGAGCCTGACCGCCCGCAAGAAAGGCCATTCCGGCAACAACAGCAGACGCCGTGGCAAGCAGATGGTGTTTCAATGGAAAGCTCCGGATCAGCTGAAAGAAAGACAGAACGTCTGATCCATACGCCATAAAGAACGTCCACCGCAAAGAGAAGACACCAACTCGCCCCTCCCACAAACAGCAGATTACCGTTATGAGGGAACAAGAGCCGGAACCGGACCCACGGCGCAGACCTGTCTGCCCGCGCCCGTACTCCGCCAAGGCCACGAGGCCGGACAGTCGTGACCAGACATTGGAGAAACGCCAGGTGGCGCATCGTCAGCACCAGATTTCCACCCCGGACGCCACACAGACCCGTCGCATCGCGTCCCGTCTCCCGGCCTCACTAATGGCCTCGGTGGCTTCGGGCCTGCTTTTGGGCGCCTGCTCATGGATCCCGGGCTCCCACCTCGTGGGCATCAGCGAAACAGCCGCGCCCGCAGGCGGCAGCATCGGCACGGTCGTCGCCGACGAGCCCCAGGCCGCGCTGGTCGGCCATGACGTGCTGGCCCGCGGCGGCAACGCTGCCGATGCCGCAACCGCCACGGCCCTCGCCCTTGGCGTTACCCTGCCCTCCCGCGCCTCCTATGGCGGCGGCGGCGCGTGCCTGATCAGCCGACCCGGCGAAGCGGCGCAGTCCATTTCCTTCCTGCCCCGCCCCGGCACCAGCAAGGGCGCCGACCGCCCGGCCGGCACGCCTGCCAGCTTCCGTGGTCTGTATCTGATGCAACTCCATTACGGCACAGTCGAGTTCAACGATCTGATCGCCCCGGCCCTGAACCTCGCCAGCACGGGCATCACCGTCAGCCGTGCTCTGGCAACCGATCTGGCCGCCGTCCACACCGCACTTCTCGCGGATGAAAGTGCGCGCACCATTTTCGGACGCGGCGAAGCCTCCACGCTCGCCGCAGGCGACAGCCTGGCCCAGCCCCGGCTCGCAGGCTTCCTCGAACGCATCCGCGTCGCAGGCGTCGGCGACCTCTATAACGGCGCCCTCGCCGACGTTTACGTCACCGCCGCCCAGAAAGCGGGTGGCGGCCTGAACGACGACGACATGCGACAGACCCTCCCCGTCCAGACGGATGCGCTGATGACCCATCAGGGTGGCATGACCGCCTCGTTCCTCGCCCCGCCCGCCGATGGCGGCCTCGGCGCGGCCATCCGATACACGACGGGCGCTTCCGCACAGGGCGCTGTCGCCGCATGGCGCGCCTCCGGCAACACGACCCTCGCCGCCGCTCAGGCAGCCCTCGACAGCGGCCGTTCCGGCAGCGGCAGCCTGCCGTCCCTTCCGGCTTCGACGTCCTTCGTCGTGACCGACCATTCGGGCATGGCCGTCGCCTGCGCCCTGAGCGAAAACAACCTGTTCGGAACAGGCCGCATCGCTGGCAGCACCGGTGTTGTCCTCAGCGCCTCCCCGGCCCGGACGCCACAGCCGCTGCTTTCCGCTGCAATCCTGCGTGACCAGCGCAGTCTGCGTGCCGTCATCGCCGCTTCGGGGCAGAACGAAGCTGCGGATGCCGTTGGAAACGCTGCCCGCGCCGCCGCCCATGACACCCCGATCCCTCATGAAGGAGCCGGCCGTATCAACGCAATTGTCTGCCACGGCGACGATTCGTGCCGCGGCGTGACGGACCCCCGCGCCGCAGGCCTCGCGGCCGGCACCACAAACGACAGCGCCCACTAACAAAAAAAGCCCCGCCGGTTTCTGAACCGGCGGGGCTTTTTCATATCCGGGTCCTATCCGGTAAAACTTCGCACCAGACTTCCCGCCACCAGTGACCATCCGTCAACGACCACGAAAAAGATCAGCTTGAACGGAAGCGACACGGTACTTGGCGGCAGCATCATCATGCCAAGGCTCATCAACACGCTGGACACCACCAGATCGATGACCAGAAACGGCAGATAGAGCAGAAATCCCATCTCGAAACCGCGGCGCAGTTCCCCGATCATGAACGCTGGAACCAGCACACGCCAGGGCGTGTCGCCGATCTTCGCAGGCGGCTTTTCATGCGCAATATTGAGGAACGTTGCCACATCCGCAGGCCGCGCCGTCACCGCCATGAAGTCGTGAAACGGCTGGGCCGCCGCCGTCAGCCCCTCCATTTCCCCGACATGCCCCGCCATCATCGGCTCGATCCCCGAATCCCACGATTTCTGAAGCGTCGGCTGCATCACGAACAGGGTCAGAAACAGCGACAGCCCGATCAGAACCGTATTGGGCGGCGTCCCCTGCGCGCCAAGCGCACTGCGAAGCAGCGACAGCACGATCACGATCCGCGTAAACGCCGTAATCATCACCAGCAGGCTCGGCGCCAGAGACAGAACCGTAATCAGCGCCGTAAGCTGCACCAGGCGACTGGTCGTCCCAGCCCCGCCCGCAGCCCCGTTCTGCCCCAGATCAATGCTCACGGCCTGTGCATGCGCCAGATGCGGCACACACACACACGCCAGCAGGATCATAAGCGGAAAAAGCGCCCCAAGCCGCATCAGAGCCTGCCTCACGCCACGTCCTCCGTAGCGGACTCATCCAGCGCCGAGGCAAAAGTCTCCCGCTCCGTCCAGTCCATCAGAATGTCCTGATTGCCCCCCGTGAGGACCAGAACCTCCCGCGCGCCATACCGCACAACCGAAAGACGCCGCGTCCGGTCGAGCGCCATCTGCCCCACAAGCGACAGCCCCGCCTGTCCACCCCGCGCACCGCTCTTTTTCTGCTCCAGAAAACGCAACAGGGGGCGGGCACAGAAAATCAGTACGACAATGAAAATCAGCGCGGCAATCGCATTCACGCATTCATGCAGGGTCATAGGTCAGTCATCCTCATTCCCCGGCATGATGCCCAAGATCGGTTAATGACCGCTTAATTGATGACGGATTCCACGCGAGAGGCTGACAACAGCCTTGGAAACACGCGGTGCATATCGAGCGACCACCCCCGAATCTGCGGCTCAGGCAACCATTTATTAAAGATTTCACGCCATCATGTCCCTCGCCGGCATTTTCCCGGCTCCTGCATGACGGAGACTGTCGCGATGCGGAATATCGACTCAACCAGCGCAGGCGGCACCGACCTCTTTTCCCTGGGCCGTGACCGCATGAACTGGCTTCAGGCCCGTCAGCAGGTGCTGGCTGGCAATATCGCCAACTCGGACACGCCGGACTATCAGGCCAGAGACGTCTCCCCGTTCGAAGCCGCCCTGGGCGAGTTCGACATCACCCCGACCGTCACGCAGCCCGATCATATCGGATACACCGCCTCCGGCGCGCACGTCATCGAGACGTCGTCGGAACAGTCCCTGGACGGAAACCAGATCTCACTGGACCAGCAGATGGAACAGGTCGCGGATGTCAACGACCAGCAGCACCTCGCTGTAAACGTCTATTCCAAATATCTGAGCATGTTCCAGACGGCGCTCGGAAAATAAAGGACGCTGACGGATGAACCTGTCCACCACCATCGGCATTTCCGCAAGCGGCATGGACGCACAGGCCCAGCGCCTGCGCATCGTTGCGGAAAACCTCGCCAATCAGGATACGACCGGCTCCCAGCCGGGCGCTGATCCCTATCGCCGCAAGACCATCACCTTTGCCGAACAGGTGGACAACGAAAGCGGCGCCTCGACCGTCGGTGTCCAGAACATCGGTCAGGACATGTCGGATTTCGACACCCGCTACGACCCGTCTCATCCCGCCGCCGACGAGCGCGGTTACGTCAAAGTTTCCAACGTGGATTCCATGACTGAAATGATGGATATGCGTGAAGCCGAGCGCTCCTATGAAGCCAACCTGAACGCCATGCAGAGCAGCCGGACCATGCTGTCCCGCACGCTCGACCTGCTGAAGTAACCCACATGCTCACCTCCCTCTCCCATGCCCATAACGCCTACGCCGTCCAGAGCCTCCAGAGCCGCCTGGAGGGCGTTACGGACGATATCGCGGACGGCATTCAGAACTCGTCCGCAACGGGCAGCAGCAGTTCCGGAACGGATTTCGGCTCCATCCTGTCCCAGTCCGTCAGCAGCGTCATCGACAGCGGTCATGATGCCGAGGCCAAGGCCGCTCAGGGCCTCAAGGGCGGTGGCGACATGACTCAGATCGTCACCGCCATTTCCAATGCACAGCTCGCCCTCCAGACCACGACCGTGATCCGCGACCGAATGGTGCAGGCGTATCAGGATGTGATGAAAATGACGATCTGACCATGCAGGCCATCGATCTCGGTGCCATTCTGGAGCAGACATTCATTGTTGCTCTCAAACTGAGCGCCCCAGCCCTGCTGACCGCACTCGGGGTCGGCCTTCTGGTCTCCCTCGTACAGGCCGTGACCCAGCTCAACGAAGCCACACTGTCCTTTGTCCCGAAGGTTCTGGCCATTGGGGCCGTCATGGTGATGGCAGGGTCCTTCATGACCGCAACGCTCATCAGTTTCGCCCGACACCTCTTCGATCAGCTCATTCTCGTCGGCACGACCTGAGCCTGCTGCCTTTCAGATCCGGATTTGACTGACATGTGCGTGCCCAAAGCAACCGTTCTGTGAACACGGGTCTTACCGATACGGCAGTCCCCACAGCGCTCCAGGGGCTTGACCTCAGCGGCCCGGTTCTGAGCGTCTGGGCGCTTGCTTTCGTTCTGGTTCTCTCCCGGACCGGCGGGGTCGTCATGCTCATGCCGGGCATCGGCGAACAGTCCATGCCCATGATGGTCCGCGCCGGATGCGCTTTCACCCTGACGGTCCTGCTCCTTCCGCTCGTCGCCCCCCTTCTGATGCAGACGCATCTGGACGCCCTCGCCCCCCTCGCCCTGTGCGGCATGATTGCCGTTGAGCTTTTCGCGGGGGTTCTGATCGGCTGGATGGCCCGCCTGATCTGTATGGCTCTGCCGATTTCCGGTCAGATCATCGCAGTCTGTATGGGAATTTCCAGCGTCCTTCAGCCCGATCCGGATCTGGGCTCCGGCAGCTCTGCTCCCGCCCGTTTCCTCAATCTGCTGGCGCCGCTCGTGCTGCTCGTGACGGGTGCCTATATTCTGCCCATCCGCGCGATCCTCGGGAGCTACACCATCATCCCCCCAGGCGGTGCGCTCCTCCTTGCCACGACACATGCCCACTGGAATTTGCTGGGCGATTCCGCGCAGGGCGTCATCCAGCTTACGGAACACAGCTTCGCTCTGGGACTGGAACTCAGCGCACCCTTTCTGATCCTGTCCCTCGTCTGGCAGGGCATGCTGGGCATCATGACACGCCTGCTCCCGACGCTACAGATCTACAACGCCGCCAGCCCCCTGCAACTTCTGGGCGGCATCGCCCTTCTCGGCCTCACCCTCAGCACCATGATCGCCATCTGGCAGGGACAGGCCTTCGACGTCCTCCGAGCACTTCCGGGTCTCTGAACGATGTCTGACTCCGACGACAAAACAGAAGCCCCATCAGCCCACCGCCTCCAGAAAGCGCGCGAGGACGGTCAGATTGTCATGTCCCGCGAGGCCATGAGCTTTGTGGCCCTTCTGGGAGGGTTCGCAGGAATTTTCATGATCCTGCCCCACCTCGTGACGGATTTTGTCCACAGCATGAAGGCCCTCATGGCCAATGCAGGCACGGTCCCGATGGCGCAGGGCGGTTTGCTGAGCAGTACCAATCACGCCATTGAGGCGGGGCTCTCTCTGGCCGTTCCCATGGCGGCCACCGTGGCGGCTTTCTGCCTCGGCGCGGGATTTCTGCAAACGGGCTTCCTCATCCATCCCGAGTCATTGCTGCCAAAGTTCGAACGGGTCTCTCCACTCGCCGGCTTCAAGCGCATTGCGGGCGGCGGAACCCTGCCGGACACGTTCAAGGCTCTCGCAAAATTTGTCATCTTCGCCGCCGTGCTCTGGCACATCACCAGAAATGCCATTCCAACCGCGTCCCGGATGGTCGGGCTGGAACCCGGCCCGCTCCTGAAAATGATGACAGACCTCGGATTCAGCGCCGCTGCCGCGATGATCGGCGCACAGCTGGTGATCGCGGGCTTCGATATTTTCTGGATGCGCTTCCGCCATACGTCCAAGCTGAAAATGAGTCGGGAAGACCTCAAGGACGAATATCGGAATGCGGAGGGCGACCCCCATGTGAAAGGCCGCCAGAAAGCCCTGCGCGCCAAGGCTGCCAAACAACGCATGATGGCAGCCGTCAAAACAGCCACCGTTGTCGTCACCAACCCTACGCACTACGCGGTCGCCCTTGTCTATGAAAAGGGCACAGGTGGCGCCCCAAGAATCGTTGCCAAAGGCATGGATGACGTGGCCGCCAGAATCAGGGAAATCGCACAGGACAACCGTGTCCCGGTTGTTGCCAACCCGCCTCTGGCCCGCGCCCTCTTCACCCTCCCGCTGGAAAGCGAGATCCCGGCCGAACATTTCAAGGTTGTGGCGGCCATTATTGCCTATGTCTGGAAACTTAAACGCCCTGCAGGCCTTTCCGCCCCACTGAGGTAAGCCAGCCCCTCGCCCACGGAAAAAATCTTCCACCAAAGCCTGTCTTCCCCTTGGCGTCGCGGGGGGCAAACATGATATGCCTCTCAGAAGAACATTTTGCGAACACGGGAAGGCGATAACCGTGACTGATGCAGTGCTTTGCGAGAATGGCTGCCCGGTCTATCGTACCCTGCACACGCCAGCCCAAACCTATTGCGAGGATTGAATGGACAAGACCAAGGCGCTTGAAGGCGCACTCAGCCAGATTGAGCGTGCTTTCGGCAAGGGCTCGATCATGCGCATGGGCCAACGGCCAAAAGTGGAAGCCAATGTGATTTCAACCGGCTCCATCGGACTGGACATTGCGCTTGGGATCGGCGGCATGCCGCGCGGCCGTATCGTTGAAATCTACGGACCGGAAAGCTCGGGCAAAACCACGCTCGCCCTGCATGTTCTGGCCGAAGCCCAGAAGAAGGGCGGCACCGTCGCATTCATCGACGCCGAACATGCGCTCGACCCCGGCTACGCCCGCAAACTCGGCGTCAATATCGACGATCTTCTTCTGAGCCAGCCCGATGCCGGCGAACAGGCTCTGGAAATCGCCGATACGCTCGTCCGGTCTGGCGCAGTAGACGTGCTGGTCGTGGATTCCGTGGCAGCCCTCGTCCCGCGCGCCGAGCTTGAGGGCGACATGGGCGACAGCCATGTCGGTCTGCATGCCCGCCTCATGAGCCAGGCCCTCCGCAAACTGACGGGAACGGTCTCGCGGTCCAACACGCTCGTGATCTTCCTCAACCAGATCCGCATGAAAATCGGCGTGATGTTTGGCAATCCCGAGACGACCACGGGCGGCAACGCTCTGAAGTTCTACTCCTCCATCCGCCTCGACATCCGCCGCATCGGGTCCATCAAGGACAAGGATGAGGTCGTCGGCAACCAGACCCGCGTCAAGGTCGTCAAGAACAAGATGGCCCCGCCGTTCCGCCAGGTTGAATTCGACATCATGTATGGCGAAGGCATCAGCAAGATGGGCGAACTGCTCGATCTGGGCGTGAAGGGCAACATCGTCGAGAAATCCGGCGCATGGTTCTCTTTCGACAGCCAGCGGATTGGTCAGGGACGTGAGAACGCCAAGCAGTTCCTGCGTGACCATCCGGACATGGCGTCCGAAATCGAACGACGCATCCGGGCCGAAGCCGGCGTCCTCGCCGACGCCCTGATGACGGACCCCGAACCCGACGCAGACGGCGCTTCGGAAGACTGAAACGAAAAAGGGCTCCCGCAACGGAGCCCTTTTTTATGACCTGTCTCTCCTGGGAAGAGAACCGTTCAGGCCGCAACCCGATTGCGAACCCGATCCCACAGCTTCGCACCTTTGATCATCGCCCGCGCAATCGCCGGTGTGGTCGTGGGTCGCAGCAGCCGCGGGTCATACCCCGCAAACCGGCGGTCGTTTTCATCCAGACAGAGCTGCATGAGATCCGGGACCTTGACGTCCATGGCCGTCATGTCCTTGGCGCCCGTAACGGTGAAATTATTGTCCTGAGTGTGCTCTTCGCCATTCTCGTCAATCGAACGGGCCAGCCCCATGCGCTCATAGGCGAGGAACAGCCACACGCCGATCACACGCAGCTCAAACCAGGGCCGCTTCCAGAACGGCATGGTTGCCCGATGCCAGGCCAGCCAGTTCGCGAACAGCAGGATATGGCGGCATTCTTCCTGCATCACCGGCTCGAACGTCTCAATCAGTTCCTGCGGAAACAGACCTGCCCGCTCGGCCAGCGCAAACAGACCGAATGCGAAGAAGCTGTCCACACATTCCGAAAAACCCGTAACCAGATAGGCCCATTCCGTGTCTTTCGGCGTGATGTACGGAGGCTCCGGCGCCATCGGAATCTTGTAGGCCTCGACCAGCTTGGACAGGACCTCTTTGTGCCGGTTCTCTTCCCACGCATTCCGCGAGAGCGCGTCCTTCATGTCCGGATCGGTGATCATATCCGCATAGGCGGCCATGCGCAGACGCGCCTTGCCCTCGGTCTGGACCGCAATATCCCAGATCGGCAGGGACGTGATGCGATGCAGCGTCTCGGGATCCAGCGTCGGCCAGTCGATCACGGAGGGCTTGTACGGATTGAACGTATCGCGGAACATCGCGGCGACGGCCCGCTTGTGCTCTTCCGTACCGGGCTTGAGCGGGCCCTGGATCGGGCTGCTCCAGTGGCGCGCTTCGTAATCAACGCGCTCTAGCGTCTTCTCCGACGGTGCGTCGGGAAGATGGGAATAGATTTCGGCCAGACTTTTCATAATGGTCTTCGCGGCGTGCCCGAAGACACGCCGTGCCCCTTGGAGCTTGTAGTTTTACTTCAGGTCGGTCGCAGAACTGATGATGCGGTTCACAAGCCCGTATTCGATCGCTTCCTGCGCCGACATCCAGTAGTTGCGGTCCGTATCCTTGGCGACCTTCTCGTAGGTCTGCCCGGTTTCCCTGGCGAAAAGACGGTTCAGACGCTCGCGCATCTTGATGATCTCGCGGGCCTCGATGTCGATATCCGTTGCCGGACCGCGCACTCCACCCATCGGCTGGTGCAGCAGAAAGCGCGTGTTCGGCAGACAGACGCGCCGCTCGGGACGGCCAGCTGCGTAAATCAGCGCCCCGGCTGAGGCGACCCAGCCGGTCCCGATCATATTGATCGGCGCAATCGAATCCACAAAGCGGATCATGTCATGGATGGTGTCGCCACTCTCCACATGACCGCCCGGCGAGTTCACATAGACATCGATCGGCTTGTCGGACGTCCCGGCCAGCGCCAGCAGGCGCCCCGTCACGTCACGGGCGATCTTGTCGTTGATACCGCCGAAAATCAGAACTTTCCGCTGATCGAACAGACGGCCTTCAAGCTCGCTGATCGGGCTGTTCAGCGTCTTGTTGTCTTCCTCGCGGGTTTCGCGCTCCGGAGCATCCGGCTCGTCGTCCAGGCGGGTCGGGTTCATTCTGGTGATATCCATATCGTTTCCAGATCCAGCATGCATCTTCATACCCCCTATCCTGCGCTTCGTTTTCGTCGGTGCCAAGTCCTCCTTCCATGTGAAGGGGACAGGAACACTCGCCATCCCGGTCCCGAACGGCTAGTGTCCGCCGTATTTCGACATTCCAAAGACAGCAGGAACGGCACAGTGGCCCCAGGGATCAGCAGGCAGCCCATGACAGCGGCAACACGCAGAACTGCGGGGAAAATCCCGTTTCTCCTGCTGATGACCGCGCCACTTCTGACGGCCTGCCAGCATCGGGACATGACCGATACCGTCACCGGCTGGTGGCATGGCTTCGAAGGCGGCGAAATCGCAAAACTGCGCGCCCCTCCGCCGGGGGAAAACCTGCCCTACCCCCATGTCGGCCGCACTCCCACGCAGGCACCGAACCTCCCGACCCCGGAAGCCCGCCTGTCGCTGACAACCCGCCTTGAGGCGCAGCGGAACCTCGCCCAGCGCGAAAGTGCCGCCCAGGGCGCCCTCCCGACCATCCCGCCGCCGCCCAAACCCACACCGGCCGCCGTAACGACCGCCAACGCCGAACAGAGCGGCATGACCATGACAACCGTTGGCCAGCCTGAGCCCGAAAGCCCGTCGGCCATCAATCCGGCACCCGACACACCCGCCACGGCATCTCCCGCGCCAGCTCAGGCTCCGGCAAAGAAGCCCCCCGTTCAGGCACAGTCACCGGCCCCTGAAGCCGAACTCCCTCCCGTGGTGGCCAAATCCATCCCGCCGACCCCTCCGGGCCAGTTTCCGAAAATCGGAGACCTGCCGCCCCCACCGCCGCAGTTTCCGGGGTTCGACCTCCCGCGTGACGCCATGCTGAGCGGTCCTGTCCAGCCGGATATCGACACCTCAACACCCGAAGGCACCCTGATCCGCTTTCAGCCCGCCACCGACCACGTCATGGGCAACCCGCAGGGCGATTACCAGCATATCGTCTCACAGCGCGGCAACCGCCCCCTGACCATCCGGGGGTTCGGCGCCTTCATGAGCGCGGACGCCGCTCTTGCCCCTGCGGACCAGAACCGGGAAATCGCTCTCGGCCTGCTCCGCGCCCGCGTGGTCGCCCGCGCCCTGATCGAACGCGGCGTCCCGGCCTCGGCCATCATTCTCAAGGCCGAAGCCATCGGCGACGGCGTGCGCGTCACCACGGGAGGCTGACAGAAGGCTTAGCCGAGAGGCCGAAAGACACATTGTGAGATCTGTCACAGTCAGACTGTTCCACTCCTGGAAAAACCTGTCTATCGTCGCGTCTCCCTTTCACCCTCTGCCCCAGAGCTGGTCATGACCGAAGAGTTCCACCGCATCCGCCGCCTGCCGCCCTACGTGTTCGCTGAAGTGAACAAGGCCAAGGCCGCCGCGCGAGCCGCCGGTGACGACATCATCGACCTGGGCATGGGCAATCCCGACAGCGCACCGCCCGCGCATGTCGTGCAGAAGCTGATTGAGACGGTCGGCAATCCGCGCGCGCACGGCTACTCCGTCAGCCGCGGCATTCCGGGCCTGCGCAAGGCCATGGCGAACTATTACGAGCGCCGCTTCAACGTCTCGCTGGACCCGGAAACCGAGGTCATCGCAACACTAGGCTCCAAGGAAGGGCTGGCGAACCTCTCCGCCGCCATCACGAGCCCTGGCGACACGATCCTAGTCCCGAACCCGTCCTACCCGATCCACCAGTTCGGCTTCATCATCGCCGGAGCCTCCGTCCGCTCGATCCCGGCCACACCGGACGAGGACATGCTTCGCGCTCTGGACCGTGCCGTCCGCCATTCCGTGCCCAAGCCGACGGCGCTGATCGTCAACTTCCCGTCCAACCCGACGGCTTTTGTCGCGAACCTCGATTTCTACAAGGAACTTGTGGCCTTCGCGCGACGGGAAAACATCTGGATCCTCTCCGATCTGGCTTACGCGGAAATCTATTTCAACGAGAACGAGCCGCCCCCGTCCATTCTCGCCGTTCCCGGTGCCAAGGACGTGGCCGTCGAGTTCACGTCCATGTCCAAAACCTATTCCATGGCGGGCTGGCGCATGGGCTTTGCGGTCGGCAATCCGAAGCTGATCCAGGCCCTCACACGCATCAAATCCTATCTGGATTATGGCGCCTTCACGCCCATTCAGGTCGCTTCGGTCGCCGCACTGAACGGCCCGCAGGACTACGTGTCCGAAATCCGCGCCATGTACAAAGACCGCCGGGACGTTCTCCTGCGCGGCCTTCAGACCGCCGGATGGGACGTGCCCGTTCCCGCGGGCTCGATGTTCGCCTGGGCCCCCATTCCCCCCGCCTTCGCCGAAATGGGCAGCGTCGCCTTCTCCAAACTCCTGCTCAAGGAAGCAGGGGTTGCAGTTGCACCCGGCCTCGGATTCGGGGAATACGGCGAGGGCTTTGTCCGGATCGGACTTGTCGAAAACACCCAGCGGCTGCGTCAGGCGACGCGGGCCATCAAGAGCTTCATGACCCGGCACGGCGCCGGGGCCGGAACCGCTGACCTTCTTGGAGCTGCATCATCGTGAAACCACTGCGGATCGGACTGGCTGGACTTGGAACTGTCGGAATCGGTGTCATTCGTCTCCTGCGTGAGAATGCTGACCTGATTACCGCCCGGGCCGGCCGGCCGATCGAAGTCGTGGCCATCACGGCCCGTGACCGCACGCGCGACCGCGGCGCCGACCTGTCCGCCATGCGCTGGCACGACAGTGCCATCGCCGTGGCACAGGACCCGGAGATCGACGTGGCCGTCGAACTCATCGGCGGATCCGAAGGCCCGGCGCATGACATGGTCCGCACCGCGCTCGAACGCGGCCTTCCGGTCGTGACCGCCAACAAGGCGCTCGTGGCCCTGCATGGCGACAGGCTCAGCCGCCTGTCTTCGGAAAAGAACGCCCCCCTCCTGTTCGAAGCCGCGGTGGCGGGTGGCATTCCCGCCATCAAGCTCGTCCGCGAAGGACTGGCTGCTGACCGCCTTCTCAGCGTGGGTGGCATCCTGAACGGGACCTGCAACTACATCCTGACCGAAATGCGCGCCACCGGCCGGGATTTCACGGACGTTCTGACCGAAGCGCAGGCCAAGGGTTATGCCGAAGCCGAACCCTCCACGGACGTGGATGGCTGGGATACGGCCCACAAGCTCGCCATTCTGGCCGGTCTGGCCTTCCGCCCCATCGCCTTCAGCACCCTCTCCGTTCAGGGCATCCGCGACATCACCGCGACCGACCTGAAATTCGCCGACGAACTCGGATACCGCATCAAGCTCCTCGGCATGGCCCGCCAGGCTGAAAACGGCAGCGTCGCAGCCTGGGTCCGCCCCTGCCTCGTTCCCGCCAAAGCCCCCATCGCCGCCGTCGAGGGCGTCTTCAACGCCGTCACCACACAGGGCGTCTTCAGCGGTCCGATGACCATCTCTGGTCGCGGCGCAGGCGAAGGCCCGACCGCCAGCGCCGTCGTCGCCGATTTGATTGATCTGGCGCGGGGAACCGCCATTCCGGTGTGGGGCACAACCACCGTGCCAGCCGCCGCCGACTGCGCCAGTCTCGCTGATTTGAACAGCGCTTTCTATTTACGTCTGAACGTTCAGGACCGTCCGGGCGTAATGGCAGAGCTGACATCGGTTCTCCGGGACCATGATGTCTCCGTTCACTTTGTTTCCCAGCATGATGCTGCAACCGGATGCGCCGACCTGACAATCATCACCCATCAGGTTCCTGAAAAAGCCATTCATGCAGCCGCAACAGCACTCGCCGTCCTTCCTGTCGTGACCGGAAAGCCGCTTGTGCTCAAAATCGAGGATCCCCTTGCGTGATCGACCCTCAGAACATCCCCCCCTATCGCGTCACTGACCGCAACCTGGCCCTTGAGCTCGTCCGCGTCACGGAGGCGGCCGCAATCGCCTCCGCGCACTGGACCGGTCGCGGCCAGAAGAACGAGGCCGACGGCGCAGCCGTACAGGCCATGCGCGCGGCCTTCGACACCGTCGCCATCGACGGCATCGTCACCATCGGCGAAGGCGAGATGGACGAAGCCCCGATGCTCTACATCGGCGAGAAAGTCGGCTCCGGCGGACCGGCGATGGACATCGCGGTCGATCCGCTCGAAGGCACGAATCTGTGCGCCAAGAGCCTGCCCAACGCCCTGACGGTCGTGGCGCTGGCCGAACGCGGCAAGTTCCTCCACGCCCCCGACATCTACATGGAAAAGATCGTCGTCGGCCCGGATCTTCCTGAAGGCGTCGTGGATCTGGACGCTTCGATCGGCAACAATCTCCGCTCGCTGGCCAAGGCCAAGAAGCGCAACGTGTCGGACATGGTCCTGTGCGCGCTTGACCGTGAAAGACATGAAGAGCTGATCGCCTACGCCCGCGAAGCCGGCGCCCGCGTGATGCTTCTCAGCGATGGCGACGTCGCGGCCGCCATCGCAACCTGCGTGGACGGCGGCGGCGTGGATCTGTACGCCGGTTCCGGCGGTGCGCCCGAGGGCGTTCTGGCCGCAGCAGCCATCCGCTGCATGGAAGGCCAGATGCAGGGCCGCCTCCTGTTCGAGGACGACACCCAGCGCCAGCGGGCGCGCGAAATGGCGAATGGCCTCGACCCGGCCCGCAAGCTCTACCTGCACGACATGGCCTCCGGCAACGTTCTGTTCTCCGCAACGGGCGTCACATCCGGCCCGCTCCTGAAGGGCGTGGAACGTCCGAGCGCGACCCGCGCGCGCACGCATTCCATCGTGATGCGTTCAAAATCCCGCACGGTGCGCTATATAGAGAGCCATCACAGCTTCAAACCACAGGCAGAACCCGCGTCCTGAACGGAGAACCATGCTCGCAGACGATACGGGCGCCGTCCTCGGCGTAACCCGAAGTGCAGGAAACCGCCGCTGGATCTGGCGCGATCCCAGGCTGGCGGAAGCAGACAACCGCCTGGCCCTCGCTCTCGCCCAGCAGGCCAACATTCCTGAGCTTCTGGCCCGTATCCTCTCGGCACGGGGCGTCGCACCCCACGACGCCTCCTCGTTCCTCAATCCCCGCCTGCGCGACGCCATGCCCGACCCTTCCTGCCTGCAGGATATGGACCGGGCCGCCGAACGCCTCGCACAGGCCGTCCGCAACCACGAGCATGTCGGTCTGTTCGGCGATTACGACGTGGACGGCGCCTGCGGCACGGCCCTCGTCTGCGACACCCTGCGCGAACTCGGCTGTACCGTCAGCACCCATATCCCCGACCGTCTGACCGAAGGCTACGGCCCCAACACCGCAGCCCTCGAAAACCTGCTGTCGGAAGGTGCCACCCTGCTTGTCTGCATCGACTGCGGCACCGCTGCGATCGACATCCTCAACGGCCTGACAGACCGTGCCGACATCATCGTCCTCGATCATCACAAACCCGATGGCGCAGCCCTGCCCAAGGGGGTCGTGGTCAACCCGAACCGGCTGGACTGTGCATCGGGCCTGAACAACATCTGTGCCACCGCCGTCGCCTTTCTCACCATGGTCGCCACGATCCGCCTCCTGCGCCGCACCAACTGGTTCGACGGCGGGCAGGCCATCCCCGATCTGCTCCAGCGCCTCGACCTCACGGCCCTCGCCACCATCTGCGACGTCATGCCCCTGACCGGCTTGAACCGTGCGCTCGTCATGCAGGGTCTGCGCGTCATGTCACGCGGGGAGCGCCTCGGACTGGCCACACTCTCCTCCGTTGCGGGCGTGAAGGAAGAAGCCAGCGCCATGGCCTGCGGCTTTGCCCTCGGCCCCCGCATCAATGCCGGAGGCCGCATCGCACAGGCCGATCTGGGCCTGAAACTTCTGCTCTCCGAAGACGTCGTGGAGGCCCGCGCCCTCGCCGAACAGCTCGATCGCGTCAATCACCAGCGCCAGACCGTCGAATCCACAATCCTCGATTCCGCCATGGAACAGGCCCAGCAGCAGCTCGATGCAGGCCACGCCGTCATCTTCCTGCATGGTGAGAACTGGCATCCGGGCGTCGTCGGCATCGTCGCTGGCCGACTGAAAGAGCGCTACAACCGTCCTGCCCTGGTCGCCGCCCTGACCGATGGCATCATCAAAGGCTCAGCCCGCTCGGTTCCCGGACTGGACCTCGGAACCGCCATCATCGCCGCCCGCCAGAACGGCCTCCTCCTCACAGGCGGCGGACACGCCATGGCCGCCGGGTTCTCCCTTGCCGCAGACCGCGCGGAAGACTTCCACGCCGCCCTGAACACACAACTCTCCACAGCACTCGCGCTCCCCAAACAGGACGCGCTGAAACTCGACGGCATCATAACACTGGCCGGAGCCTCCATTGCCGTGGCCGATCAACTCTCCCGACTGGAGCCCTTTGGCCCCGGCAATGAAGAGCCCGTTCTTGCCATCAGCAATGTCCGCTGCGTCAAAAGCGAACGCATCGGCAAGGATGGCAATACGCTCCGCGTCATTCTTCAGGGCGAGGACGGAAACACCCGTCTGCGGGGTCTGGTCTTCCGTGCAGGCGACAAACCCTTCGCCCCCCTGCTGGAGGACCGCGCCATGCCGCTGGTCCATGTCGCAGGCACATTGCGCGCCGAAACATGGCAGGAGCGAAAAAATCTATCTTTTTTCATTTCCGACGCAACAGCCGCTTGACGCCCTCCGAAACCCCTTCTATACACCCGCTCACGCCTCCAGTCCCGTTCGTCTAGAGGCCTAGGACACTGCCCTTTCACGGCGGCAACACGGGTTCGAATCCCGTACGGGACACCAATTTTTGGTAATGATATCAGCGTATTAGAGCTGTATCGGGCGCCAAAATTAAAAATTAAGTAGCGGTTTTGGACCAATTCTGGACCAATGACGATTCCGTCCCCTTTCGGAGTTCGTCTCATGGCCCGTATAAAGTCCGCCGAGAATGCCAAAGATCCTGCAACAGGACGCCCTCTGCCTGATGGCGTGAATTGCCGGGGGCCCAAGCAATACAGGGCCCGCAAGCCGGCCAGCGGCCAGCGGATCACCAGAACATTTGACACCGCCCGTCTTGCCCGCGCGTGGCTCGAGGAAACCTCGGTCAAAGTGCGCGAAGGGCGTCATATCGACGTCCGGGCCCTGGATGGCCTCGTGCTCCGAACCCTGATTGAGCGCTACCGTGACGAATGCATGGCTCATCGCGAGGCTGACCGGACAGGCCATATCCCGGCACTGCTTAGTGATCCCATCGCAGACCTGAATCTCTCTCGCCTGACAGTTCCAGCAGTTCGAGGCTTTCGCGACCGTCAGGGCAAGATCTGGCCGCTGCGACAGTCGTCAAGCGGCTCAATCTCCTGGCCTCCATCCTCAATCATGCCATGAGTGAATGGGATGTCCCGCTCTCGCTGAACCCGGCTTCGGGACGCATGATCAAGCGGCCGACAGGCGCCGATCGCAAGCGCAACCGACGACTGCAGGAAGACGCTCCGGAGAGCCCAATGCCCCCTCTTCCTCCCAACATGACAGAAGCCAGCGAATATGACCGCCTGCTTGCCGCAGTGACGTCCGAAAGCCATGCGGTTCACCTTCATGTTGCCGCCCGAACAGGCAACGCATCAACTCCGTGCACTTGTCCAGAACGCCAACACCGCTGCCCTGCATCAGAATAATCCTGTTCGATCGACCAAGAGACAGGCGTCATATCACGTCTGAGTAAGAGATGGGCAAGCTTGCGCATCCGCCTAAAAGAAACCAGCAACACGCAGATGGGATTTAAGACTATGCAGGAAGGCGCGGACACTGGCCTGCGTATATTTCCGGTTGGGCAACACGGCATGAAGGTCGATTTTCTCCCCCTGCAGATCAGGGAAAATCCGCATGAGCCTTCCCTGTTCCAGATCATGCTTCACATCGCAAAGGAGCTTGTAGGCGATTCCTTCTCCCGAAAGCGCCCAGTCATGGATGATCTCAGCATTCGTGCTCGAAAGACGGGGTTCGACCGTAATGATCTCCGTCTGCAGATCGTTACCGATGACCCAGCGGTCGAGAAGGGCCATTGTCTTGTTGCGCCTCAGACAGAGACAGTGATGGGTCGCCAGGTCCTGCGGCGTTACCAGCGGGGGATGGCGGGCCAGATACTCAGGCGATGCACATAGGACCCGCACTGTCGAGGCCAGTCTGGTGACAACCGCATCCGGAGAATCAGGAAGGCCCAGACGCAGGACGACATCGAGAGAATCACTGGTGTCATAAAAACCTTCCGAGGCCAGTGCCAGATTGACCAGCAGGTCCGGATGCGTGGCACTGAAAGTGGCCAGAAAAGGTGCGATCAGGCGTCGCCCGAGTTCTACTGGAGCACCGATCCCGAGCGTTCCCCGGGGAATATTGGTATTGGATGAGATCTCCTCTTCCAGACTGTCAATGAGCGCCAGAATTTCCACGGCGCGCTCATGGTAGATCCGCCCGTTTTCACTCAGCCCGAAATGCCGCGTATTCCGGACGACCAGCAGGCTGCCCAGCCGGCTTTCCAGACGGGCGAGACGACGGGACACAGTCGCGGGCGATGTCTGGAGATTGCGGGCACAGACGGTCAGACTGCCGGAGGCGACAAGATGGGCGAAGAAGCGCAGGTCCCCTGTTTCGTCATGGCGCATCCTGCCCCCCTAAAAGCGGAATTCGATTCATTCTTGCATCTGACGTAATATTCCCTTTCCGATGATGCGCCTACTGAAAGGTGATCGGCCTGCGTTATAGAACGCCCAGAAACGCCACACAGGGTCGGGAAAACAGCATGGTTTCAGTCTTTCGAGTCACGACATCCGATGACGGAAACCCGAAACAACCAACGCTGAAAGATCAGCTTGTCGGCACCTGGAATCTCGTTTCCTACCGGGTGGAGGAAAAGGATACGGGAACATTCATTAATGCGATGGGCCCTTCACCACGCGGACGGGTCATTTTTACGCCTGATGGATGGGTGGCATTCAACCTGGAGGGCAGCCATCGCCATCCAGCTGAAACGGAAGCCGATTATCCGGCCCTTATGAAAACGCTGGTAGCCTATATCGGGCGCTATCGCGTCGAGGGAAACCAGTGGATTACGCAGGTTCAGACAGCCTGGGCACCAGAATGGGTGGGCACGGAACAACGCCGGACCGTTGTGGTCAGCGGCACAACCGCAGACGTTACGACGCCGTGGCGGAAGATGCCGAACTGGGCTCAGGGACGGCTGTCGCGCAGCCTGATCCGCTTCCAGCGCGCGGATGACCGGACATAAAGGACCCACATCATTTCTTATGCAATATGATTACTGCCACATAGAGATGCGCAGTTTCTTCAGCCTTCTGCCACCCCGTTCTGCTTTATCCGTCGCCAGATCGGCACATCATTGCGCACGCGGCCCATAGTCTCCAGAAAATAGTTACCGCTGTTTTAATCCCCCAAAACTGCGGATACCGTCGATATGGAGGCAGGAATTTGATTCAGGTTTCATAAAAAACCTAAAAACAAGCGATTGCTATGGATGGATAGACGACCTTCCACCTCACTGGAACCGGTCTCTTCCTAGAAAAAGATTATACATTAAAATGGAATATTCTTATGGATATTTCACATGAATATTCATATCATATCGCTTCCGAACAGAAAAGGACGCGGGCATGGTTTTGGCTTCTCCCCGAGGGATCATTGCGTTATTCGCCAGCGCCTATGTGCTCTCGTTCGTGGACCGGCAAATTCTTGCTTTGCTGGTTGGCCCTATCAAAACTGCTCTTTTGCTTTCGGATTTTCAGTTTGCCCTGCTTAATGGACTGGCATTCTCGCTTCTGTACTCGATACTCGGCCTGCCTATTGCAGCCCTCAGTGATCGGATAGCCCGTCCCCCCATCATCGTCGCTGGCATCATCATCTGGAGCGTAGCAACGATTTCCTGTGGTTTTGCACAAAATTTCTGGCAACTTTTCATATGCCGTATGGCCGTTGGTGTCGGTGAGGCAGCCCTTGTTCCAGCCGTATATTCCTTTTTGGCTGATATTGTCACGCCTTATAAGCTCGGCCAGACACTCGCACTGTTTTCGCTTGGCTCCTTTATTGGAGCAGGTATCGCTTTCCTGTTCGGCGGAATGCTGATCGGCCTGTTGCATACGACACATGAATGGCACGGCATCATTGCCTGGAAACTCTGTTTTGTGTGTGTCGGATTGCCAGGCCTGCCTCTGGCCCTGCTTATTGCACTGACTGTTCGCGAATCTGGCAGACGTCACGCCAATTTTCAGAAGGAAGATACATCTTCGGAAACAGCCTGGGGGTTTTTTCGACTTCACTGGAAATTCTTTACCTGTCACTTTCTCGGCTATTCCTCCACAGCCATCATATTGTTTTCCCTCCTGAGCTGGATGCCTGCGCTGTTCTTAAGGTACAGACATTTTTCCCATCAAAGCGTCGGGGAAATTATGGGGCTGACAGCTATTTTCTGCGGATGTGCAGGAGCATATGTCAGCGGGTGGCTTATTGATTTCCTTGGCCGTCGCAATCATCCATTTCCAGCAGCCACAATGGGCATTACCGGTGCCCTGTCTGCCCCCGCATTGCTCTGGGGATCTATCGCTTCACCGAATATCCCGTTTGGTATCATGCTCTTTGCGATGTCGTTCTTTTGTGCCGCACTGCCGATGCCGCCGTCAGCCATTGTCTTACAACAGTCGGTTCCAAAAACATTCCGATCCCAGTTTTCGGCAGTACTGCTTTTCTGTAATGCGCTAATTGGTCTGTCGGGGGGCTCAATGCTGGTCGGATATCTCGATGACCATGTGGCCGGCGTCGCAATTTCCTTGCCGTTGGTAACATGTGGCGGCGGCCTGCTGGCGGCGTTGCTACTTTATGGCTCGACCCGGTTTGATAAAAAGGTTCTTTTTTAAAAGAAAGAACCGGAAAACTTGCCTGGGTTTATGAGCAGAATGTTTCCTGCAGATGCTTCCACAGCAGTTGTTCTCCCTGCCCGGCGGCACAGAACAGAACGCTGGACCAGCGCTCGGTTCTGGTCTCTCCCTGTGTCTGGATTTCACGATAGAATGCCAGCATCCCCCCCTCGAAAGCATGAAGAACTTTCACGTCCTCGATTTCCATGACCAGGCCCGGACGACTGCCACGAAGCGAGGGCAGGACTTTCGCAAACATTTCGAACGTCACCAGACGCCCGGCCGCCCCCACCATCATGTAGTCCGGCGTCATGCGATCCAGAATATCCTTCGGATCACTGCTGCCCACTCCACAAAACCAGTCCTGAAGCAGACGATGAAGTTCGATGATCTCTGCCGATGCAGCGCTTTCAGTATTTTGCATGAACGTGGTCTTTCGTAAAAACAGATTAGGGGTTCATCAGAACAGAGTGCTTTGGAAATGTCTCGGCCCATCCACTTTTCAGGGGAGAAATAAACACGTTTTCCGTTCGTGTCCGAGCAATTTTCCAGACACCGTCTTCGCGACGGAACAGGTTGTTCAGCCGGCTGGACCGTAGAAGCGAGGATCCATCACTAAAGATCCAGGGTTGGCAATGAATCCACTGTCCGTCTGCATGATCGCCGTGAACATGGATCTGTTCCGACGTCAGATAATGCACGTTCAGCAGAAGTTCGGGGTCACGCTTTTGGCCCCAGAAAGCCTGAAAATGCGACCGGATTGCGTTCTTGCCGACGCAGCGGCCGAACTGGTTGTCATAATACTCGCCGACACCTTCCCAGACTGCATCTTCAGTATACAGGTCCATAATCCGGTCCACGCGCTGCCCATCGTCTTTCACATCAGCTTCAGGGCAGGGTGTGTCGCACAGGAACATGTAACGCGCCTGGATCCTGCGGATGTCAGCCTCTGCTTCCAGTGTGACAACACGCTGTTCCAGCATTTCCAGTCGCGTCAGAAGTTCACTCATGACCGGTATCCTGCACGCAAATGGAGGGAATAGGGCGTGCAGGAAAAAGCGTTTCAGCCCATGTGGCATAATCCAGCAGGGATTCATCCTCACCAAATGCGCCCAGAAGCTGAATCCCGACTGGCAGGCCGTTTACACCCGTAAAGCCGGGAAGCGTGACGGTTGGCAAACGCAGAAGCGTCCATATGCGGCTGAAAATCGGGCTGCCTGTCCCGTCTTCTTTCTTTGGCGCCTCCCCAGGAGCCGCAGGAGCCAGCAACAGATCATAACGCGTAAAAACATCGGCAATCTGTGCACGCAACCTGTCTGCTTCCGCGAGAGCCTGCCGATACGTCGCATAGTCGATCGCACGTCCCGCTTCGATCAAGCTGACAATCTGGCTGCTGAGCAAGGCACGTTGCTCGGCATATTCCCAGCCCAGCGCCTGGCAGGCCTCATAGCTCATGATCGTCACATGCAGGTCAGCAGCGGCTTTGAATACAGACAGATCGACGTCTTCAACAGTTGTCTCTCCACCCAGGCAGGCACCTGCCTTTTGCAAAGCCATACGGGTCGAGTCCTCAGCCTGATCCCACCAAGGCGTACGGCAGACTCCTACCCGCTTCGGGACAGCGGATTTCACCGTACTGGCAGTCGGAACCGGCCCTTTTAAAACGCTATCTGCAAGAACCGCTGTTTTAACATCCGGCGTAATTGTGCCCAGCGTATCAAAAGACGGTGCCAGTCCTTTGATTCCCGCCCCGGCATAACGTCCATAAGACGGTTTGAACCCCACCACGCCGCAATAGGATGCAGGCCGTGTAAGAGAGGCTGCCGTCTGGGACGCCAGTCCGATGTCGATCATGCCGGCTCCCACAGCCGCCGCCGAGCCACTCGACGACCCCCCTGGCGTGCGTGAAAAATCATAGGGATTGACTGTCGGACCAGCCCGGAAAAAAGCAAATTCCGTTGTCACCGTCTTGCCGACACACAGGGCCCCGGCCGCCTTGAGCTGAGTGACACATGCGGCATCATTTGGAGTATGATGCCCTGCGTAGATCGGTGATCCATGCGCTGTTGGGTAATAGGCCGTGTCGATGATATCCTTCACCCCGACACTGAGGCCCGAAAGCGGCCCCTTTGGTGCATTACCGGCGTCATGACGCAAACGGACCGGATCGTAAGAGCTGAAAGCCTGAATGCTGGCTTCGTGACGTTCAATCCGCGCCAGAAGAACGGTGGCAGTATCGGGAGTATTTTCGCTCATCGGGAGCCTCTTTTCTGGATAGGGAAGAATTCAGGCGAGAAGGTCGAACGTGCCTCGATAATAAAGCAGAGGAGGCATCTCGCCATCCTCGTTCATTGTGATGTGCACGGGACGGGCGAGGAAGATTTCATGTGTTCCACCCCGCAGGGTCTCAATGACTTCCACCCCGATCTGCACCAGGGCATCACGAACAAAACACGTACCATCATCGTGGCGGATACAGTGTTCGTCCATGGATTTGGCATGGGACGGCATGGCGAAATGCCGGGCAATGCCTTCCTGCGAATTCGTGAGAATACTGATGCCAAAGCGCTGGCTCTGCTCGATAGCCCGGCATGTCGCGCTTTTGCGGTTCAGGCAGATCAGCAGCGTCAGCGGATCAAGTGAAACGGAACTCAGGGCACTGATCGTTGCCCCCTGCTCTCCCTCATCCGAAGTTGCCGTCACCACAGCGACACCTGTCGCAAAATGTGCCATCGCCTTGCGAAAAACGTCTGAAGTTACGCTCGTCATGCCTTGTCTCCTGTCCAGAGCGGTCCACGTTCCTTGCGCATCTTGCGCACAGCGGCATCAAACATCCTGTCTGCCGCCGATGATCCGGAAATCAGGGTGGCGGCGTCTCGCGCGCATCCCCGTTTGATATCGTCGGAAATCAGCACATCCGGACCAGGAATCTGCCCTGCATGGCACTGAATTTCCGCAGCACGCTGCACGATCCACAACAGGAAGAACGTGCGCGCCACATCAGCTTCTCCTACGGCAATGCCATGATTGCGCAGAACGAGAACATGCTTGTCGCCCAGGCTTTCGAGCATCCGGGGGCGCTCTTCGTCATAAAGGGTGATGCCTTCGAAGGCATGATAACCCACCCGCTCAAAGAGCTGCGCGCCGTAAAAATTATCATGGCTGAACCCGGCCTGCTTCATTGCCACGGCACAGACTGCGTTCGTATGGGTATGGATGACACAGTGAATATCATCACGGGCAGTATGAATGGCGCCATGAAGGGCAAAGCCGGCAGGATTGGGTTTGTGTTCCGCCTCGGTGATCAACTGCCCGTCGGCATTAACGACCAGCAGGTTGTCAGGCGTCACCTCGTCGTAATTAAGACCAAACGGGTTGACGAGATAACGTGTTGGCGTGCCCGGAAGGCGGACGGAAATATGATTGAAAATCATCTCCGTCCAGCCGTAATGATTGATCAGATGATAGCACTCGGCCAGCCGTACTCTCAGCTGCATTTCTTCAGTCGTCATGTCCATCGTCATGATCGTATTCCCTGTGCCTGCACGCGTTGTGCGGCCTTGAAGGTTGCCAGTTCAAGAACGGTTGACATAACGGGCATCGGCACATCATGCGCCTGCCCGATTTTCGCAATTGTCCAGCCGATTGCGTCCAGCTCCAGTATGCGCCCCGCACAGTAATCCTGAAGCATCGAGGTACGGTGTGGACCTGCCTTCGCAATGGTGTCCCGGATCTCATCCACGTCATGCAGGTTGGAAAGACCGCAGGCAGTCCCGACTGCGAGGGTTTCTTTAAGGATGTCAGCAATAACAGCCTCTGTTGATACTGCGCCTGCCAGAGTGGAAAGGCTGGCTTCACAGACCACCGAAAGCGGATTGGTCGCCAGATTGGCAGCAATCTTGTTCCAGATATCGCATCGGATCTGCGGACTGGACCGTGCCGTAATCCCCGCCTGCTGCAGGACATGAAGGACATGGCTCAACCTGTCATCAGGCATGCCGTCCACCATCCCCAGAACCAGCATCGGAGCGCGGGCGGAAGACACCACTCCCGGTGCCGTCTGTTCTGTCATGGCATAAGCCACGGCGCCGACGAGGCAGGAGCGAGAAAACAGGTCTGACAGGCGTCCATCTGGATCCAGCACAGGTACCGCTGCCTCAAACGCTCCGTTTGGGTCGGTGGCCATCCACCATGGCAGACCATTCACGACCGGAATGACAAGCGTCTGACGGCCAACAGCATGCCTGACGGTTTCAGTCAGTTGAGGTAACTGGTGAGACTTTCCAGCCAGCAGGATCACATCCTGATGACAGTCCGGCGCTCGCGTATCCGCTATGGGATGGCAGATACTGCGGTCCTGTCCATCATCCAGAACCAGCCCGTTTTCGTGCAGTGCCTGAAGCGTTGCACCCCGCGCCACGACCGAAAGGGAGGCCTCTGTCCGCGCCAGCATCGCGGCCAGGGTTCCCCCCAGCGCTCCAACACCTGCGACGCAGATTTTCAGCCCTGCCATTACAGATCCACAACCAGCAACGGCGACTTTGCGCGCGAACAGCACAGTGCGATCTGGTCAGTCCGTTCATCTTCGGTCAGATACTCATCCCGGTGGTCAGGGTCGCCTTCGAGAAGGTCAACAACACAGGTCCCGCAGATCCCCTGCTCGCAGCTGACCGTGACCTTCACGCCTGCCCGTGCCAAAGCGGTGGTAATGGGTTCGTCTGCACCAACCTGCACCCGGACGCCGGCTTTTGCAGCCAGAACCTCGAATGTTTCTCCTTCACTGATCGGAAGTGCGGAAAAAGCTTCCCGGTGGATCTGCGCTTCCGTCAGGCCAAGAGCAAGGGCTGCCTCCTGCACCCCATCCATCAATGCAACCGGACCACAGGTATAGACATGTCCACGTCCAATGCCCTGCAGCACAGAAGACAGATCAGGCCGGGACGTGGACGGATTACTCCGGTCATGTATCTGCACACGGTCAGCAAAAGACGAAGCCTGCAGGAAAGCTGCAAAGGCAGGATCGCGCGCGACATAGTGCAGGGTGAACGGCACATTTCGGTCACCAAGCTCATGCGCCATGGCGATCAGAGGCGTTACTCCAATCCCGCCGCCAATCAGGACATCAGGCCCTTCGGACGGCACCAGTGGAAACAGATTGCGGGGTGCACCGATTTTGAACACGGCACCCGGCCTGACTGTTTCGTGCACGGTGCGTGAACCGCCCCGGGAATTTTCTTCCAGGAGCACGGCCAGACAGTACCGTGTCTTATCCGCCGGATCGCCGCACAGGGAGTACTGGCGAACAAGGTCATCTCCCAAAATCAGATCGATATGCGCACCTGCCTCCCAGGCCGGCAGTTCGCCCGTTACGGGAAACAGATCGAAAGACAGGACTTTCCCGATCAGTTCACATGATCCGACACGGACTTCGATCGTCTGTGTGCTCATCGCATGTACAATCCGCTATTAATGTCGATTGTGGAGCCCGTGATAGCCCCTGACAGGGGATGCGCCAGTTCCGCGACCATACGCGCCACGGAAAGCGGGTTGCCGAGCTGCCCTGTAGGCAGTCCGGCTATCAGCCCCGGCATTTTCTCGGCACCGATTGTCTCCGCCACGGATGGAAGATCCAGCGGCCCCGGAGCAATCGCATTCACCGTGATGCCAAAGGGGGCGAGGTCGCGTGCGAAAACTTTCGTCAGTGTATGGATCGCGCCTTTCGAGGCTGCATAATGCGCACCCGTTGCCGTGCCGCCGTTTTCACCGGCCAGTGACCCTATATTGACGATCCGCCCCGGAGCGTTCTGCGTCCGCAGCCTGCGCGCAAATCGCTGACATCCCAGAAACGTGCCGCGCACATTGACCGCCATGACCGCATCGAACGTATTGATATCGATCTCGAGAACCTTCTGCGCCTTCATGACTGCGGCATTGTTCACCACGAGCCAGGGCAGGCCGAAATGCCGTTCCACCGCATCCAGACCGGCCTCAACCGAAGCTTCGGACGCAACATCCATTTTCAGGGCAAACGCCTGATCGCCCCAGTCCGCGACAGAAGCCTTCGCGGCATCAAGATCCAGATCAGCCGTAACAACCCTGTATCCCTCTGACAGAAGATGCCCGGCGATACAGGCTCCCAGACCCCGCGCAGCCCCTGTGACCAGTGCAACCCGGCTCAAAGGATATAACTCACAGCGGTCAGCGCCTCGGTTGAGATCAGCAGACGCACGACCTTGAGCGCGATTTTCAGCCCGTCCTCAGTCATTTCCAGACGATAGTTCAGGTTGGCGGCATAGTCATGAACGCGGCCCTGTCGAAGTTCCTGAAGCATCTGGGCGCAGCGCAGGGTGCAATGCGTGTCACTGCTCTCCAGCATCCGGTAACGCGACAGAAGCCGGACTGTCCGTGCCGGGGGCGCTGCAGAAATAGAACGACCGCTCAACAGCCGTACGACGCGCTTTTCACGCATCTCGGCATCGTCATAAGCGTAATTCAGAACCTTCTCGAAATCTTCCACATCGGGGTCAATCGGAACGACATAGCGCCCTTCTGGCGTATAGAGTTTCAGCCAGTCGTGAAAATCGCCATGGTCGAGCATGTCAGCTTCGAGCGTGATAAGTGAAATGGCATCCTGTAGCGTAATGCTCATGCCCCTGTCTCCTCCGACATCGCAATCAGCCATTGTCTGTAGGCTGCCCGCATCCCTGTTTCGGCACTGACGTCGCTGAACAGATTTCCATCCTCACGCCGTGCTTCATGGCCAAGACCACGATTCAGCAAGATGGAAATATCCTTGCCCGCCAGTGATCCGCGCTGCACCCGGTCCCACGCTTCTGCATCATCGGGAGTTCCGAAGCCCATCGGACCCTGAAAATGTTCGTGAAGCCGCAGACGCGCTTCATTGGCAATATCAGGACCGCCATCCATACCAATGGCGATATGGCGGATTTCGGTCTCGGTTACACTCAAAGGCCGCAGGACCCGGAAAAAGGCCATGGAACAGGCAAGGTTCGGGAAAAGATTGAGATTGAAACCCGATCCACCTACGGCACGTACGATCTTGCGGACCTGCTCGTCAGGATAGTCCTTGGCCAGTTCCGCGGCCAATTCAGCAAAGCGCTCCGGAATAGGGGCATCAAGCCCTTCATCCAGATCAACCAGCTCCGGAATCATGACCATGACCGAGTGCCCATGCCCCAGGTCTTCAACAAAACCTGCACCTTCAACAAAATCGAACGTATTCTGTGTTTCCGCATCGACGGAATCCAGAAAGGACTTGTGGACGATCGGGAAGTGATAGGCGTCCGTTGTGTTTTCGAGCTGGATCTTCCAGTTGCCCGGGAAGGTGAACTTGTGTTCACCCATCGTCTTGACCGGCCAGCCGGCCCCCTGCTTCATGAAGAGATCAATCCAGGGCTTCGCACGGCCCAGCCACTCATCGAGGGACATGATATCCTTGTCGAAACTGGCAAAGATCAGCCCGTTATACTCCTCGACCTTCAGGGAGATGAGCGGCAGTTTGGACTTGTCCAGCTGCCCCGTATAGCCCTCCTGATGAGGAACCCCCCGAAGAGCACCATCCAGACCATATGCCCAGCCATGATAGGGGCAGACGAAACTGGCCGTCTTGCCATGCTTGAGCTCACATACCGTCGCGGCACGATGCCGGCAGCGGTTGAGCATGACATGCACCACACCCTTGCGATCACGCGACACTATGACCGGGTGAGACCCGACGAATGTCGTGATGAAGTCACCGGGTGCCGGCAGATCACTGCGATGCGCAACCCAGATCCAGTTGTGCATGAAGATGCGATCCATCTCCATGTCATACAGATCCGGATTGCTGTAGATCGAGCCATCGGCACGGTCGTCGTCCAGAAGGCTCTTGGGATCGGGCAGGCCCTGCATGTGCAATATTTCCCTTGTTATAGTCTGCAATTATGTTTCGCGGAAATTCAGGAACAAGCGGAATTCATGGATAACCAGGTCGGTTTCCCCGCCCCAGAATGACACGTCCCGCAGCTTCGTAATTGCCTTTCGCCATGAACGCATGCTGTGCAACGACACTGCAGTCCTGCATGCAACGTCCCAGAATATGCTCACTCTGCACAGCAGCGATGCCACCAAGCTCGAAGCACATGCGTGCGACCTGCGCGGCCACCTGGGCAGCATGCGTGGCCGCCAGACGAATACGGTTGGCAAGCGTTTCGGGTACGGTCTGTCCATCCAGAAGCAGGCCCCAGGCTTCTTCTGTTACACCGTAGAAAAAAGCCCGCGCCGCCGAGAGCAGCGCTTCAGCTTCGCCAACAACAGCCTGGACATGAGGACGATCCGCCATGGTAGGCGCACCAGTAATGGAACGGCGCCCCGCTGCCATCGCCGTTACTTCACCTAGCGCCCGACGTGCACAGCCCAGCCCCACGACCGTTAGCACCTGTGCCGCCAGTCCCAGAGACGGGTACTGATAGATCGGTTTGTCCAGCATCGGCTTGCCGCCACGAATGAACGTCCATTCCTCGGCTACCGGGACATTTTCAACGACGACATCATGACTCCCCGTACCGGCAAGGCCAATTGTGTCCCAGGTTTCCTCGATCCGGACGGAAGAGGCAGGCATGACAGCGGTACGCGGCAACCCGCCACTCTCGCCAGCCACGGCAATACCAACACCGATCAGTGACGCTCCGGGGCTGCCGCTAGCATAAGGCCAACGACCGTTGACGATGAAATTATTGCCGACGCGCTTCGCAGCCTGGGGAGGAAAAATGGCACCGGCAAAAACAACATCAGGGCCATCCGCGTAGATCTTTTCCAACGTCGATATGGGCAATGCAGCCAGATAGGTTGCCGAAACCCCAAAGCTTGCGACCCAGCCCGCAGAGGCATCGGCGTGGGCAATCGTTTCGATCAGGCTGAGAAATGCCATCGGAGAAGCCTCAAGCCCTCCGAAGCAGTGTGCCACAAGTGCACGATAAACACCTGCCTTGCGAAACCCTTCAACGATATCCTGCGGAATACGGCGGGCTTTGCGGAATTCCAGCGCACGCTCCCGGATCGTTTCCAGCAGTGGCGCGAGTGCGGGATCTTTCAGGAGTTCACCTGACTGCCCATCGGAAACATGCTTCAACATCAGATGTCCTTGTTCAGGAGCAGCTTTAGCTCCAGAGGCGATCCATAATTGTTACGCTATCGGCATTTAGTGGATTATTCCACTACTTTTTCACAAAAATTTCCGCTGGTGTCTGGAAGCAGCCCAGCGGAAAAATGTCAGAATGCGACCCCGCCCTGAATGTACCACTGACGACCGCGATCGAAGGATTTCTGGTAGTTTCCAAAGCTTCCGGAATAGCTGCCCCAGGCCATGAATTTCTCGTTCGAAGCGTTATCCAGGCCAACCATGGCGTTATATTTCTGGTTTGCACTAACCCAGCGCGCGCTCATGTTCACCGTTATATACTTGGGCTGTATCAGCGCGTTGTACATGATGGCATTCAGATTGGCATTGTAGCGGGACCGATAGGTGGCATCTACCCGAGGGGTAAGGCTACCATATTGACCCAGGTCGATCCTCTTCGAAACGCCAGCATTGGCTGTCCATTTCGACACAAGGACAAACATGGAGTTCAATCCAAGCCCCTGTACGCTTGCGGTTAGACTCGTGTAATGCGCATCCGTTTCTCCAACGGAACCACTTACCGTCCAGCCATCTCCGAGCGCATACTGACTTTCAAGTTCAAAACCCGAAATATGGGCTTTACCCGCATTGGTATAATATGGTCCGATATGCGTGGCATCAGACACCAGAAGCTGCACGTCATCATAAAAAGTGAAAAAGCCAGCGGCACTGATACGCAGACGATGGTTGAGTCCATAAAACTTCAGCCCACCTTCGAAAGTATTGACGCTTTCCGGACGAAATGAAGGAGGAGCATTGGTAATATTCGTCAGGCGCTGCGTAAATCCGCCACCCTTGAACCCTTGTGAGAACGTTGTGTATCCCATCAGTTCCGGCGTAAACTGATAGGAAAGATTGACCATTGGCGTCCAGCGCGCATTGTTGTTGTGATAGGACTGATACGGAACAATGCGGGTTCCAACAGGCGTGGAAACGATGGGGGCACCAATAACTTTGGTAATATACTGATCAGGAGTAAAAGTTTTGTTGTCTTCCGTGTAACGCACACCTGCCGTAAATGTCAGCTTTTTGGTGATATTATAGGTTTCCTGCGCATAGGCAGCATAGTTCTTGTCCTTGAAATATCCGCCACTTTGCAGACTTTCGACATAAAACTCCGTCGGATTTACGTCCGCTCCACTTTGGGCAAAATAGTAAACACCGGCTGAATAATGAAGCCTGTTACTAAGAGCATGCCCGTTGACCTGAAATTCTTCAGAAAACTGCTTTTCGAGATAATGATCCGTAACGTAATTGATCCCGATAGGAGAAGAATCACGATCCTGGGCAAACGCACCGACTGTTTTGCGATAGGCCGTAATGGACTTCAGATCGAAATACTGGGAAAGTTCGTAATCAACAGTGCCCGAAGTCGACCAGCTTGTCAGATTCGAATAATCGGGCTGGCTACCATAGTTCGTGTTCTTGCTAAAATAGCTGGAGTTGTAACAACCTGCCCCCGGACAGTTTAGCAGTGTTCCCCCATGCATGGCGTTGTTAAGCGCTATCATGCTGCCTGTCGCATCCGGATTGACGCCCGTTGTCACATACGGGGCGCCATTGCTCCGATCGCGCGTCCAGTCACCGCGCAAAGTAACATTCAGCTTGTCGATGGGATGCCATCGCAAAGCCCCTTTATAGACCTGTGTGTCCTGGTTGCCGAGTTCGCGCTGGTTTTTCTGGTTAGGGGCATGCACGTAACCATCCTGCATGAAACTACCAGCCGAGAAATTGGCAAACAGCGTCTTGGATAAAGGCACATTGAAAAAGACACGTCCGTTAATCCGGTCAGCCGTTCCGTATTTCACGTCCGCCTTGGCAGAGAGCTGACTGTTCGGTGTCAGTGACGAAACAGAAACCGCCCCGCCAATGGTATTACGCCCGAAAAGTGTTCCCTGCGGGCCGCGGAGAACAGACACATTGGCAATATCGACCATGTTCAGTACAGCCCCGACAGGACTGCCGACATAGACGCCATCAACATACATGCCGACCCCGGGATCGACGCCGAACGAGAAATCCGTCTGTCCGATACCGCGAATGAACACAGCTGCCGCATTTGCAACACCCGAATTGGATGCCACGTTTCCAAAGGAAATATTCGGCGCCATATCCTGAATTTTTGCGAGAGACGTGATGCCGCGCTCGGTAAACTGGGTTCCCGTTACGGTCGTCATGGAAATAGGCGTGCGCTCGATCCGTTCACTCCGGCGCCGAGCCGTGACGGTAACTTCTTCAAGCCGCGTTGCGTTGACGTCCTTGCGTGCCGCCTTATGCGCAACACTCTTCTTGCCCGAAGCGCTGGAGACGGTCTTTTTGACTGCTGCAGCATCTGCCACGTTTGCATCAAGCATAAATGAGAATGCCATAGCCGAGCATCCCGAATATAGAAAAGCGGCCCGGATGGCTCTGGCGGCACAAAGAACGGCCGGTCTGGACGCAGTACTCGATGTTTTCAAGCGCATAATACCTGCTCCTCCTTACTGCGTCGGGTCCGATCTGCGGACGCGAGTTTTCAAGACGATATCGAAACATCATTACGGAGGATGAATGGATCTCCAGATCGCTCTGATTCTGCGAGTTCGTTGCTTCCCCGGATTCTTTCGACAATCTCAACCTCAATATCTTGTGAAGTTTCCACTGAAATGTCCACTTGATTCGTTGCGTTTCCGGCATATTAAATCACGCGGCAGGCGCGGACATTTTTTCAATCCAACGCAAGTGTCAAACAGACTATATGTCTCCACGACCACCATCTTCGAGGTGGCCTGTCCATTGAGGACAATTTCTTATATTACCCTCAATGGACAGAATTTGTTTATCAGTTCTGAAGTAAATTTTATTTCGTATAACCAACAACTCGCCTCAGCACAGAATTAGAATCACTGAATTAGGTTCCCATTCCACGAAAGTATTAATAATAAATATATGGTTGTTATTTTTTATCCGCGACCAAACCCGGTCAATGATTGCGACTTATGAGAAAATTACGGATTTCTTCTATTTCAGACGACTTCAAGACATCAGAAAATTTTGGCATTCCGTAATTTGCCAAGGCTCCTCTCCCAACCACGGCATGGAACCCCTGCATACTTTCAAGAGCGCCGGACCACCGTAAATCAGGTAGAACACCACCTGAAACCGCATTATCGCCATGGCAGGCCATGCAGTAATTCTGATAAATTCCGTAGCCTTCCTGAGCTTTTTTTTGATCGAAAGTCTGTGCTGTTTTGACAGGGCGCTGTGACTGACGTGTCTCCGGTGGAAGGCTGTCATGTCCATTGAGGGCAAATACCAGAAGCCGGGAATGGTTGATGCTTGTATTCCTGATTCGGGCAAGCGCTCCGCCCATCAACGGAAATGCTCCGCCCCAGCCAACTTCTATCGCCACATACTGCCTTCCGCCTACGGCATAGCTCACCGGGGGCGCTACAATTCCTGTATGCGCATCAAACTGGAAAAGCGTTTTGCCCGTATTGGCATCATAAGCCTCAAAAGTGCCCGTAGAGAGGCCCTGGAAAACCAGATCTCCGCCTGTCGCCAACACACCACCATTCCAGGGCGCACTATGCTCTACCCGAAACGCCGGTTTGCCAGCGACAGGATCCCAGGCCAGAAGCCAGCCCTGAACGGTTTTGGAAACGGCCTCCAAAACTTTCGGATCAGCTGGAAGCCCCGTCATGTCGATGCCCAGATTGACGCCAATCTTATGCAGTTGCATGTGTTCATTGGCCTTGAACGGCTCTGGCAGCTGCTGAGCGGGAATATAGACGTATCTGCTCCGCGGACTATAGGCCATCGGCGCCCAGTTATGCCCCCCCAGTGAGCCCGGAATGCCAAACCATGTCTTGCCGCTGACCGACCACATGGCGTCGGGTACAATATCCGGGCGTCCGCTCTTTGGATCAAGGCCTTTGGCCCAGTTCTGGAACGTATACGGCGTGCCAGACAGAAACTCGCCCGTGGCTGCATCCAGCATGTAGAAAAAGCCGTTCTTTGGTGCCTGCACCAGCACATGGCGCATCTTTCCCTTGACCGGCAAATCCAGGATCATCATGGGTTGAGACGCCGTAAAATCCCATTGGTCTTTTGGGGTCTCCTGGAAATGCCAGACATATTCGCCGGTTTCCGGTCGCACCGCGACAATGCTGGCCAAAAAGAGATTGTCCCCCACACCATTAGAGCGGAATTTGTAATTCCATGGGGAGCCGTTTCCGACCCCCAGATACACCAGGTCTGTAACCGGGTCGTAAACAATGGAATCCCATACGGTTCCCCCGCCACCGGAATGTATCCATCCGCCGGTCGGGCTCCATGTCGGATATGCCAGCGAAGAAAGCGCTTTGTCAGACGCTGCGTGATCGGGGGCATTTTCCGGAGCGGGAACCGTAAAGAACCGCCACTTCAGTTTCCCGGTGACTGCATCGAACCCTGAGACGAACCCCCTAGCCCCGAATTCGGATCCCCCATTGCCAATGATGACCACATTCTTCGCAATCCGCGGTGCACCATCAATAGTGTAAGAACGGATGTCCCCCAGTGTCTTGTCCTGCGGGATCGTGTTCACGCTCCAGATCAGTTGCCCGGTTCTGGCGTCCAGTGCGATCAGCCGCCCGTCAAACGTACCAACGTAAACACGGCCATTCAGATAAGCCACTCCGCGATTGACCGTATCGCAGCATCCTCTGGCCGCAATCGTTCCGGGCACCCTGGGATCATACCGCCACAGGACACGCCCCGTAGCTGCATCAAGTGCTTCGACCTTGCTCCAGTTTGTCGTGGTGTACATGACACCATCAATGATCAGCGGCGTTGCCTCCTGCCCTCGCAGGCTATCGAAATCCTGATGCCATACCAGCCCGAGCTTCCCGACATTTCCCGTGTTGATCTGCTTTAGGGGGCTATATCGCTGCTCGAAAGCCGTGCGCCCATGCTGGGGCCAGTCATCGGGCGAACCCACACTGCCCTGCGCAAGCGCCGATCCACCCGAAAGTGCAGTCGCACAGCACAGAACGAGCGCCGTCAGGGGAAAAATTCTAGCCATCCCGAGGCCTCTCAATGCTGGATACAGATGGATTTGGTTTCGGTGAATGCGTCCAGCCATGCTGTTCCAAAATCGCGCCCGATGCCGGATTGCTTGATCCCTCCAAAAGGCATGTTCGGATCAATCATGACATGGCTGTTGACCCACACCGTTCCCGCTTCCATGCGGGGTGGCAGCTTCATCGCTGCTTCCAGATTGTTCGTCCACAAACTCGCAGCCAGTCCGAAATTTGTATCATTTGCTTTTGCAAGGGCTTCTTCGGCGCTGGACACTCGTGTCAATGTCATGACAGGGCCAAATACTTCTTCCCGTGTCAGGGCCAGCGTGTCGTCGGGATTGAGAACCAGCGCAGGGCGAATATAGAACCCGTCCCCTTCCGGGACCTGCGGGCCTCTCAGCATCTCTGCCCCTGCCTCGCTGGCACGGTCCAGATAGGACTGGACTTTCTTCTGCTGCGGTCTGGACACTACGGGATTGATAAATGCCGTCGGGTCCATTCCCGGTCCGATACTCATTCCCGAAAGGGCGATCTCCAACCCGGCAGCGACCCTGTCAAACAGAGGCGCCTCCACATAAATCCGCGAGCAGGCCGCGCAGACCTGACCCTGATTGAGAAAGCCAGCCATTGTCAGACCATTCACGGTCCGCTCGATGTCAGCATCAGCCAGCACGATGGCAGGATTCTTGCCGCCCAGCTCTAGCGAAACGCGCGCCAGCCTCGAGGCGCATTGCTCTGCAATCTGCTTTCCTACAGGGGTCGAGCCCGTAAATGTCACCTTAGCAACATCCGGGTCGCTGACCAGAGCTGCACCAGCCACGGCCCCCATCCCCGTCAGAACATTGAAAACGCCGTCAGGCACGCCGGCTTCAGTGGCCAGCTGCGCAAACCACAACATGGTCAGTGGCGTGATTTCAGACGGTTTGACGACCACCGAACACCCGGCAGCCAGAGCCGGAAGAACTTTCCATACCCCGATCAGGAGCGGAAAATTCCAGGGCACGATACCCGCCACCACGCCAATCGGCTCCTTGCGCGTGTAAGCAGTATAGCGCGCACCAGGTGGCATCGCGATGGAAACATCCAGGCTCTGACCGGTGATCTTGGTTGCCAGACCTGCCACATACCGGATCCAGCTCTGCGCGCCTCCGGCTTCAAGAATCCGAGACAGCGTAATGGACTGCCCCTGTTCTAGGGTTTCAAGCTGGGCAAGAATCTCTGCATCACGCTCTACCAGATCAGCAAGACGCAGCAGGATCCGTTCACGTTCGGAAGGGCGCATATCGCGCCAGACGCCTTTGTCAAAGCTGCGCTTTGCCGAAGCAACCGCGTGCTGGACATCGTCAAATCCGGCATCCGCCACAGATGACAGGACTTTCCCTGTCGCAGGATTGAAAACGGGCAGACGCGTCTGAACGCTGGAATCGACCCATTGACCATCAAGGTAAAGGCCGTGCTTACGGTCCAGAAACATCTGAACGTCAGGAAGAACGGATGTCACGGTCATAGGAATTCTCTCGTTTTGCACGCGCTATGGCAGAAGGACCAAAGCGATACATCTCGATGCTATTCCGGAATGGTGGATAATTCCACTTATTTATCGAGTTTTTGTTTCACGTGCCTTATGCGCACGGAAACACCCGGTGACCTGGGGTTACGACCTTTTGTGCAGTGAGCAGACGTTGCGACAGATTTCAGTAGATATTGTCGTAGATCCGGCGGGTCATCGCCATGAAGGCCTGTATCTCCTCATCCGACGCGTCGCCGAAAGCACGTTCGAAAATATGCCCGGCCTTGGCACGAACCTGAGAGAGCGCAGCCCTACCCTTCTCGGTCAGGCGGACTTCCGTCACCCGGCCGTCCGTCTGGGAGACGCATGTCCTGACCAGATCCTCGCTTTCCATCCGATAAATCAGCTTGGTCATGGTAGACACACGGATCACCGCAAGATCCGCAATCCGGCTTATGGTCGCAAACTCATATTCATGCAGAATATTCAGGACGCGCCAGCGCGGCACATCCATTCCAATCGGTTTTAGATGCGCGTCCATTCGCAAATGATAGAGTCCGACCAGACGAGACAGATGAAAAAACGGCGATGTCTCCGGAGAGAATGCAGGATCGCCGGGATGCGCCTGCCGCCAGGTCTTGCCACGTCTCAAGTCATATTCCTATCAGATCGGTCATGAATATTACGACTAGCCGATAGTTTCAGAACTGGGAAGAATGATCCTCCACAACCTCATGCATCCCACTCCGATACAGCGCCATTGCAGATCCCAGCGCAAGCAGGAAAACATACACCATGATCCCCGTAACACTGCCCGTTCTGTAATACAGCACGGTCGCCAGGAACGGAGAGATCCCTCCTGCCAGGGTGGAGCCCAGTTCATGCGCCAGCGCTACTCCCGAATACTGGCAAAATGGGGGAAAGAGGCGCTCAAGCAGTATGGGCTCCACCGCGATCATGGGGGCATGGCCCAACATCATGATTAAAACAAACCCTCCAATCACCGCGACAGGCTGTCCTGTAGACACCACCCAGAAAAATGGCACTATCAAAAGGACGAGAGCACAGATACCCGCCAGATAGACCTGTGCAGCCCCGAACCGGGTTGAAAGCCACCCGAAGAAAGGCATGGCAAACCCATCTGCGATCAGCCCGCAGGTCATACCCGCAAGCAACAGACTATCCGGCACATGGTGCGCCCGACCGTAAACCAAACCGAACACCGATATCAGATAGATTCCGCCGTTCTCCGCCAGACGGATTCCCACTCCCCGGATCACCGTAAGCGGCTTCTGACGCAGGAACTGCATCAGGCGCGGCTGCCTGGCCTGTGGCAAAGTCTCTTTTCCTGAAAGCTCTCTCTGGGATCTTAGAAAAAGTCCCACTGCCACAAATGGAAGCGTTGCCAGGAAGCCAAATCTCCACCCCCATGAAAGGAAGACGTGTTCAGGCATATGTCGCAAACCCCACATCGTGGCCGTACCCAACACCATGCCCAAGGCCACGCCGGACTGGCTGAGTGCCAACGCGATGTTCCGCTGATCCGGGCGACCTGGGGGGCGGGCTTGCCCGATCACTAGGGTACTTCCAGCCCACTCCCCCCCTGCCGCGATTCCCTGCACCAACCGCAACACTAGCAGAAGCAGCGGTGCCAACAGACCGATCTGTTCGTAGGTCGGCAAAGTGCCGATCAGGGCTGTAGCACCCCCGATAATGAAAAGGGTCCAGCGCAGAGAGGTTACGGATCCGTACCGGTCCCCAATAGCTCCAAAAATCATACCGCCCAAAGGGCGCACGAGAAATCCCAACGCAAATACAGCGATCGTCTCGATTTGCGTCAGAAATGGGTCATGTTGCTGACTGAAAAAGATACGCGAAAAAACCAGCGGGGTCGCTGCCGTGTAGAGCGCAAAATCATACCATTCAACAACATTGCCTATCATCGCGCTGATCGTTGCCAGTTTTACCGTACGCACCCAGATAGCCCCCATAATTCCGTTTTTATATCGGATCGATATTTATAAGAAATTTCAACTGAAATATTTTTGGAATCCTCGTTCTCCGCTATCAGGAAAAAATCGGAAAAATCCCAATCTTAGGCTCAGGGCTCATAGCCAGAACCTGACGGTTGCAGCGAGACAGATGGCCGAGAAGAGGACGGCCGGGCATCGGTTGTAGCGTATTGCGGCCCGCCGCTAGTCTTTGAGCCTTCCAAACATGATCTTGATGCAGTTGCGGCGTTTGTATTTCGGCCTGTCGTATCTGACAGGTCTCCCGCAATATTCCCGTCCTGGAATACAGGGCTTTATCCCTTTCTCTTCCAAGGCATACGTTCTGATCGGTGAGGACTTATGTTTAACAGATGCACATATTCGGTTTTATGGGCTTTTATGAACACTATCTGTTTTTGACTGTGAAGGTGAACGCCTGAAGCAATCTGACCTAAAGGCTGCATGCGTTCGAAAACAGGGCTGTTTTTGAACGCATGGTTCAGCCGGGGTCGGGACGATTTCGGCTGTGATCGGAGTGACAGGATTACCAGAACGGTATCATGAACCATGCCGAACGCAGATTTTGGAGGCGTCGGCGTCTATGAGTTGGACCAATTCTGGACCAATCCCCGTTGCACCACATGACACAACGCGACACGCATCGATACCATAACTCACTGTTTTAATTATATTTATCTAAAAATCTCTTTGATATGAAAAGGTTTGATTCGCCCTTTCACGGCGGCAACACGGGTTCGAATCCCGTACGGGACACCAATTTTTGGTAATGGTATCAGCGCATTAGAGCTGTATCGGGCGCCAAAATTAAAAAATTAAGTAGCGGTTTTGGACCAATGATGATTCCGTCTAATTTCGGAGTTTATCGCGTGGCCCGCACAAAATCGGCCAAGAATGCCAATGATCCTGCGACAGGACGACCGGCAACCTGACGGCGTGAGTTGCCGGGGCCGCAGGCAATACAGAGCCCGCAAGCTGGTCAGAAGGCCAGCGGATTATCAGAACATTTGACATCGCTCGTCTTACCCACGCCTGGCTCGAGGAAACCTCGGTCAAAACGCGCGAAGAGCGTCATATCGACGTTCAGGCCTTGAACGGCCTCCTGCTCCGAACTCTGATTGAGCGCTACCGTGACGAATTCATGGCGCACTGCGACGCTGACCGGACAGGCCATATCCCCGCACTTCTTCGCGACCCCATCGCAGACCTGAAGTTCTCTCGCCTGACGGCTCCAGCAGTTCGAGGCTTTCGCGTCCGTCCGGAGATAAACGCCCGTTTTCTCAATGGTATGCTGCATGTCCTGCGCGTCGGTTGTCCCCGGCGAGATATGCATGAGTGTTATGGCCAGTGGAACTCGGTCTATGTCCGGTTCCGGCGCTGGGCTGAAAGGGTGTCTGGGATGCCCTGCTGCAAACCCCGATAGACTTGAGACTGACTGATGACTGGCAGCATATGCTGTGCCGCGGCCTGTACTCGGTCATGCTCCCATCAGATGATGGGCGATCCCACTGAGGGTGCGTCGCCTTTCTTCCTGAGAAAATAACGGTGCACCGATCAGGAGTTCATCAGGCCTGTATCGCTCCACGAAGGCGGAAATGTTTTGCGCAACGGTTTCTGCCGTTCCCACAAAAGTATGACGCAGTGTACTATCAAGAAGGCGTTGCTCCTGGCCATTCCAGGACACTGAACGGGGTGCAGGAAAAGTCGTCGGACGTCCCTGACGCAAAGCAATGAAATGCTGTTGCAGGGATGTGGCCGCTTGCTGCGCCCTGGCGTTCGTCTCTCCGATCACTGCGTTGATGCCCAGCATGGCGTAAGGTGATTGCAGCCGCTCCGAAGGCTCAAACCGCTCCCGATAGAGCGCCAAGGCATCTTCCATCAGGTCAGGGGCAAAGTGACTGGCGAATGCGAACGGCAGCCCCATGATAGCGGCCAGATGAGCTGAGAACAGGGACGATCCCAGCAGCCAGACCGGTACAGTCAGCCCCGCGCCTGGAACGGCAAAGACTGTCTGCCCTGGTTGCGGCTTTTCAAAATAACGCAGCAGTTCGACGACATCCTGTGGGAAGCGGTCAGCAGAGGTCGGGTCACGGCGCAGTGCGCGCATTGTCGCCTGATCGGAGCCGGGCGCACGTCCAAGCCCGAGATCGATCCGGCCTGGATAAAGGCTTTCCAGCGTGCCGAACGCTTCGGCAACAGCAAGCGGGGCATGGTTCGGCAGCATGATCCCGCCTGCGCCTACCCGGATGGTTTTCGTAGCTCCTGCGACATAGCCAATCACGACCGCAGTCGCGGCGGAAGCAATGCCTGGCATCGAATGATGTTCGGCCAGCCAGAAGCGCTGGAAGCCGAGACTTTCCGCATGCTGCGCAAGATCCGCACTTCGATGAAGCGCCTCGGCGGCCGAACTGCCTTCGGTGATGAACGCGAGATCGAGAACTGAAAGTGGAATCATGTGCAACGCCCTGTCACCGTTTTTCCATACAGGTGGGGTGTGCTGCGGTATGTACCAAGCAGAAAGTGGAGTTGTAGGTTTCTTATGACAGGCAAGAGGGAGCTTTCCCCCAATTTTACTTCGTCCCTCTTTCAAAACCACCTTTTAGCTCGACGAAGATAAAACTTGCAGGGAGTTGTCGCCTTCATCCCGTCCTCAGCTCGATCCGACCATGAAGCTGGCCTCGTCTGATGCGAGAAAAGCAATTACTTTAGCGATCTCCTCTGGCTGAGCCGCACGTCCGATGGGCCGTCTGCATCAATACGGTTGAGAATATTAGTCACGGTATCCCCTGAGCCCACTGCATTGACCGGATCCCACGACCGATTGCTTCCACTGCCAGTATCCGGCATCGACAATAGCGCCGGTACCGTTCGGGATCATCGCACGCATCGCCTCACGCGAGTGCAGGAACACGCCCCGGATATTGACGGCGAAGATGCGGCCGCAGTCCTCAAGCATCATGCCCACCACCAGTTTGTTGATGATGATGCCGGCATTGTTCACAAGAATACCCAATACTCTGCCAGCAGAGGACCAAGATGGCCGGCCGCGATGAGAGGCTGGGCCTCGCCCTCAACCCGGACGATCTGTCAGCCGAAAGTGTAGCAGGTAGACAGGATGCGACTTTACGATGCCAAAGACCGCGAACCCGCGATGAGAATATCGACGAGGCGTTTTGCACTGCTCTCCCAGCCGGGACCGGCCGAAAAATTTGAAACGCCCGCCAGCGCGCGGAGCAGATCCAGAGGCTCGATGTCCGCGCGAAACTCACCGGCTGCGATGGCAGCGGAGACAAGGCTGTTGACTGCGGCTTTCAGAACATCGCCGGAATGCGCATAGAGCGCCCCTGTTCCCCCGACCAACCCGTTGAGCGCGGGAGCGATGACCTGCTTGGCGGCGATGTAATCCACGAACAGTCGCATCCATGCACGCAGCGCCTCCACGGGTGGATGCTGCGCGGCCAGCACGGGGGCCGCTTCAGCGAGGCGATCCAGTTCAGCGCGATAAACCGCCTCGATAAGAGCGTCGCGATTGGGAAAGTGGCGGTAGAGCGTGCCGATGCCAACGCCCGCACGCCGCGCGACTTCATCCAGAGGAATGTCCACTTCGCCCATCGTAAACGCGGTTTTGGCCACGTCCAGGAGCTGTTCCCGGTTGCGCTGTCCGTCGCTGCGCGGTCGGCGACGAGATTTTTTCACGTCGGTCACCTGTCCTCCCCTTGTTAAACGGAGCATTGCTCCGTATATGCAAACGGAGCGATGCTCCACATAAGACATTCCATACCATTTCGGCAAGGAATGGATGCACCATTTCAGGGAGTTCCACCCATGACTCAGGTTTTTGGCGCAACCTCAACGACTGATGATGTTCTCTCCGGCGTGTCCCTGAAGAACAAGCGCGTTCTCGTGACCGGCGTTTCCGCTGGACTGGGTGTCGAAACAGCCCGGGCGCTGGCGGCTCATGGCGCGCATGTCGTAGGCGCGGTACGCGATCTTGCAAAAGCGAAGCGCGCAACCGATCAGGTCCGCGAGGCTGCGGCGCAGGGAGGCGGCGCATTCGAACTTACCGCGCTGGACCTTGCGGATCTGGCGAGCGTCCGCGCCTGCGCCGACCGTCTGAATGCACAAGGCGCGCCGTTCGACCTGGTGATCGCCAATGCGGGCGTGATGGCGACGCCGTTCGGACATACGAAAGACGGGTTCGAGACGCAGTTCGGCACCAACCATCTGGGACATTTCGTTCTGATCAACCGTATCGCCGCCCTGCTGCGCGATGGTGCACGTGTGGTCAATGTGTCCTCGGCCGGACATCGCTTCGCCGACGTCGATCTGGACGACCCGAATTTCGACCATACGCCTTACGTGCCGTTTGTGGCCTATGGACGCTCCAAGACCGCCAATATTCTCTTTGCCGTCGCCTTTGATGCGCGGCATCGCTCACGGGGCGTGCGGGCAACAGCTGTTCACCCCGGTGCAATCATGACGGAACTGGTGCGGCATATGGCGCCGGGCGAGATCGAAGCCATGGTGAGTCAGGTCAACGAACAGGCCATCGCCGATGGCCATGAGCCGTTCCAGTTCAAGACCATCCCGCAGGGTGCCGCAACCTCGGTCTGGGCCGGCGGCGTGGCTGATGCCGATGCAGTAGGGGCGCATTACTGTGAGGACTGCCACGTCAGCGATGTGATCCCGGACGACCAGCCGATCAGTCTGGCCAATCCGGGAGTCCGCGCCTATGCTGTCGATGCGACACGCGCCGAAGCCCTGTGGACAAAGAGCGAAGAGATGGTCGGAGAACGCTTCGCCTAAAGCCTTCGCGCGAACAATACTTCGGTATGGCACAAGCTCACGGCTGTGCCCGGGACGCCGATGGCCATCGCAAGCCGTCGGCTTCCCCTATCCATGAGGATATCCACACGCGTGCGCATTATTGTATTCGGCCTGCTTTTATCGATCGTGATCCTGAACTGGTTATGGCCACTTCCTCTTCCGGTCGCCGTGAAACTCCTGGTGGCCGTCTCCGTCATCGTGGCATCGCAATACCAGTTCTGGAGCAGGCTCTCCTCCGGATCGATCTTTGCGCCGGAGTTCCCGAAACCGCTTATCATCCTGTTCAACTGGGCGGTCGGGACGATCCTGTTTCTCACGCTGTTTCAGCTCGCGGTTGATCTCGGTGCGCTGTTGGTTGCACTGATTACGTGGCAACCGGTTCGTATTTGTACCGAAGCCCGCGTCGCAGTAGCTGGACTGGCCGGGTTGCTCGCGGCCATCGGCGTTGCCAATGCTCTGCGGGTGCCCCCTGTCAGGGATGTCACCGTCACCATACGCGGATTATCGCCGCTATTTGATGGGTACCGACTGCTCCAGCTGAGTGATCTGCACATCACGCGGCTTTTCTCTGCAAAGTGGGCCGCTCGTGTCGTGACGCGCGCCAATGCGGCCGCTGCTGATCTGATTGTCGTGACGGGGGATTTCATCGACGGGTCGGTGGAGATGCGCCGTGCCGACGTCGCACCGCTCGCAGACCTGCGTGCGCCCGATGGCGTACTGGCCGCTCCGGGCAACCATGAATATTTCTTCGATTATGCCGCCTGGATGCGCCATCTGTCGGCACTAGGTTTCGATGTGCTGGAAAACCAGCACAGGGTCATCACGCGCGGAATGGCCCATCTGGTAATCGCGGGCGTAACGGATCGTTCGGCGCGCGGGCACAGCCAAGTTGGCCCGGATCTTGAGGCGGCTTTGACGGACTGTCCGGCCCATGCTCCGGTTGTTCTGCTCGATCATCAGCCTGGCGACGCCCGGACCGCGGCGGCTCGGGGCGTGGCGCTTCAGCTCTCGGGTCACACGCATGGTGGGATGATCCGCGGCCTCGACATGCTCGTGGCACGAGGCAATAACGGCTTTGTCTCCGGACGCTACCAGGTTGGCGGCATGACGCTTTATGTCAGCAATGGGACTGGTCTATGGCCCGGCTTCGCGCTCCGCCTGGGCGTGCCAGCCGAAATCACGCGCTTTCATCTGCGGGCCGGATAAGGAAGAGGCCAGCTCACAATCTCTTTCCGATGACCGGCTATTTCTGCAATCGTGAATGGCCCTCTATGCCGTTGAATGAACGGCAGGAAACGCCTTGAGGGTTCTTTTAAAACGGAAATTTCGTCTCCACTCACAAAAAGCCAACTTTTTTCCTGCACTCTTAAATCTTCCGCTGCTCAATCATAGAAGATGCGACAAGCTCGAAATTCCGGACTTTCAAAGTGCCTTCGCAGGCTCATGCATCACACTCGAACCGCCTGCCAAGGCGTCCTGATCCTCAACTGGCCTTCGCCATCAGATCACGGGCATGGTCAGCCAAAGCGTGCAAACTGCTCATGGACGTATCCGCGACCATACTGACCCCCAGCCCGTTCTGGGCCCAGAGATAACCCGGCAGATGCCGCATCGGGCGCATGGGGGCGGTAACGTCCACGCCGTACATGGGACGCACGAACAGGGAGATCCGGGCACCGCTGTCATCATTATAGAAAAAGACACAGGCCGGCCCATGATCCGTCGTCACCAGTTGTCCTCCCACCAGGTGGTAGCCCGCTGCGGACAGATCCGGCGGCTGTACCGGGCGCCCCAGTGCTTTGCCGCCCCATGCTGCGAGTTGCGCAACATTGCTTTCCGTCATCGTGCTCCCTTTGCTGGCCTCACGCACGATGGTCGCTTCCTGCTCAACAGCAGCCAACCCGACGGGCACACGTCGATCCCGCAGAAACCATCCACTGCCAAACCCTACCGACAGCGCAAGGGCAATAGAGGCCGCCATTCGCGGCATGTTGGAATGCATACCTCTGCGTTGCCGCAGGTTTGAAATATTGAAGCGCGCTGACACAGGCTCCCGGAGTTCCGGCTCCAACCCTGTGCGGAGGGCCTCACGCTCGTTTCTCCACGCCATGACGCGCCGCAGTGTTTCGGGATGGCTGTCGAGCCAGTTTTCCACTGTGCGCAAACGTTCGGGAGACAGAAATCCATCAACCCAGGCCTGCAGATCATCTTCGGTCACGGGGCGATCAGGCTGGGTCATTTCACTCTCCGGAGCGTAGGGCGTTCCTCATGCTCAACAAGACTGTGCAGGGCAGCACGCGCCCGGGACAGACGCGACATCACGGTCCCGATCGGCAGATCCAGAATTTCTGCGACAACGCCATATTGAAGCCCTTCAACACCAACGAGCATCATGATCTGTCGATGATCGTCAGACAGACGTCCAAACGCATGCACAACTTCCTGCCACTCCAGATGAGGGATCTGTCCGGCTTCCTGCAATGGTTCAGGCGGCGTGGTTTCGCCCCATGACACGACCCGCCGGAAACGCCGCCAGTGATTAACATTGAGACGATGCGCGATCGTGAACAGCCACGCACGCAGATCAGACTGTCCACGCACCTGATGCAGTCGCGTAAGCGCGCGTTCCAGACAATCCTGTACGAGATCGTCCGCCTGGGACGGATCACGGGTCAGGACACGAGCGTATCGTCTCAACGCCGGAATGGCAGCCTGCAACCTGATATGCGCATCATCAGTCAACTCCGTCTTTGCCTTTCGCAGGGTCATTCTCACAGACAGAGACGTTCTGGGAGGCAGTTTATTCCGCATCAAAGCGCAGGATGCGAAAATATTTTCCAGTAACGCGTTTTCCCGGGAATAAAGCCAGCCTGCCTGACGTCTTTGCGGACGATAACCGCATCGGATCAAAACCCATGGCACAGAAACCTGCCCCCCCACCCATACTGGCCCTCCGCTGGCTCGGCGTTGGCGCCGTACCTGCGGCACTTGCGCTGGCCTTCCTCTGGGCTGGTGGCTGTTTTTCTCCCGGCCGTGTGACACAGAACCGCCTGATGGGCGAACTGCACAATGCCGGAAGCTACGGACATGGTTTTCGAAGAGCTCACGCCAAGGGGGTCTGTGTCAGCGGATGGTTTGACGCTAGTGGTGACGCTTCGCATCTGTCACGCGCAGCAGTTTTCCATGAGCAGCATGTGCCTGTCATTGGGCGGTTCGCTCTCGCCGTGGGGCAGCCTTATGCGTCGGACAACGCAGCCACCGTGCGAAGTATGGCACTACGCTTCATGCCGCCCGATGCCCCTGAATGGCGGACGGGTATGAATGACCCGCCGGTTCTGCCGCTACGCGATGCGCATGATGTCTCGGATTTTTTTACAGCGCAGCAGAGTGATCCGGCAACCGGAAAGCCTGATCCGGCCCGCGTAAAAGCGTTCGGCGCAACCCATCCCTGGCTCAGATCCGCAGCCGATGTAAACGCCCACCGGTTCATTTCATCAGGGTTCGCAGACGATACGTTTCACAGTCTCGATAGCTTCGTCCTGAGCGCCGCAGACGGCACGACAACAGCGGTTCGCTGGACCATGATACCAACGCAGCCGGTGACCCCAAGTGATGCCAAAGCGGGCGATCGTGAGTATCTGTTCCGTGAACTGATCAGCGACATTCATACCCATGCCCTGCACTGGCATCTGATGATGACCGTGGCAGGTCCACATGATGCCATCAACGATCCAAGCCAGATCTGGGCGCAGGATGACCAGACGCTTGACGCCGGAACCCTGACCCTCAATTCCATTGAAAGTGAGGATGGCGGCCCCTGCACAGGCATCACCTTTGATCCTCTCGTTTTGCCGCCAGGCATTCAGCCATCGGATGACCCAATCCTTCAGGTCCGCTCTGCCGCTTACATGCGGTCTTTCTCTCTCCGAGCTGGTGAAAGCCGCAGTTCAAGCGCTGTGACACCTACCCTGATTCAGACCCCTGAAAGCAAAAAATCATGAACGGCATGGCTACCTTCCCGCTTCTGTCGCGCGTCTTGCACTGGCTCATGGCCGTCATGATTTTGGCTATGCTGTTTATTGGCCTTTTTATGGCCTCTTCAGTCGGCCCCGATTATCATCGACTGGTGACGCTGCATCGCCCTCTGGGCATCGCGATCCTGATGCTGGCAATCCTGCGCGTGGCAAATCGCCTTCGATCCTCAGTTCCGACACTTCCGGAGGATTTGCCACGACTTTTAAGGCGCATCGCTACGACTTCACATATTCTGCTGTACGGGCTGATGATTGTTCTGCCGTTTGTGGGCTGGGGAATGCTATCCGCAGGCGGGTTTCCCATTCCATTATGGGGACAGTCCCTCCTTCTCCCCCCTATCCTGCCGCATAATCCTGCCCTCTGGTCCTGGCTGCGTTCCGCTCACACAATTCTGGCATTCGCGCTCTTCGGGCTGGTTCTGGCGCATATCGGGGCGGCCCTGTTCCATGGCCTCATCCGACGTGATGGTGTGTTGCGGAGCATGTGTGCAAAGGAAGCTCCTTCACCGGATTTGCAAGAACAGAAACCGGTTTGAGAGTTTGGTCAGTGTGTTTCACACTACGAATGTGGACGCCCAAGCCGATGTCCAGATCGAAACCCGTGGGACCGGGCCTGCCATGTGATCAGAAAGCCAACACCGGCAAGCCCCAGCACAGCCCAGGGAAACGATGTTGCCCCCCAGGTCTGAAGCAGCACACCTCCCAGAATTCCACCACCCGCTATGGCGCTGTTCCAGACAACAACATTCATTGACAACGCGACGTCCACGCCATCACCGGCCGCATCGGCAAGTGCCGTCTGGAGCAAGGTCGCGGCTCCTCCAAAAGTCAGCCCCCATATCGTAACTCCAATCACGATCACCACTGGCGACGCAGACCCAATTACAAAGACACCCGCAACAACAGCGAAAGTCGCCAGACTGGCCAGAACGGAAAGGCGCAGGGCACGATCGACCGTACGACTGGTCAGCCAGATGCCAACAAGAGCCGCGAGACCAAAAAGCAGAAGGACCCGGTCTGCCTGTCCTGCCAGCCCGGCAGGTGAGATAAAGGGCACGATATAGGTGTAGAGAACATTGTGGGCGAGCATCCAGACCACCACCACTCCCAGAACAAACCGCACGCCCGGAGTTCGCAGAACGCGCCCGAACGGCAGACGCTCATGCTGCGCAACTCCCGGGAAATCAGGGACGCTCTTCAGAACCCAGACAATCAGCAGCAGGGTCGAGGCCGACATGATTCCGAAGGCCAGCCTCCAGCCCATCAGAGCTCCCAGCCAGGTTCCGGTCGGAACACCCAACGATAGCGCGACTGGCGTACCCACCATGGCAATGGCCAGTGCACGCCCCTGCTGGGAGCGTGTCACCATTTTGCGCGCATAACCCGCCAGCAATGCCCAGGCGAGGCCCGCAGCGGCACCCGCACCATAACGGGCCATAAGGATGAGGCCGTAATGTGTCGAAACCGCCGTGATTGAATTGAAGATCACAAAACCGATGATCGCCAGCAGCAGCACCCGCCTCCGCCGCCAGCGCTGTGTGGCGAGTGTCAGTGGGATCGCGGCACTCAGGGAGCCCAGAGCATAAGATGTCACCATCTGTCCTGCCAATGCCGGGGAAATGTGCAGGCTCACCCCGATCTGAGGCAGCAGACCGGCGGGCAGCGTTTCGGTCATGATGCAGATGAAGCCGGTCATGGCCAGTGCGAGCAGACCGGCTATAGGCAGCCTGTCATCAGCCCTCTGCGCGGGGGATGTCGTATTGGATGTCATACGGCTCTCATATATGGAACGATCGGTATATATATGAGAGCCTCAAAACCTTGGCAATCACTTCTGGATCACTTAATATGAAAGTCTTTCAGCAGGAGCAGCACCATGGCGCGGACAGGGCGTCCCCGTGAGTTTGACAGGGACAAGGCAATTGATGCCGCCACGGCGCTTTTCTGGGCGCAGGGCTACGAGCCGACGTCCCTGACGCAGCTCAAATCCTGCATGGGCAATATTTCGCCCGCAAGTTTCTATGCAGCGTTTGGCTCGAAAGAAGCCCTGTTCCGCGAAGTCGTGCAGCATTATCTGGCGACCTATGGGCAGGTGATGGCGCCCTTATGGGACGAAAACCTGACACCGCGGGATGCGATTGAACGGGCTTTGCGCGGTTCGGCGCGCATGCAGGCTTCCCGGACGCATCCCTGTGGCTGTCTGGTCGTGTCGGGCGCCAGTAACTGTTCGCCCGAAAACGAAGCCGTTCAGGCCCTTCTCGCTGCAGAGCGCCAGCG